>NZ_JBFSRM010000017.1:0-114056 GCF_041465805.1 Vibrio sp. 10N.239.311.G01
GCAACCTTGCCAAGGTTGAGGTCATCGGTTCGAACCCGATGTATCGCTCCAAATTAAGAAGCCCGAACAGAAATGTTCGGGCTTTTTGGTTTCTGACGTTTAGCTTTTACGTTTAAGAACTCTTCTTGTTCGAATCCGCACTCAACATTCATTTCTATCTCTGTTTCAAATTTTGCAATCAAGTTAGTTTTTAAAAGCGAGATTCCCTATGAACTCGTTCCTCGTGCTAGGGAATGACGGAAAGACGGTATGACCTCAAAGTCTCTCTAGTAACGTTTATAAATCCACGTCGTCATCCTCGGGCGTGAGGAACGAGCGAACCGGGGAGCTCTTGCCGTTTGCTGATTAACTTCAGTTTAATCTATTGCATCAGATAGTTTCTGAATAAAACAATACATCGACATGTTGTAAGGGACTCCCAATGAACTCATTCTTCAGGCTAAGGAATGACGGAAAGGCGCCACAGCCTCAAAGCCATCACTAACACCGCCTGTACACCCACGTCGTCATCCTCGGGTGTGAGGAACGAATGAACCGGGGATCTCTTGCCGCTTGCTGATTAACTTCAGTTTAATCTATTGCATCAGATAGTTTCTTGAATAAAGCAATACAATGACATGTTGTAAGGGGTTCTCTATGAATTCATACCTCGCTCTAGGGAGTGACGCCATGACCTAAAAGCTTCTCTAGCAACGTTTATAACCCCACGTCGTCATCCTCGGGTATGAGGAACGAATGAACCGGGGATCTCTTTCCCAAACGATAGTGTGACGATATTTACAGCAATTGCTTAGCCACCGCTGCTATTTATCAAGCTATTACTAAAAACTATTGATCGTTCATTTCACTTTATGTTACTTTCCCGCGCAATCTCGGAATGAAAATGTTCAAGAAGAGCAACGATTGCTTCTGGGGGATACGCGTAGTGACCATTCTTGCTGATTGGGACATTACGTAGGGTAGGTATTGGCTAGTCCTTTAGCTGATAGACGGGATACTTATGGCGCAGTTCGTCATGTTAATGGGAAACCCAACATTGAACACACTAATTACAACATTGCTAATCAGCTCTGCATTTCCAAAGGGACCAGCTCCTCATAGCTGCCCGATCCTGCAAAAATGTCCAATTCTTCAAAACAGTAGCATTACTGAACCTTGAGCTCACGCTAACAATTTATCGCTGTCTTAAGACGGCTTAATTTCGTATTCGTCATTTGACTTATGCGAGCGTACAGCTATATCTCATTTCTAGACAATACGTGTACTTCACTATGAACTCTCTCCAAATTTAACGAGAGTTGGTGGGTAATTGCGTCTGATGGAGGTGAGTATGAACACATTCAAGGGGACTTTTATGACTACCGCCTTTGAAGTCGATATCAATACTATCGCAAATTCATTTTCAACTATGGTTCCTATCTTAGAGGGAACGTACGACCTAACACCTGACGCTATTTTGCTAGAGCAAGAACAGCATGAGTCGGATGTTCGCTCTTACCCAAGACGCCTGCCTATTGCTATTAAACGAGCATGTGGCGCTTTAGTTGAAGATACTCGTGGCCAACTCTTTCTCGATTGCTTAGCCGGTGCAGGTACACTTTCTCTGGGTTACAACCACCCTGAGATTAACCAAGCACTTAAAGACCAACTCGATTCTGGTTTGCCATACCAAACACTTGATATCACGACTCAAGCAAAAGAGACGTTTATCAAACGAGTTAAAGCTTTTCTTCCTCAAGACTTTTCAAATAACTCGGTTCTTCAATTCTGTGGCCCATCTGGCGCTGACGCTGTGGAAGCGGCGATCAAGCTCGCCAAGCAAACCACAGGTCGCAACACCATGTTTGCTTTCCGTGGTGCTTACCATGGTATGACGAACGGCACCATGGGTATGATGGGTAACCTCGGCACTAAAGAGCGTCGTAGCGGCTTGATGTCTGATGTGCACTTCATGCCTTTCCCATACAACCTACGCTGCCCGTTTGGTATTGGTGGTGAAGCGGGTGCTAACGCGAGCATTCGTTACATCGAACGTATGTTGAATGATGACGAGTCTGGCATCATGAAACCGGCGGCGATGATCGTTGAGCCTGTGCAAGGTGAGGGCGGTGTGATTCCTGCTCCAGCATCTTGGTTACAAGGCCTACGTCGCATCTGTGATGAGCACGGCATCCTACTGATTTTTGATGAGATTCAGTGTGGTGTGGGCAAAACTGGCCATCGATTTGCGTTTGAAGAGTCTGGTGTTAATCCAGATATCTTATGTTTATCTAAAGCGATTGGTGGCGGACTGCCTATGTCGCTGCTTGTGTTCGATAAGAGCATTGATACATGGAAAGCGGGTGAGCACACCGGTACATTCCGTGGTAACCAATTAGCAATGGTCTCTGGCGCTAAGGCGTTGGAGATCATCGAACGAGATGGCTTAGTTGAGCACGCGAACATCGCAGGCCAATATTTACGTCACGGGCTTGAGAAGATTCAATCACGCGTTAGCTGTATTGCTGAAGTTCGTGGTAAAGGCCTGATGCTCGGTGCTGAGATCAAACAACCAAATGGTGAGCTTAACAAGTTTGGCGAACCACAATCAGACGGCGAACTAACCCTAGCGATTCAACGAGCAGCGTTAGAGCGTGGCTTGATGGTTGAAAAGGGTGGTCGTGATGGCTCGGTAATTCGTTTCCTTCCGCCAATGATTATCTCTTTTGAGCAGATTGACTTTGCACTCCGCGTAATGGAAGAAGCGATCATCGCAGCTGGTGGTGGCTTACAACAAGACCCAGCTTCAAGCGAACAAGCAAACCAAGAATGGAACAAGCATTTCATCCATACAGGTTTAGGCGGTAGCGACGAATTTGCTAACGTGATGAACCAAACCACTCAAGCGATGAAAGCGGTTTTTGAACAGGTTGAAACCCCTTATTCGGGTTTAGATCCAAAAGTGCTAGAAGCAGCTATCAATGCTGTCGACCTTGATAACAATCAACACGCTTTGGTTGATGTTGTAGATAGTACTGCAGACCTTGTCGCTGCAAACTCCATCTTCGTGCAACACCCAGATTGCATTGCACACCTTCACACTCCTCCTCTTATGGCTTCGGTAGCAGCGGAATCGATTATCGCGGCATTGAATCAATCAATGGATTCATGGGACCAAGCATCGGCTGCGACTTATGTTGAGCAGCGCGTCGTGGATTGGATGTGTGACAAATACCAACTTGGCGCACAAGCTGACGGTGTTTTCACTAGCGGTGGCACGCAAAGTAACCTAATGGGTTTATTGCTTGCGAGAGACTGGGTTGCGGATAAGCACAATGGTCACTCAATCCAAAAGCTTGGCTTACCAGAATACGCGAGCAAGCTGCGTATCTTATGTTCAAAGAAATCTCACTTCACGGTTCAAAAGTCAGCCTCTCTACTAGGGCTAGGCGAAGCGGCAGTGTGCTGTGTTGACACCAATGCAAACGGCACTATCAAGCCTGATTTGTTAGATGCAGAAGTGAAAGCGCTTAAAGCACAAGGGTTGATTCCTTTTGCTGTTGTCGGTACGGCGGGTACAACCGATCACGGTGCTATCGACGACCTTGATGCGATTGCAGACCTCGCAAGCCAACAAGGCCTTTGGTTCCATGTCGACAGTGCTTACGGTGGCGCGCTTATCTTGAGTAGCCACAAGGCTCGCTTACAAGGCATTGAAAAAGCGGACTCTGTGAGTGTCGATTTCCACAAATTGTTCTATCAAACAATCAGCTGCGGCGCGGTATTGTTGAAAGACAAAGCGAACTTTAAGTACCTTCTACATCACGCAGATTACCTAAACCGCGAACACGATGAACTGCCAAATCTAGTCGATAAGTCTATTGCGACCACCAAGCGTTTCGATGCATTGAAAGTCTTCATGACGATGCAAAGCGTTGGACCAAAGCAGTTGGGTGATATGTACGACCATCTTCTTGAGCAAACGCTAGAAGTGGCAGACCTGATTCAAAACCAAGCTGACTTAGAGCTACTCGCAGAGCCGTCACTATCAACAGTGCTGTTCCGATCTAAGCCGTCAGCAAACGGCGAGCTAGATTTAGACAAATTGAATCAAACGCTAAGACTGGAAGCGCTGACTCGTGGTGTTGCAGTACTCGGTGAAACGGTCGTGGATGGTAAGAGTGCGCTTAAATTCACTATCTTGAATCCGTGCCTAAAGACATCAGATTTCAAATCTCTAATTAACAAAATTCAAACTCTAGCCACTGAGCTAGCAGAACAACAAGGGTAATTAATACTATGGCTATTCTACAAATTGGTGCAGGCGGCGTTGGTTGGGTTGTTGCACACAAAGCAGCACAAAATAACGAAGTACTGGGTGATATCACAATCGCTTCTCGCACAATCGCGAAGTGTGAAAAAATCATCGAATCTATCAAGGGCAAAAACAACCTTAAAGATTCAACTAAGAAACTAGAAGCACGTTCAGTAGACGCTGATGATGTTGATGCGCTTGTTGCTTTGATTAAAGAAGTTCAGCCGGATCTAGTGATCAACGCTGGTCCTCCTTGGGTAAACATGGCAATCATGGAAGCATGTTACCAATCTAAAGTTTCTTATTTAGATACATCGGTAGCAGTTGACCTATGTTCTGAAGGCCAACAAGTACCACAAGCTTACGATTGGCAGTGGGGCTACCGTGAGAAGTTCGCTGAAGCAGGCATCACAGGTATTCTTGGTGCTGGTTTCGATCCAGGTGTGGTATCAATCTTTGCTGCATACGCGGTTAAGCACTTGTTCGATGAGATTGACTCAATTGATGTAATGGATGTGAATGCTGGTGACCACGGCAAGAAGTTTGCGACAAACTTTGACCCAGAAACCAACATGCTTGAGATCCAAGGCGATTCTTTCTACTGGGAAAATGAAGAGTGGAAACAAGTACCTTGTCACTCTCGTATGCTTGAGTTTGAATTCCCGAACTGTGGTTCTCACAAAGTTTACTCAATGGCGCACGATGAAGTTCGTTCAATGAAAGAGTTCATCCCAGCTAAGCGTATCGAATTTTGGATGGGCTTTGGTGATGCATACTTGAACTACTTCAACTGCATGCGTGATATCGGTCTTCTTAGCCCAGATCCGCTAACACTGCACGATGGTACTGTGGTTCAGCCTCTGCATGTTCTTAAAGCACTACTACCGGATCCAACATCTCTAGCTCCGGGTTACACTGGTTTAACGTGTATCGGTACTTGGGTTCAAGGTAAGAAAGATGGTAAAGAGCGTAGCGTATTCATCTACAATAACGCAGACCACGAAGTGGCTTACGAAGACGTAGAGCACCAAGCGATCTCTTACACAACTGGTGTTCCAGCGATTACCGCTGCACTTCAGTTCTTCCGTGGCGAATGGGCTGATAAAGGCGTGTTCAACATGGAACAGCTAAATCCAGATCCGTTCCTAGCAACTATGCCGGAAATTGGTCTAGATTGGCATGTTCAAGAGCTTGAAGCAGGCCAAGGTCTTCCAGTGATTCATGAGCTGAAAAAATAAGAACTGATTTCTTGTTTTGATTGCTAATTAAAGGGGACATGGATTGTTCCCTTTTCGATGATGATAGCCTTGAAGCTTTGGTATCATTTATTTTGATTTTGTAACTCACTGCGCTCGGACAGGACAAAATCAAAATAAATCACACCAAAATTGTTAATTTACCTTTCCATCTATAGATGCTGCTTGAGTGTTTACAAAAATGACGTTTAAGAAAGAAGAACTAAAAACCCCATATTTCATGATCAACGAAGACAAGTTGATTGCGAACTTAGAAAAAGCCAAGCAACTGAAAGAGATTTCAGGTGTGAAATTGGTACTTGCGCTTAAGTGCTTCTCGACTTGGGGCGTGTTTGACATCATCAAACCGTACCTAGACGGTACTACTAGTTCTGGCCCTTATGAAGTGAAATTAGGTCACGAAACTTTTGGCGGTGAAACTCATGCTTACAGTGTGGGCTACAGTGAAGATGACGTGAGAGAGGTTGCTGACATCTGCGACAAGATGATCTTCAACTCTCAAAGCCAACTTGCTGCTTACCGTCATATTGTTGAAGGTAAAGCTTCACTGGGTTTACGTTTAAATCCGGGCGTGAGCTACGCAGGGCAAGACTTGGCGAATCCAGCACGTCAATTCTCGCGTTTGGGCGTGCAAGCTGACCACATCAAACCAGAAATTTTCGATGAGATTAATGGTGTGATGTTCCACATGAACTGTGAGAACAAAGACGTCGATGCGTTTATCGGCCTGCTTGATTCAATCTCAGAACAGTTTGGTGAGCACTTAGATAAGTTGGACTGGGTGAGCATGGGCGGAGGTGTGTTCTTCACATGGCCTGGCTATGACATCGAAAAACTCGGTCTTGCGCTGAAAGCCTTCTCTGAAAAGCACGGTGTGCAGATGTATCTTGAGCCGGGTGAAGCGATCATCACTAAAACAACCGACCTAGTTGTGACAGTGGTCGATATTGTTGAGAACGTGAAGAAAACAGCGATTGTGGATTCAGCGACTGAGGCGCACCGCCTTGACACGCTTATCTACAATGAGCCCGCATCAGTATTGGAAGCATCAGAAACAGGCAGCCATGACTACGTGATTGGTTCGTGTTCATGTCTTGCGGGCGATCAGTTCTGCGAAGCGAGCTTTGATGAGCCACTTAAGATTGGTCAAAAGCTGCATCTGTTAGACAGCGCGGGTTACACAATGGTGAAATTGAACTGGTTCAATGGCCTTAAAATGCCTTCAATCTACTGTGAACGTAGCAGTGGTGATGTTCAGAAGCTAAATGAATTCGGCTATGAAGACTTCAAACGCTCATTATCACAATGGTCAGTTAAGTAACTGAATCACAAGTTCAGAGCAATACAAAGAGCAGCTAATGAGCTGCTCTTTTTTGTTCTTTAATTTTGTTTATTTAGCTTTCAATCATCACACGAGTATCTTCACTGAGCGTTTCGAGTTCATTAACTACGTCGTCGATCTGTACTTCGATTGGCAGCTTAACGGCGATTTTTGATGTGAATAGACTTGAGCTAACACCGCCGCCACCAGCGATAAAGACGCGGTGACAATCCATATCGAGAATACTGATTCCTTGTCTATCCAATACATGAGTCACTTCGTTGACGATACCTGCTCGGTCGTTAGAGTCGAGTCTCAAGTGATGGACCGTGTCTTGAACATTGTGTGTATGATCGGAATCGACAAACTGCACGATGAGATCTGGATTGGCGCTGAACGCTTCTTTTACAATCGATTCGTTGATGGCTGGAAGTTGAACCTTTAGTACGCCTGCGACTTGGTCTTCAATAAAGTTCACTTTACTGATGAGCCATTTGCCGTCGTTTTCGTGAGTAACCGCAGCAAGCTGTTTGATTGTTGCTGGTGATGCTTTTCCGATAAAGTTTACGATAAATGTACTGTTCATATCAGCCCCCAAGGTTTCAATTATTCTTTGCTAATTAAATGTTTGATATCACGCGATAAAGTTCTTTAATTTCAGTGTAGAAGGTTACATCGAACAATGTTTGACCTAGGTCAATTTTTGAAACTAAGCTTCGATGCAAAAAAAGAGAATGAAGAGTAGGGCACAAAAAAAGCGGCTAGAGAGCCGCTTTTTAGAAGAGTTGTCACTGTGATTGATGATTCAGCAACTTATACTCAATAACTTATATTGAGTAGCACTAGAGACGAATTAGAACGTTACTTTGAAGTTCATACCAACAAACTGAGAGTCGTATGGTGCGCCAGCATCGTAAGCAAAACGTGCAGCGTCTTGGTTATCCCACCAAGGGTTAGTATTCAGGTTAACTTCTGCATCACCGCCCCATGCGTCACTTACCCAGTAGTGAATGTGTCCAACAGGGTTAAGGAAGAATAGCGACACATCACCCATGGTTTGAGAGCCCATCACTTCGCCACCTGAAGCAATGATATCCTGCTCTGCTTCTAGCATCATTTCACCGACAACCGCACCGAAGAAAGGTGTGATGAAGAGATCTTGCCATGAAGGTACTTCTGCAAACGCTTCTACGCCGTATTCCCAGAAGAACGTCGACATAGTCCAAGAGTATAAGAATGACTCAAACTCGTCGTAACCTGCGTGTCGAGCTGCGGTGTAGTAAACACCACCGAAATATGGGTGCATTACGTAGTTTAGGAAGTGTTCGTCACGGTCCCATGTTGGACCAGCAGAAACGTTATCTTTCCACTTTTTACCTAATGAGCTGATATCACGTTGGTCATCATCCCACTTAGTAATACTTTCAGGGAGCAGAGTCATTAGACCCACTGTCGCGACACTCAAGCCAAGAATGGTGTAGGTTTGACCCATTAGGTAATCCCAATCTTTCTCCTGACTCACCAACATGTGTTTTGGTTGTTGGATTGAGAAGTCGTACTCATCACTCGATTCGCTCAGTGCGTAATTGGTACTAGGCTTGTAGGTGTACAAGTTGTCATTAAAACAGTAATCTTGAGCACATTCATCCGAGTAAGAAAGGTTGATTGGCTGGTCGAAGTCGTATTGGCTTGCAACCGAGTTAACTGACATTAGCATTGAAAATGCGGCAGTAACCTTTGCTAGTAACGGTGATTTGGCCACAAGGGTCTCCATGAGAAAGTTTGGAATTGATCAGGGTCACAATTATCTATTAAATGCCTGATTTAGGGAACTAATAATTTTTATAGCTTTTCCTAAGAAAACCTTAGGTTTAACATTATTAATATTAGTGAAAAGGCGAATTGCTCCAAATTCAACCATAGACCAGTTTGTAAATAATGCAGTGTCTTTTTATGACAACAAGGGATAGAAATATGACGAAAATCGCAATGTTAAGCACAGGTGAAGAAGTTCTTCATGGAGACATTGTAGATACAAACGCAGCTTGGATGTCTGCTGAGTTTTATCAGCATGGTTTTGCGCTTGCTAAGCGCTCAACTGTGGGTGATCAAATGAATGCTCTTGTTGAAGAACTGCTGATGCTGAGCTTTAACTATGATGTGGTTATCGTTAATGGTGGTTTAGGCCCGACAACCGATGATATGAGTGCTGCCGCCGCTGCAGCTGCTTCCGAGCAGAAACTCGTCATGTTCCCTGAATGGCTTGCTCGTATGGAAGAGATGTTCTCTGGACGTGGCATGCCAATGCCAGACAGCAACCTTAAACAAGCTTTGTTACCTGCGAGTTCAGAGATTGTCGATAACCCTGTGGGGACGGCTTGTGGCTTCAAACTGAAAATTAACGATGCGACTTTCTATTTCACGCCGGGTGTACCAAGTGAATTCAAGCGCATGGTGACGTTTGAGATTCTTCCTGACTTGTCGTGTACTTACCCTCAAGTGGTTGCCTCTGAATGCAGTCGACTGTTTACGTTTGGTTTGTCTGAGTCCGGTATCTCTGATGTTTTGGATCAACTAAAGCTGCCAGAAGGTTATGAACTTGGTTATCGCTCTTATCTGCCGTTCATTGAGGTCAAACTGTTTGGTCCTAAGGCAGACTTAGAAACTCGCGTTAAGCTTCTGCAGATGGTTTACAAGCTGCTAGAGAGTAATGTCGTTAGTGTTGATGAGCCGATGATTGACCATATTGGACACATCATGGCGGAAAAAAAGAAGACGTTATCTGTGTCTGAAGTGTCGACCAAAGGTTCACTGTCAGCGTGGCTGCAATTGAATGAGCAGATAGAAGATTGCTTCGGACACTCATGGGTGATGGCTGAGCCAAAAGAGAGCGAACTTGAAAAGAGCGATCCATTAGCCGCGACCTTTGCGCTGGCTGGAGCAACAAGAGATAAGTGCGGAACTGAATTGGCTTTGGTGACTGGTAAGCTGGAAGGCAACACATTCAGCGTTGCATTGTCGACTGAAGCAGGCGAGTGGGGGCAGGTACTTGAGTTTTATCGTCAGTACTCGCGTGAAGACCAACGCAACGTGATTAAGACCGTTGCCGCCGATATGCTGAGAAGGCATTTAGATAACAAACCGATGTTTGGTACTTATTCTTCGGTTAAGCGATTAAAAGACATGTTTATTCCAGCGGCTATCATTAAGTAGCTATGTAAGCTAACGATGTAAGCGAACTCGCTAAGTCTGTATTAAAAACGCTAGAAAAAACGAAATAAAAAGGCCCAACATCTAAATAGGTGTTGGGCCTTTTGTTTATCTAGCCTTCTAGATAACCAAACAAGCAGCGATGTTTACACGCAACTCATGTCTGTAAGAACTCGATTACAAACCGCTTGTCATATGTAGGCTGTAGAACAAACCACGGCCGATTAACTCTGAAGCCAAGAACAATACTAGTGCTAAGCCAAGGTTAACTGGGTTCACTTTTGCTTTGTTCAGCATAGGTAGAATCCAAATCAACAAGCTTGCCATTAGCAGTGCCACTTGAAGAATCACATAGCTACCTAAACCATCGACTAACTCAGACGCTTTTGCCGCTGAAGTTTGGATGTCTCCGATTAGGTTCAGTTTTCCTACTGTCACAAGCAAGCTGATAGCAACAGCGATAACAGCCAACATGGTGATGTTACGGTCAACCGTAAAGCGGCTGTCGTTTGCGAATACAATCACGAACTGAGATAACAGCAAGCCACCCACAACCATCGTCATGATGAAGCTCAGTGGTGTGTAGATGTTGTCCCACGTCGGTACTGTGTTGATCATGTATACGTTGATCATCGCGTACATGAAGATAACACCCAGTACCATCGCGCCAACCATCAGTGCTTTCTGGATAGCAACGCCACCTTTCTTGACTACCGACAGTAACCATTGCAGGCCACCGACAGCGAAGAATGCCGCACCGAAGAACACTTCGTTAGACAACCAAGCCGAACCTAGCTGATTAAAAGCGTTAAACGCGCGCAGTGGAGAGCCAAGGTGCGTTGTCGAGAACATGAAGCCAAGACCCATCAGTACCCATAGGATAAACATTGGAACCTTGTAGCTGTTCAGCTTCTCTTCGTCATGACCAAGTACCAGTGCACGTGCGCCAATCAGTAAGTAACCACCAACCGCAGTTTGCGCCAGCACCGTAAAGAAGATTAAAGACCACTCATGAAAAATCATCTTACACCTCCTTCGGGTTTGCTAGGTGACCGCTGGTATCGCCAGTCGGCTTCGCGTTTTTGTTCAACTTAATCACGATGTTTGGTAGCGTTTCTGTTGAAGATGGCAGTGGAGCCACATCCGCACCAGAGCCGTACTTCTCACGAAGTGTATTGATTTCACCAAACTCCAATGCACGAAGTGGGCAAGACTCAACACAGATAGGCTGTTTGCCTTCAGAAACACGTTGGTAACAACCATCGCATTTCGTCATATGACCTTTCTTAGCATTGTATTGTGGTGCGCCGTAAGGACACGCATTGCTACAGTGCTGACAACCAATACATACGCTCTCATCAACCACAACCAAACCGTCTTCATCACGTTTGTGCATTGCGCCCGAAGGACACACTTTCACACACGCTGGGTTAGTACAGTGGTTACAAGCGATAGATAGGTAGTAAGAAAAGACATCTTTCTGAACCCAGGTATCACCATCTTGAGTGAAGCCACCACCGGCATATTCGTATACGCGACGGTAGTTCGTTTTGATGTCTAGATCGTTATAATCTTTACAAGCAAGCTGACAGGTTTTACAACCCGTGCATTTACTTGAATCAATGTAAAAGCCGTATTGTTTCATTCCAACCTACCTTATGCTTTCTTTAGCGCTTTGATTTGAACTAGGTTTGTATGCTGAGGGTTACCCTTAGCAAGTGGGCTCGGGCGCTGAGTCGTCAGCACGTTGATAGAGCCTGCATGGTCGATCTTCTGACCATCTGGTGCGTACCATGCACCTTCGCCTAGTGCCACAACTCGAGGAAGAATCCTAGGTGTCACTTTCGCTGGAATATGTACTTCGCCACGGTCGTTGAAAATACTCACCATGTCGCCGCTATCAATACCACGTTCTTTTGCATCGATTGGGTTGATCCACAACTCTTGCGGTGCTGCTGCTTTGATTTCTGCAACGTTGCCGTAAGTCGAGTGAGTACGAGCCTTGTAGTGGAAACCGGTTAGCTGAAGTGGGTACTTCTCTGCTAGTGGGTCGTTATGACCTTCGAAAGAGTCCGCGTAAATCGGAAGTGGGTGAATCACTTCGTCTTCTTTCAGCTTCCAAGTCTTCGCGATATCAGCCAGTTGCTCTGAGTAGATCTCGATCTTGCCACTTGGTGTGGTCAGTGGGTTCGCTTCAGGATCTTTACGGAAATCTTCATAAGCGATGTAGTGGTGGTCGTAGCTACGTTTGTAGATACCCAGCTCTTTCATCTCTTCGAAGGTTGGCAGTGTTGGATCGTTCTTACGAGTTTCTGCGTAAAGGTGCTCAATCCATTGCTCTTGAGTACGGCCTTCGGTGAACTCTTTTTCTACGCCCATTCGTTTCGCAAGCTGAGTACACATCTCGTAGATAGATTTTGCTTCAAACTGAGGCTCAATCGCTTTCTGCGCGTAGATGAAGTAAGGCATGTTCGCCGCTTTACCGTCCATACACCAGTCGTCTTGCTCAGACGTTGTTAAGTCTGGCAGGATGATATCGGCGTACTTCGCTGAAGACGTCATATGGTTATCAACCACGACAATCATTTCACACGCACTTTCATCTTGAAGAATCGCGTGAGTCTTGTTGATGTCTGAGTGTTGGTTAATGATGCAGTTACCTGCGTAGTTCCAGATCATCTTGATTGGGTTCTTAAGGCGCTCTGCACCGCGAACACCATCAGTGATGTCGGTCATTTCATGGTGACGGTAAATCGCGTCTGTCCACATGAACATTGAAATAGACGTTTCAACTGGGTTTGGCACAGTAGGGAAGCGCACAAATGGAATGTTGATGTCGCTTTCACGAGCGCCTGTTGAACCGCCTGATACGCCCACAGAACCAGTGAGCAGTGACAGCATCGCGATTGCACGACACGCTAGTTCACCGTTCGCAGTGCGTTGTAAGCCCCAACCTTGGTGAATCGCACATGGTTTCGCTGTGCCCATTTCACGGCCAAGCTTAACGATGGTGTCAACTGGAATCCCCGTGATCTTAGAAGCCCATTCTGGTGTCTTCTCTACGCCATCTTCACCTAAACCTAGGATGTAAGATTTGTAGTCGCTGTTTTTAGGCGCTGATGCAGGAAGGGTCTTCTCATCGTAACCGACACAGTATTTGTCTAGGAACGGTTGGTCGACAAGGTCTTCAGTGATCATCACGTGTGCAAGACCCGCTACCAATGCCGCATCTGTAGAAGGACGAATTGGGATCCATTGATCTTCACGGCCACCGGCAGTATCGGTGTAGCGAGGGTCGATGATGATCGTTCTTGCGTTTGATTTGTTTTTGCTTTCAACGTAGTGGTGGATCTGGCCGCCACCAGACATACGCGTCTCAGCAGGGTTATTACCAAACTGAATATTAAGTTTAGTGTTCTCTAAATCAGAGAAAGAGTTGTTGTTTGCCCAACCGCCGTAGGTGTAGCTCAAGCCTTTCGTGATTTGCGCTGTTGAGTAGTCACCGTAATGGTTTAAGTAACCACCACTTAGGTTCATTAGACGAGCAATCAGCGTTTGAGCTGGTGGCCAAGATTTAGTAACCGTGCCGCCCAGCGTACCTGTACCGTAGTTTAGGTAGATAGTGTCGTTACCGTAGTCTTTGATAAGGCGTTGCATGGTGCCAGCGACTTCATCATAAGCCTCTTCCCAGCTAATACGCTTAAATTTACCTTCACCACGTTTACCCACACGTTTCATTGGGTACTTTAGGCGATCTGGGTTATAAACACGGCGGCGCATCGAGCGACCACGTAGACACGCACGAACTTGGTGATGACCGTATTCGTCAGTGCCTGTGTTGTCTGTTTCTACGTATTTGATTTCACCGTTTTGTACATGCATACGCAGTGGGCAGCGAGAGCCACAGTTTACTGTACATGCACTCCATACGATTTTCTCATCCACATTTTCAGCAACTGCAGCCGCTACTGGTTTGGATTTGAAAGGTAATGCAATACCGCCCGCAAGTGCAGCTGCACTACCTACTGCAGAGGAAGCTTTCATGAAGCCTCTTCGAGTAAGATTCATTACCCCAGATTCTTTCTTATTCGTCATTCTAAGATGCCTTTTACTATTGATAGCTAGCACTTTATAGGTAGTTTGTTCTTTATGTATTTATTTCGAATTATTGATTGATTGGCATCAAATAAGTGTGGAATTTAAAGTTTATGAATTGAATGTATAAAATAGATCAAAGAATGAAATGAGTTAATTAATATAATTATCTTTAAACCTATAACGGTATAAATAATAATGATTATCGATACGCATAAATTGTTGGGTTCGCTATTTTATCAAGCGACAAGTAAAGAACAGTTAATCACCATTGTCGAAGCTTTGGTTGAGAGCGAAGTACTCTCTGAAGAATGCTTGCAGGCATTAAGAAGCGAAGACGAAGATGCGCTCGCAGCAGAGTTCAGCCGCCTGTTTGAAGGCGTTGGAGACATGCCAGCTCCGCCTTGGGGTTCTGTGTACCTAGATAAAGACCGCGTTGTGTTTGGTGCTTCTACGGTTGAGTATCGCCAGTTTTTAGAATTGAATCAGATTGAATTAGACACTGGGTTAAGAGAGCCGGAAGATCAATTTGGTTTAATGTTATTCGCTCATGCGTATTTGTTAGAAAATAATAACATTAATTCAGCTGGTGAATTACTTGAGGGTCACTTATTAACTTGGTCTTCTGTTTATTTAGAAAAACTAAATAAAGCATCAGAGTTATCTTTTTATAAAAAGCTATCGGTTGATGTAATAGATTGGTTTAAGTACTTAATATCTGAATATAATTTAAACGTTGCTACTAAATAGTTATATATCGACTAATGTCTGAACAAATAAATTCAAATAGACGCGGTTTCTTAACTCGACTTTCTAAACCGGTTAAAGCAGCCGCGAATTATGAAGAGATATCACAGCGCTTGCATGCAAGACCGCCAAGAGCGGTCGATGAGGTGCTGTTTGAGCGTCTTTGCGACGGTTGTGGATTGTGTGAACAATCGTGTCCAAATAGCGTTATTGAGATGCTAGAGGGCAGTGCGCTGCTGAATTTGGATTACAACAGTTGTTCTATGTGTAACAAATGCACTGAAGTGTGTCGGACCGGCGCACTTCATCCAACGGCCACGCCTTATATCGACCTCAAGCCGAGCTTTGCGGATAGCTGCAATAATTACATGCAAATGGACTGTTCAGCATGCCAAACGGCGTGTTCAGCTGGTGCAATACACATCGAAGTAGGAGAGTTGCCTACAGTGGACAAAGATAAGTGTAACGGCTGTGGAGAGTGCCGAAGCGCTTGTTATATTGGCTCTGTGACTCTTAACCTGACTCAGCAATAAACGTTTGGCTTTGTATGACACAAGCCAACAGGAAGATTTGGTTGAGTGATAGACGAGTCGGTTTAGATACCTAAAGACATAAATAGAAAAGGGTCCGCATTCCTAAAGGAAGCGGACCCTTTTTGATTCTTATTGACGATATTCGAACAAAGTGACCTAAAGCCAGCTGGCTTATGCGCGTTTTTGCTTGTTTCTATGAATAACGTTACTCAGCGATAGCTCAGTCTTTGCTTTACAGATACAAGGCAATATCTCATTACCTTGCGTGTAAGCCATAGCAAAACCAACGTACTCGACCTCACCAGAATCCAACGTGCAGCGGCAAGCGCCACAGTGACCATCTCGGCAGTTGTATTCTGGCTCTAACCCAGCTTGTTCCATTGTTTCCAACAGAGTGTTTGAAGGGTTAGATTCAATTGAAGTCAGTTTGTTGATTTTGATTGTTGGCATTACAGCTCAAATCCTTCAAAGTCGTCAGCTTTTACTTCGTTGTCGATTTGGCCAACTAGGTAAGAACTGATTTCTGCTTCTTGTGGAGCAACTTGAACGTTATCTGAAGACAACCAAGCGTTGATCCATGGAATTGGGTTCGACGTTGCTGCTGGGTAAGCCGTACCTAGGCCAACAGCCTGCATACGGATGTTGGTAATGTACTCAACGTATTGGCAAAGAATGTCTTTGTTCAGACCAATCATAGAGCCATCTTTGAATAGGTATTCTGCCCACTCTTTCTCTTGCTCAGCCGCTTCTTTGAATAGGTCGAAACACTCTTGCTTACACTCTTCAGCGATCTGCATGAATTCAAAATCATCTTGACCATTGCGTAGCAAGTTGATCATGTGCTGTGTACCAGTAAGGTGAAGGGCTTCATCACGAGCGATTAGCTTGATGATCTTCGCGTTACCTTCCATTAGCTCACGCTCAGCGAATGCAAATGAACATGCGAAACTTACGTAGAAACGAATCGCTTCTAGTGCGTTTACAGACATTAGACATAGGTAAAGTTTCTTCTTCAGGTCGTGAAGTGAAATCTTGACGTCTTCGCCGTTGATGCTGTGGTTGCCTTCACCGTAGCGGTGGTAGTCAGCCGTTAGCTTGATTAGGTCGTCGTAGTAGAAAGCGATGTCTTTAGCACGCTTCAGAATCTCTTCATTTTCAACGATGTCGTCGAATACTACGCCTGGATCATTCACGATGTTACGGATGATGTGCGTGTAAGAACGAGAGTGAATCGTTTCAGAGAAAGACCAAGTTTCAATCCAAGTTTCAACTTCTGGTAGAGATACCAATGGAAGTAGGGCAACGTTAGGGCTGCGGCCTTGGATTGAATCTAGAAGCGTTTGGTACTTCAAGTTAGAGATGAAGATGTGCTTTTCATGCTCAGGAAGCTTGTTGTAGTCGATACGGTCGCTAGACACGTCTACTTCTTCTGGACGCCAGAAGAAAGAAAGCTGCTTCTCGATAAGCTTTTCGAAGATTTCGAATTTTTGTTGGTCGTAACGTGCAACGTTTACCGACTGACCCAAGAACATTGGTTCTTTTAGTTGGTCATTTTTTTGCTGAGAAAAAGTACTGTAAGCCATAAATGCCTCAAATCCTTTAAAGACCCGTAATAAAACGGACCCTGTTAATGCTTTAAACCCAGAGAAGATAACTCTTCTCTGGGGTCTTAATGTTTATTGCGGTTTAGATCTTACAACCGCCGCCTTCACAATCTTCTTCCGGCACTTGAACTGCATCGCCTTGGTCGTCTTTAGCACCATCACGAGTGTTATGGTAGTAAAGCGTCTTAACACCGTACTTGTACGCTGTTAGTAGGTCTTGAAGCAGCTTCTTCATTGGTACTTTACCGCTGTCGTAAACACTTGGATCATAGTTAGTGTTTGCAGAGATAGCTTGGTCAACGAATTTTTGCATGATACCCACTAGGTGTAGGTAACCGTCGTTAGAACCAATGTTCCAAAGTAGCTCGTAGTTCTCTTTAAGATTTAGGAAATCTGGAACCACTTGCTTAAGGATGCCGTCTTTCGATGCTTTCACTGATACGTAACCACGTGGTGGCTCGATACCGTTAGTCGCGTTCGAGATTTGAGACGATGTCTCAGAAGGCATAAGCGCTGTTAGCGTAGAGTTACGCAGACCGTGCTCCATGATCTCTTCACGTAGAGAATCCCAATCGTAGTGCAGTGGCTCTTCACATACTAAGTCGATATCTTTTTTGTAAGTATCGATTGGCAGTAGGCCTTTCGCGTAGTTGGTCTCGTGGAAAGATGGGCAACGGCCTTGCTCTTTCGCTAGTTCAACAGATGCTTTTAGCAAGTGGTATTGAATTGCTTCAAAAGTACGGTGAGTCAGGCCATTCGCGCTGCCATCAGAGTACTTAACACCATTCTTCGCTAGGTAGTATGCGTAGTTGATTACACCTACACCTAAAGTACGACGGTTCATTGTCGACTTGTATGCAGCTGGAAGCGGGTAGTCTTGGTAATCAAGCAGTGCATCTAGAGCACGAACAACCAGCTCAGAAAGCTCTGCTAGGTCGTCCAGTTCATTGATTGCGCCAAGGTTGAATGCTGAAAGCGTACATAGTGCAATTTCGCCTTCGTCATCTTCTACGTTAGAAAGTGGCTTAGTAGGAAGCGCGATTTCTAGACATAGGTTCGATTGACGAACAGGTGCTACTTCAGAATCAAACGGGCTGTGTGTATTACAGTGGTCAACGTTCTGAATGTAGATACGACCAGTAGAAGCACGCTCTTGCATTAGCAGAGAGAAAAGCTCAACGGCTTTAACCGTTTCACGCTTCACTGAAGGATCGTTTTCGTACTTAACGTATAGCTCTTCAAAACGGTCTTGGTTTTCGAAGAACGCATCGTAAAGGCCAGGTACGTCTGAAGGTGAGAACAGGCTGATGTTGCCACCCTGAACTAGGCGAGAGTACATAAGCTTGTTCAGCTGTACGCCGTAATCCATGTGACGAACTCGGTTCTCTTCAACGCCGCGGTTGTTTTTCAGTACTAATAGAGACTGAACTTCACCGTGCCATAGTGGGTAGAATCCCGTTGCTGCACCGCCACGAACACCACCTTGAGAACAACATTTTACTGCTGTTTGGAAGTATTTGTAGAAAGGGATACAGCCTGTGTGGAACGCTTCACCATTACGGATTTCAGAACCAAGCGCACGGATACGACCTGCGTTGATACCAATACCAGCACGTTGAGATACGTAACGAACAATTGAGCTTGCTGTCGCGTTGATTGAATCAAGGCTGTCACCACACTCGATCAGTACACAAGAACTGAATTGACGAGTAGGCGTACGTACACCAGACATGATCGGTGTAGGTAGAGAAATCTTAAACGTAGACGATGCGTCGTAAAAACGTTTGATGTAGTCAAGACGAGTCGATTTCGGGTATTTAGCGAATAGACACGCAGCAACTAAAATGTAAAGGAACTGAGCACTCTCGTAGATTTCTTTCGTTACACGGTTTTGCACGAAGTATTTACCTTCGAGCTGCTTAACCGCTGCGTAAGAGAAGTCTAAGTCACGTTTGTGGTCGATGTACTCGTCAAGCTCTTCGAATTCAGCTTTCGTGTAATCTTCCATAAGGTGGCTATCGTATTTACCCATATCAACCAGTTTTGCAACGTGGTCATACAGTGCAGGCGGCTCGTATTCGCCGTACGCTTTTTTACGTAGGTGGAATACAGACAGACGTGCTGCTAGATATTGGTAATCAGGAGTCTCTTCAGAGATTAAATCCGCTGCTGACTTGATGATAGTTTCATGAATGTCAGTAGTGGTGATGCCATCGTAAAACTGAATGTGAGCTTTCAATTCTACTTGTGATACAGAAACATTGTGCAAGCCTTCAGCTGCCCATGTAATCACGCGATGGATCTTCTCTAGATCGATCGTTTCTTTGCGCCCGTTACGCTTGGTAACAGTAAGTTGTTGGTTCATTCTGCTTAATTTCCCTAACAAAACTGAACAAGGCCGTGTTTTTGTGTATTTCTGTGTAATTTTTGTAAATTACGTTTCGGCTTTGTGATCTTGGTCTACCCATACATTGTAGTTCAAACACAACATATAGGGGTCATTTGTTTGTTGGGTTACAAGATAGTGCTACAACTGATATTTTTCAAGGTAAAGAAATGGGGTTGCTTGTGGATAAGTGGTGGATTGAAAAAAAACTGTAAGTGACCACTAACTGATGAGGTTATATGTGACTTGATTGTATAAAAGTCGGCTTTTAATGATGCTTTATTTTTGCACGCCCATAAAAAAAAATTCCTTGATCTTTGGCCAAAATGGGCGATTGATTTTAGGCGATTAAATTTAAATCGAGGTGGTCAAAATGGAAGCTAGCGCACGAAATTTAGACTGAAAAAAGTCGCAAAGTTATGGTAATTGCAACTCTTTTCATTCGTCTTTTTTACAAAAGGTTTTACGGTAGGGCTACCGATATTTTTTAGCCAAAGTTTTTCGTGTGGACGATGTAGTTTACGTCTACATTTGTGCCTAAACGATAAGTGTCCGTAAGAGGATTGTAGTGCAGCCCTGTAATCCCTAGTTCTTGCAGCGGAGTGTTATCGACCATCTTGATAAGTTCAGCAGGGCGAATGAACTTCTCGTGTTCATGAGTGCCTTCTGGAACGATCCTCAATAGCTTCTCTGCACCAACAATCGCAAACAAGTAAGATTTGAAATTACGGTTTAATGTAGAAAAGAACACGTGGCCGCCCGGTTTCACCAATTTCGAACAGGCAGTGATAACAGATTGTGGGTCAGGAACGTGTTCAAGCATTTCCATGCACGTTACCACATCGTACGTCTGTGGGTTCTGTTCTGCGTGGTCTTCGATAGTGCTCTGGATGTAATCGAGCTTGGTGCCAGTTTCCAATGCGTGAAGACGTGCCACTTCTAGCGGTTCTTTACCCATATCTAGGCCAGTGACTACTGCGCCCTCAACAGCCATGCTTTCAGCCAAAATGCCGCCACCGCAGCCAACATCGAGGACTTTCTTACCAAATAAACCTTCGGTCTTTTCTAGCACGTAATTTAGGCGCAGTGGGTTGATTTGATGTAGTGGCTTAAATTCGCCTTCTAGATCCCACCAGCGTGACGCCATGTCTTCGAATTTCTTGATTTCTGCTGGGTCTACGTTCTGTGATTTAGTCATAATCGGCATTTCCAAGTTAAATAATGCATCCATGAAATTGCAGGCATTATAACTTGCCTTTTCGCGCTGACCAGAAGATCTACAATTTTGCTAGTTTATTGGATGTAAAGTGACCATGTTTCAGCAAGATATGATGCGGAGGTGCAATTTCTCATCAATTGATTGGCTACAAGGGTCACAAGATGGTAAAAGGAGAGGGAAAGTGATGCCTCCGTAGGTAAATTTGTGTTATATTTTTCGGTCTTATACGTATTCAAAAATACGATCTGACTATAGAGGGAAAATGGCTCTATGAGCGATCTAGCGAAAGAGATCACGCCCGTAAATATTGAAGATGAGCTTAGAGGTTCATACCTAGACTACGCGATGTCCGTCATCGTTGGTCGTGCCCTTCCAGATGTGCGTGATGGCCTAAAACCTGTACACCGCCGCGTTTTGTTCGCGATGAATGTACTAGGTAATGATTGGAACAAACCATATAAAAAGTCTGCTCGTGTAGTAGGTGATGTAATCGGTAAATACCACCCACATGGTGATAGTGCTGTATACGATACTATTGTTCGTATGGCGCAACCGTTCTCACTGCGTTACATGCTAGTTGATGGCCAAGGTAACTTTGGTTCTATCGATGGCGACTCCGCGGCTGCAATGCGTTATACCGAAGTTCGTATGGCGAAAATTGCTCACGAGCTCCTGGCTGACCTTGATAAGGAAACTGTGGATTACGTACCGAACTACGATGGTACAGAACAAATTCCAGCAGTACTTCCTACAAAAATTCCTAACCTATTGGTAAACGGTGCTTCTGGTATCGCAGTAGGTATGGCTACCAACATCCCACCACATAACCTTGGTGAAGTTGTTGATGGCTGTTTAGCATTTATCAATAATGAAGATATCACTATTGATGAGCTAATGGACTATATCCCTGGTCCTGACTTCCCAACAGCAGCACTTATCAGTGGTCGTAAAGGCATCGTAGATGCTTACAAGACTGGCCGCGGTAAGGTTTACATGCGTTCAAAAGCGGATATCGAAGTAGAGAAGAATGGTAAAGAAACCATTATCGTTACTGAGATCCCTTACCAAGTAAACAAAGCTCGTTTGATCGAGAAGATTGCTGAACTGGTTAAAGATAAGAAAGTAGAAGGCATCAGTGCACTGCGTGACGAGTCTGATAAAGACGGTATGCGTATTGTTATTGAATGTAAGCGTGATGCAGTAGGCGAAGTGGTTCTTAACAACCTATACGCTCAAACTCAACTGCAAACGACTTTCGGTATCAACATGGTTGCGTTGAATAACGGTCAACCACAGTTGTTCAACATCAAAGACATGCTTAAGTGCTTCGTAGACCACCGTCGCGAAGTTGTGACTCGTCGTACTATCTTCGAATTGAAGAAAGCACGCGACCGTGCACACATCCTTGAAGCATTGTCTCTAGCACTTGCTAACATTGATGAAATCATTGAACTGATCAAGAGCGCGCCAACACCAGCAGAAGCTAAAGTTGGTTTAGTGTCTCGTGGTTGGGATCTTGGTAACGTTGCTTCAATGCTTGAGCGTGCAGGCACTGACGCAGCTCGTCCTGATTGGTTGGAAGACCAATACGGCATCCGCGATGGTCAATACTTCCTAACGGAAACACAAGCACAAGCTATTCTAGAACTTCGTCTTCACCGCCTAACAGGCCTTGAGCACGAGAAGATTCTAGACGAGTACAAAGCCCTTCTAGAAGAAATCGCTGAGCTAATGCACATTCTTGCAAGCACTGAGCGTTTGATGGAAGTTATCCGTGAAGAACTTGAAGCAGTACGTGAAATCTATGGCGACGAGCGTCGTACAGAAATCACAGCGGCAGTTCATGACATCGACATGGAAGAGCTGATTGCTCAAGAAGACGTTGTAGTAACGCTTTCTAACGCAGGTTACGTTAAGTACCAAATCCTAAGCGACTACGAAGCTCAGCGTCGTGGTGGTAAAGGTAAGAGTGCAACTAAGATGAAAGATGAGGATTACATTGAGCGTCTGCTTGTAGCTAATACTCACGATAACATCCTATGTTTCTCTACTCGTGGTAAGACATACCGTCTGAAAGTTTACCAACTGCCATTAGCAAGTCGTACTGCTCGTGGTAAGCCTATCGTTAACATTCTTCCTCTAGAAGAAGGTGAGCGTATCACGGCTATCCTGCCTGTTTCTGAGTTCTCTAACGAGAAATTCATCTTCATGGCAACCGGCGACGGTACTGTTAAGAAGACATCACTGGATCAGTTCGCAAACGTACGTGCTAACGGCCTAATTGCCGTTAACCTACGTGACGATGATTCACTGATTGGCGTTGACATCACTAACGGTGATAGCGACATCATGCTGTTCTCTAAATCGGGCAAAGTTGTTCGCTTTAACGAGGACAAAGTACGTGCAATGGGCCGTACTGCCTCTGGTGTTCGTGGTATGAAGCTTCCAGAAGACGATCAAGTAGTATCGTTGATTGTTCCTTCTAACGAAGGCGATATCCTAACTGTGACTCAAAACGGTTACGGTAAGCGTACTGAACTAGCTGAATACCCAACGAAAGGCCGTGCAACGCAAGGTGTGGTATCTATCAAAGTCTCTGAACGTAATGGCCCAGTTGTTGGCGCTGTTCAAGTTGAAGAAGGCGACGAAATGATGATGATCACCGACGCAGGTACGCTAGTACGTACTCGCGTTGCGGAAGTAAGCCAAGTTGGTCGTAACACTCAAGGTGTAACACTGATTCGTACTTCTGACGACGAGAATGTTGTAGGTCTACAACGTATCGACGAAGTAGAAGAAGCTGAGGTTGTTGAAGGCGAAGCTGAAGTAGCAAACGCTGAAGCAGCAGTCGTTTCTGAATCAAGTGAAGAGCAAGCATCAGACGCTTCTGATAGCGAGCAAGACACTGAGTAATCTTTCACTTCTATAAATAGAAGTTGAGACAAAAAGCCGAGCCATTGTGCTCGGTTTTTTATTACCTAAAATTTGGCTGTGACTTGTGTAAAAGCCAATAGCTAAACCTCGATCAATATTGTTTTAGTGAGAAAAAGGTACAGTAAAGCGTCAATGAAAGGAGAGTGGAATGGATATCTGGTTACTGATTGCTTTGCTGCTAATGAGCCTATTTCTAGTGGCAATCGTGATCGCATCAAACAGAAAGACCAGTCATCTGAAAAGCAACCTCCTTATTTCATGTGTGGCGATATTAGTCAGCATTCTGGTTTGGTCTCAGATGAAACAAGAAGCCCCTCAACTTACTTCAAGTGACGACAGCAGCTATACAACAACAGATTTCCAAAATGAACTTCAGCAGAGCTTGGAGCAAGACCCTAATCAATCAGATCTTTGGTTTAAGCTTGGTGGTGTTTATATGCAGAAAGGGGAGTTTGATGCGGCGTTTACCTGTTACGACTACGCGATTCGCTTAGACCCTCAAGCGCCTTCAGGCTTGTATGCCGCTAAAGCTACCGCACTTTATTATCTCAGTTCACAAGCGATGAGTGATGACGTCAACAAACTGCTAGAGCAATCTATGGATCTTGATCCGAACGATCGAACGGCCTTGATGTTAATCGCGACCGATCACTTCATCAGTATGCGCTATCAACAAGCGATCGATGCTTGGACTCAAATTCTCGACTCTAATCAGAAGGGGATTGATCGTGTTTCTATTATCCACTCGATCAACCAAGCCAAACAGATGATCCGTTAAGCTTGGCCCAATCGCTAGTCGTTAATCGTTAGCCTTTGGCTATTTACTTTCCTGCATTTCAATCAGGCCACCTGCGTTGTGGATTTGAGTAAACCCTTGAGCTTGTAAGAATTGATAGGCTTGTCCTGAGCGATTACCACTGCGGCAATACAACACGATTGGCTGGTCTTTATCTATGTTGGCAAAGTGTGTTGCGACCTCAGACAGTGGGTAGTTAATGGCGTTGTCGAGATGCCCTTGTTTGAACTCCTCAGGTGTTCTGACATCAACTACCAATGCGCCTTTCTCAATCATTTCCCACCCTGTTTCTGCTCGTTCTGAGGCGTGAACGCCTGAACTGAGTAGTGCAATACATAATGCCGAAAGCGAAAGTAAGATTTTCATTGTTTATTCCTTGAATTGGCGAGCGGATCGGGGGGGCGATATTGATGTGTCTTCCCCAAAACCTAAAAAAACCAGCCACACAACAATAGTGTGACTGGTTTTTACGTAATGGTCTAATTGAAGAAACTAGTATTCGTAGTTGGCTTCACGCTTTTCAGCTTGCTCTTCCCATTTAGGAACAACAGTGTCTAAGAAGTGTTGTTTCTCAGCGTTCATCTTATCCATGTCCATTCCAAGCGCTTTTTGAGCTGCTTCTTTTGTCGAGATATCTGGAATCTCGATTGGATCGGTGATGCCTTTCTTCGCCAGTAGACGAACAATCTTAGTTCGAGCATCGGCTGCGCGGTCAACGGCAGTACCTAGCACTTCTAGAGCGATTTCAGGTGCATGCATATGAATGCCGTGAGATGCAATAGCGTAGTCCCAACGCCATTGAGCGTGACGGATATCCAGTAGGATAGGCTCCATCTCTTGCTCTGTCGCACCCGCTTCCCATGCCGCGCCTGCTTCAAAGTGAGCAGCTACGATTTGTTTCTCAGCAGTCAGCTTCATGTTCAGAACTTGCGCTTTGCGGCTTGAAACGATGTTACGCATGGTTTCTTTCGATTGAGTGTGACAGTTTGCACACGTATCTTCGAAGCGGTCGAATGGGTTACCCACTTTATGGTCGGTATAAACAGTGCCATCTTCTTTGGTAACTTTCGGCATATGACAGTCAGCACAAACGACTTTGTTCTTACCATGGATGCCTTCGCGCCATGTTTCAAAACCTGGGTGCTGTGCTTTCAGCATTGGTGCTTTCGATACTTTATGCGTCCAATCTTTAAAGTTGATTGCATCATAGTAGCGTTCCATGTCGCCAACGGTTGTACCTTGGTCCCAAGGGAATTTCACACCTTTGGTTGGCCCTGTGAAGTAGTATTCCACGTGGCACTGAGCACAAACAGATGCTTGTTGGTCTAAGCGGCTTTGTTCATCAAACTTTTTACCAATCGTTTCAAATGCACGTTCAACGTAAGGACGAGTCACCTTAAGAGCTGGTTCACCATTTTTAAAGCCTTCGCTTTTGGTATCGTGACAGTCTGAACAGCCAATAGGGTTAATGATCTCGTTGCCAAGACGCGCCCACTTACCTTCGAAGTAACCATCTTCGCCACGTTCTTCAATAACACGTGCTACGTCTGGGCTCTTACAGCTCCAACATGCCATTGGCATTGGGCCTGAGCTTTCGTCTGTTGGGCCGCCAGTACGAAGCGTTTGTCGTACATCGTCAATCGCATAAAAGTGACCACGTGCCTTGTTGTAATCTTTTGCGAAGCCGTAGCCAGCCCACATGATAACCATGTTGGGATCTTCTTTTAGTGCATCTTCTATGGTTTCGCTTTCTGAAGTCTGTCTCCATGAATGATATTGATCTGGGTGGTTTTGCTCGAACTGGTCGTTACGAGGATCGCCAATTTCTTTTTGTTCAGACGCAGCAAAACTGGTCGCGCTTGCTAGTGATGCGCTAACCATTAATAGTGCTGTGACCGAATTACGTATCCAATGCTTTTTCACAGTGATATCTCCAATATACTGATTCTTATACCAAGCGTTGTGAGTTTGCTATTCAAATTAAGAACTGGAGAATTCCTGTTTATATTAATTCATAAACAAACACATTTTGTTACGTGTTGGATATAGCTTGTCTTAGATCAATTAATGGTAGTGACTTCAATCACGTTGAAGTTTATACACCCCTAAAGGGGTATTGGCGGGCAGTATTATTAAAATTTAATTGAGAATTATTATCATATATAACAATCAATTACTTAAATTGACCATGATATAAATAGGGTGATTGCGTTCACAGATTAACCCATCCAAATTTCGTATTACCCAATTAGAGGTATATTCTAACTATAGAAAGCGTTGTGGCTTATCCAAAATAAGAATTGATATCATTTAAGCGGTAATAATATCGTTTAAGGGTACTTTTGTTTAACCGGAATATTATTTAGTTGAGAGTTAAATAATGCCGGTATAAGGAAAGGATAAAATGGGCAATATTAAATTGGCCATAGTCATAATGCTTAAATCCCTTCTAGCATTCTGCCTCTATGGTTATCCCATTCATGCTGTTGCTGAGCCTGCTGTTACGCCAGTAGGAGAATCAACAAGACATGAAGTCGAATTAATCCGCGACAAAGACTACAAGTGTGTTCAATGCCATAAAGATTCAAAAGAAACGGTATTGGGTTCACATGGTGAAAGTGCACACGCTTTGCTTGGCCGCGAAGTAAATTGCACCGACTGTCATAGTTCTATTAGCCCCGATCACCGTGAAGGTGCGCCTGAAGTGGTGAAGTATCGCGAGGCTCAATCACAACCGGGAACTGAAAAGGTTTTCCTAGACCCTAGCTTAATTTTAGATGCCAATAGTCAATGTATCGATTGTCACAAGCCTGATGATCTGCGTGAAGCGAGTTGGACTCACGATGTTCACGCGCAAAACTTAACGTGTTCAAACTGCCATGATGTTCATGCGACTGAAGCAAAGGTGTTGGGCTTAGATAAGAAGCAAACCATCAAGCTGTGTGTGGATTGCCATTCAGACTTCAACCAGAAGAAAGAAGAGGAGTAATCTATGAGCTGCTCAAGAAGAAACTTTTTAGCAGGCGCTGGTGCCGTTATTTTTACCACAGGTGTAGCGGGAACTGCGGCAGTAACAAGTCGCAAGACGCTAGCCAATGTTCAAGAAGATGGCACTAAACGTTATGGAATGATTCATGACGAAACCGCTTGTATTGGTTGTACCGCCTGTACCGAAGCATGTCGTGAAGTAAACAAAGTACCTGAAGGTGTATCGCGCTTAGAAATTATTAAGAGTGAGCCCCAAGGCGAATATCCCAATGTTGATTACCGTTTTACTCGTAACTCTTGCCAGCATTGTGATAACGCACCTTGTGTGATGGTTTGCCCAACAGGCGCGGCCTACAAAGATGAAAAAACCGGCATTGTCGACGTTCATCAAGAGAAGTGTGTCGGTTGTGGTTATTGTCTATTGGCTTGCCCATATCAAGTGCGCTTTTTCCATCCTGAGAACAAGTCCGCAGATAAATGTAACTTCTGTCGTGATACCAATCTTGCACAAGGGAAGTTGCCTGCTTGTGTTGAATCTTGCCCTACCAATGCGCTGATATTTGGCGACTTAAATGACCCTAAGAGCGAGATAAACCAGGTACTTAAATCTGAAGTGGTTTACAGAGATAAGGCTTATCTAGGTACTCAGCCAAAACTCTATAAAGTGCCACACCAAAAAGGGGAGATTTGATTATGAGTGCATGGGATACAGCGTTTCAATCAGGTACCGTGGTTTGGGACTGGATCATTGCTATCTATCTGTTTTTGGCGGGTATGTCAGCGGGGGCAGTGATGATCTCGATTTACCTTAAGAGAAAGGTGATTGAGGACGATCCAGCGAATAATGGTGTATTAAAGGCAACGGCTTTTCTAGCACCATTCGGGATCATCTCAGGTTTATTGATCTTGGTTTTCCACCTGACGAAACCACTATCATTTTGGAAGATCATGATCTTTTATAATCCGACGTCAGTGATGTCGATGGGTGTGATCTTATTCCAAGTGTATATGGTGATCCTATTTGTTTGGATCGGCATTATATTCCGAAATCAGATTGCCGTATTCTTGAGTGATCAAGCATGGTTAAAAGGGCGATTCGATTTTGTCAGTAACTGGATTGGCAAATTAGAATCTTTTGAGAATGTTTTTGAAATATTCTTAGCTGTGCTTGCGCTATTACTTGCGGCTTACACTGGCTTCTTACTCTCTGCGCTAAATACCTTCCCAATGCTGAATAACCCAGTGTTGCCGATATTGTTCTTATTCTCGAGTTTATCCTCGGGAGCGGCGGCATGTATTTTATTTGGTGTGTTGGTCTTTAAGGAGTCTCCGCATAGTGCGAGTATTTCTTGGATCCACGGCTTCGAACGTCCTGTTGTTATGTTTGAACTGTTTGTCCTTGTTACTTTCTTCACTGGGTTGATATTTGCTGGTGGTCAAAGTGAGCAGGCAGTATGGAACGCGATTGGCGGTGGTTTCTGGGCAAGTTGGTTCTGGTATGGCGTAATTGGTGTGGGTATGGTTTTACCCTTGTTGCTTAACGCCGTGACACCAGCATCGGTTCGCCATAGTACTGTGTATATTTTCTCTGTTACTTCATTGAGTCTGATGGGCGTATTAATGCTAAGAACGTTTGTCCTTTATGCAGGACAATTAACGTTAGCTTAATTTCGCTCAAGGTTATAAGTGAGTGGATGTTGGATACTAAACATCTGCTCACTAAATTTCTTTTCGCTGAGTAACAGTAGCTAGTTGAGTAATAATAGCTAGTTGAGTTACATCAGCTAGTTGAGCAATCAATGCCAATAATGGTTTAACTTGGTTCTGCTTAGGTAGAGCCTGATTGAGGTGATATGGTCGGTTCTTTGGGGCTGTTTAGTTTAATTTTGGTCGCTGTTCTCAGCAGCATTATCGCTGTGTATTCGATGTATCAAATGCTAACTAAACAAGCACAAAATGTGGCTTTAATTCGCAGTTTCTCCCTCTCTAGCGCTTTGTTTTCCATTGGCGCTATCGTTTTACTTGGCTATGCCTTTGTAGGTGACGACTTTTCCATCCTCTATGTTGCAGAACACTCCAATACTCAATTACCCACCTTCTTCAAAATGGCCGCTGTGTGGGCTGGACATGAAGGCTCATTGCTATTTTGGGTCTTAACCATTAGCTGTTGGTCGGGTGTGATTGCCCTACAAAAGCAATATTCTTCTGAGTATCAGAGCTGCGTATTGTGGGTGATGAATGTGTTACTCGCGATATTTGCTTGGTTCACGTTATTCGCATCAAATCCATTTGAAATGAACTCGATCTTGCCGCTAGAAGGGCGTGACCTTAACCCTATGTTGCAAGATGTTGGTTTGATTTTTCACCCGCCACTACTTTACCTTGGCTATGTCGGCTTTTCTGTGGTTCTGGCATTTGCAGTTGCCGCTTTGCTGGTTGATCCAATTGAATTTGATTGGGTTGCGCATTGTCGCAGTTGGTGTCTAGTCGCTTGGACCTTTTTAACTGCAGGGATCATTCTTGGCTCTTGGTGGGCGTATTACGAATTAGGCTGGGGCGGCTGGTGGTTCTGGGATCCTGTTGAAAATGCCAGCTTGTTGCCGTGGCTTACTTCAACAGCTTTACTGCACAGCTTAGGCGTTGCTAAGGGCAAACAACAGCTCTTGAAATGGTCTCTCAGCCTTGCTTTCATTACGTTTTGTTTGAGTATCTTAGGCACCTTTATTGTTCGTTCTGGCGTATTAACGTCGGTGCATGCTTTTGCTGTTGACCCAACCAAAGGTATCGCACTGCTACTTATATTAGTGTTGGTACTGGTGAGCTCATTTTCTCTGCTTATCATCAGAGGAGAGTCTTTTGAATCTAACCCGATTACTAGCTTCGCGAGTAAGAGCTTTTTAAGCCTAGTTGCGGTGCTCATTTTTGTCCTGGCGACCGCTGTTGTGGTGTTTGGTACGTTTTATCCAATGGTCTTTGAACTGCTTGGGTTGGGGAACATATCGGTAGGTGCGCCTTACTTTAATTTGTTGATTGCTCCTTTGGCTTTGCTTGCGTTAGCCGTCGTCGGCTTAGCCCCTTTGCTGAGTATTAAACCTCAAGCGACTAAAGGTGTTATTACGCTGATCGCTCTAGTATCTATTGGTCTAGGGTTCGCCTGTTACGCTTTGCAAGTCGAGCAGACCCAAATGATGGCACTGCTGACTTGGGGCCTCGCATTCTGGGTTTTACTCACTCATGTTTACGGCTTAGTGGTTACCCGAAGTTCTAAGTTCCAACGCAAAGTCTGGGTGATGACCTTTGCTCATGTCGGGGTTGCAGTACTCGCTGTAGGTGCTGCAATGAATAGCTATCACTCATTTGAGCGCAGCTATAAACTAAGCCCAGGCGCACAAGTAGAGTTCATGGATTGGACGCTTTCTCATCGTGATACCGAGCTTTATGTCGCCTCAAATTTTACCGCAGAGAAGGCGATACTAAACTTAGATGCCGGCGATAAAAGCTTTACCATAGCGCCAGAAAGAAGACACTACCAAGTTCGAGTCATGAACATGAGTGAGCCTGCAATGAAGTGGTTCTGGCATGGCGATGTTTATATCACCATGGGCGAGAAAGTCGATTCCACCGCTTATGCATTTCGAGTGCAATACAAGGCGTATGCACGCTGGATCTGGTTTGGTGGGTTGTTCTCCATTCTTGGCGCTTTACTCTCATTGACTCATCGTAAAAAGAAAACCGTTAAGGCGTCACAGTATGCATACCAGCGTTCGTAACAAGCTCATCACGTTAATTATCTTGGCATTAATGGTGGTGTTGGGTTTTGCCTTTGCGCTCAATAATAAGCAGCAATCGACGATTGTGTCGGAGCAAAAAAGGGCATTCCCAGAATTCATATCTACTGCGTTAGCGAATAGTGAAGGCATCAGTAGTAAACAGGAAATTACGTTGGCTGATGTCACTCAGCATCCTTATCAACTGGTTAATGTATGGGCTTCGTGGTGCGGTATATGTAAAACTGAGCACGCTTTTTTGCTCAAACTTCATGATAAAGGTATTCCAATTGTTGGGCTCAATTATCGAGATAACTCCGGGGCAGCGATCAATGTGTTATCGAGCGATGGCAATCCGTACTCAACGGTGATCAGTGATCCTCAAGGTAAGCTAGCGTTAGAACTCGGCGTAATCGGTACTCCTGAAACGTATCTGGTCGACGCTGACGGCCAAATCATTAAGAAGTTACTGGGCGTGATCAACGAATCAGTGTGGCAAGAAGAACTTGCGATGTATTTTGATGGTGCGAATGGATGATGAAGCCTTTAATACAAGCACTCGTTGTGCTGTCTACGCTTATGGTTATTAGTTTTCCGATTTTGGCAGAAGATCTGTTTACAGCCAGTAATAAGGACACGAGTATTCAAGTTGAACTGTTTGAGTTTGAAAACCCAGAACAACAGCAGCGCGCTATTACATTGGCAAAAACCCTACGTTGCCCGCAATGCCAGAATCAAAACTTGATTGAGTCGAACTCTCCAATTGCAAAAGAATTACGCCTCGTTGTATTCAATATGGTGAAAGCAGGGAAGAGTAATAATGAGATTACTCGATATATGACGAAAAGATTTGGTGAATTTGTACTTTATAAGCCGGCGATGAAGGTTTCAAATCTATTACTTTGGTTGCTACCGAGCCTATTATTTCTCTTATTTATATATTTATCAGTAAAAAGTGTTAGGAAGAGCTCATAAAAATTGTGTATTACTGTTTACCAATTGACCTGTATTTTGTAACATTGACCGATTATAAAGGCTAAGCACTGCTATATAAGGATGTATCTGTGGATAACGTAATCTCAAATTTAAAGAAAGAGTTCCATACTCATGTCCGATCTGATAAATGGGCAGAAAAATACAGTGCAAAGTCGAGCATTTCTACGCTTACTCAAGAAGAGTTAACCGAATTAGAGAACGCTTGGGTTCAGCTTGTCATCTGGAAGCAAACTCAAGTAAGTTGATCGTTCTGTAAAAAATCGTAGTCTTAGCCGCAACTGATTAATTTATAACCCCATGTTGGTCATCCCAATGTGGGGTTTTTTCTTATGTGAAAAATAATTGTTATATTATAACAATTTGTACGAGGTCGACCTTGAAAAAAATTGTTAACAGCCTCATAGTGTCTATCATTAGATAGTTAGCTACAAAATATTGCCTAGACATATAATGTAGTGTTGTTAAATACATCGAATTTTCAAGTGAGTATAGCTATGGCGGAAGTGCGTGCCAGAATAGATTTCAAAGTAGGGGTAACAAGCAATATAGATGCTGAACTTCTGTCTTTTCATGGATTGAAAACAGATAAAGAGCATGTTGCTGTGATATTTAAATCAGCAGACAAGACACAAGACATACCTCTTGTTCGTATGCACTCTGAGTGCCTGACTGGTGATGTTTTCCATTCTTCTCGCTGTGACTGTGGCGAGCAGTTAGACGAAACCATTAGAATTATGGGTGAGACGGGTGGGGTGATCCTTTATCTTCGCCAAGAAGGTCGTGGTATTGGCTTGTACAACAAAATCGATGCGTACCGTCTGCAAAGCGAAGGCATGAACACCTATGAAGCCAACAACCACCTAGGTTTTGGCGATGATCTACGCGATTTTACTGAAGCTGCTGAAATGCTACGCGCCTTAGGTACTACAAAAATCCGCTTAGTCACCAACAACCCTAAGAAGATCAATGAGCTAAAATCTTTTGGTATTGAGATTGAAGAAGTGGTGAATACCTCTGCTCATATCAAATCGGGTAATGAAAGCTACCTGAAGGCAAAAGTCTCACACGGTAAGCATAATCTGGATATCTGATTAGCCTCTTTGTTACGCTTAACATAAAAATGTTTAAAGACCTCACATATGTGAGGTTTTTTTGTATTTATCTTGCAATAAAATTGTAAGTTTGTATTATTTCAATCCGTGGTGCAAATGATAATGGTTTGCACTATTACTACGAATAATAATTTAAAGCTCAACAAGGATGCTTCATGACCATTAAATCTTTAGTGACAAAAGCCGTAACTTCGTCACTCATTTTTGCCTCTGCTTCTTCTTTCGCAGCAGTAACTCAAGATCAAGTTGTAGAACATTACGCAGATATTGCGCATGCAGTGTTTGCAGATTCAGTAATTACAGCAAAAGCGTTGAACTCTTCTATTGATACCTTCTTAGCTTCTCCTTCTGCTGGCAACTTCGAACAAGTAAAACAAGCTTGGCTTGAGTCTCGCGTACCATACCAACAGTCAGAAGTTTTCCGCTTCGGCAACGCTGTTGTTGATGATTGGGAAGGCCAACTGAACGCATGGCCACTAGATGAAGGCCTGATTGATTATGTTTCGACTGATTACCAATATGAACTTGGTAACGAAGGCGCTAGCGCAAACATCGTGGCTAACAAGACTTTCCAAATTGGTCAGACTACCGTTGATGCAACCAACATCACCCCTGAGCTAATCGCAGACTTGAACGAGATCGGTGGTTCTGAAGCGAACGTAGCGTCTGGCTACCACGCAATTGAATTCCTACTTTGGGGCCAAGATTTAAACGGTACAAACAGCGGTGCAGGTGAGCGTGCTTACACTGATTTCGTTGTTGGCGCTGAGTGTACTAACGGCAACTGTGACCGTCGTGGCGCATACCTAAAAGCATCTGCTGAGCTACTTATCCAAGACCTAGAATGGATGGAAAAGCAGTGGGCTGAAGGCGAGAAAGGCAACTACCGTCAAGAGCTTCTTTCAGAATCTAGCGAGAATGGTCTTCGTAAAATGCTGTTTGGCATGGGTTCACTGTCTCTAGGTGAGCTAGCGGGTGAGCGTATGAAGGTTGCACTAGAAGCAAACTCTACTGAAGACGAGCACGATTGTTTCTCTGATAACACGCACAACTCTCACTACTACAACGAGCAAGGCATCTACAACGTTTACACGGGTCTATACAAGCGTGAAGACGGTACTCTGCTTTCCGGCCCAAGCCTGTTCGACCTAGTAGAGCAAAAAGATGAGCAAGCTGCGAAAGAGATTCAAAAGCAGTTTGACCTAGCACGTGCACAAGTAGGCGAATTAGTAACGTCTGCAGAGAAAAACAACCAGCACTTCGATCAGCTAATCGCTGCTGACAACGCTGCGGGTAATGCACTAGTAAACAAAACAATTGTTGCGCTAGTGTCTCAAACAGCGGCTATTGAGCGTGCTGCGGGTGTGATTGGCATTGATAGCCTAAACCCAGACACAGCGGATCACGAGTTCTAAGAACCCGAGCCGACACAAATGTAAGGGCTCTGATTGAGCCCTTAATTGTTTGATCCTCAAGAAAGCCACACCCACATAAAAACTAAAATCAAAAACACAGCAAGGCAATGTATGAAGTCGTATCTCTCAGCCTCACTATTAACCGCACTGTTTTTAGTATCTCCATTACACGCTCATGAAACCTACTCTGGCGGCAAAACGACCGTGAAGAAAGAAGGAGCGAACGCTTTTTCCCTTCCCGCAGCCAATCTACCAATGAGTAAGCGCTTGGATTTCAGCGTAGGTAATAGCTTCTTTAGAAACCCTTGGGTTCCTGCACCGTCATCAACCGATGCTCGTGATGGGTTAGGACCACTATTTAATACTAACGGCTGTCAAAACTGCCACATCAAAGATGGTCGTGGTCACGCGCCAGAAGAAGGAGATGAGAACGCAGTATCCATGTTGGTTCGTTTAAGCATTCCGGCTGAAACGCCTGAGCAGCGACAAGCCTTCATTCGAGATGGTGGAATTCCAGAGCCGACGTACGGCGGTCAGCTACAAGATTTTGCGCTTCAAGGTGTAAAACCAGAGGGCAAAGTGAACATTAGCTACACGGATGTTCCTGTTGAATTCAAAGACGGCACCGTCGTTACTCTGCGTAAACCCACTTTAAATATTACTGAACTTGCTTTCGGCGAGATGCATCCTAAGACCGAGTTTTCAGCTCGAGTGGCGCCGCCAATGATTGGTCTTGGTCTGCTTGAAAGTATCCCACAAGAAACGATTCTAGGATTTGCAGAGCAGCAATTTGCTGACAAGCAAGGTGTGTCGGGTAAAGCTAACTATGTTCTTGATGTTCAAACCAATGAAATGGCGCTAGGTCGTTTTGGTTGGAAAGCCGGGCAGCCAAACTTAATGCAGCAAAACGCGGCGGCATTTAACGGTGACTTAGGCCTGACAAGCCGCTTATTTCCGAATGAAAACTGCACATCAGCGCAATCAACCTGTGATGATTTTCCAAATGGTGGCGAGCCAGAAGTCAGTGACAATATCTTAGATTTTGTTGAGTTCTATTCGCAGCATCTCGCAGTACCTATTCGTCGTAATGTCGATAGCCCAGCTGTCGTACAAGGTAAAAAACTGTTCAAAGACGTTGGTTGTCAAAGCTGTCACCAGGCCGAATTCCGCACGGCAGAGCGAGAAGGTCTGTCTGCATTATCTAATCAGTTAATTAGCCCATATACCGACATGTTGCTACACGACATGGGTGAAGGCTTAGCGGACAATCGCCCTGAGTATCTTGCCAATGGTCAAGAGTGGCGTACCACACCACTTTGGGGATTAGGTTATACCAAAGAAGTGAACGGTCACACCTTCTTACTTCATGACGGTCGCGCAAGAAACGTTATGGAAGCGGTACTTTGGCATGGTGGTGAAGCAGAAATGGCAAAACAAAAAGTATTAGCTTTGAGTAGCAGTGAACGCGAAGCACTACTAGCGTTTTTGGACTCATTATAGGCTGTCTTGAATTCAGTTAAGCCAACGGCTTAGTTACTTAAGAAAACCGCTAACAAAAGACTGACTACCGCTGAACTTGTAGGAATACGAGGCCAGCGGTCGTTTCATATTTATTGAACTCATATAATTAAAAGAAAAACTAGGAAGTAAGGTAACAGCATGGCACATAAATTTTTGTTAATGCCCTTGTCGGTATTAATCATGGCAGGCTGCCAGTCATCGGGTGAGCAAACGGCTTCATCTGAGGTTAACGGTGTCTCTTATCAAGCAGACACGACTGCTCATATCAGCCGTAGCGTGTATCAACAAGAGTTTGATTCAGCCGTGCTATTCGCTAAGCAAGCCGGTGAGCTGGAAGTCTTGATGCAGGGTTACTGTGAAACCAACAATATTGAGCTGGATGCGTTGGAAAATCAGTGGCAGCTCACCATGAACAGCTGGATGGCACTGCAAGGACAAGAAAGAGGCCCAACAGCGGCATTGGAACAGAGCTGGAATGTTCAGTTTTGGCCAGACAAAAAGAACACCACAGGTCTAAAAATGCGTCAACTGACTCAGCAAGATAAAGCTTGGTCACAAGATGAAATCGCACAGCAGAGTGTGACTGTTCAAGGGCTTGGCGCCTTGGAGTGGTCTCTGTACGACGAGCAATCTCCATTGCTTCAAGACAAAGCTTCAGGTTGTCTATCTTCACAAGCTATCGCACAAAACCTGGCGATGAAATCGGCCTCTATTGCTGAAGCTTGGCAGGTTAACCCGTGGTTAGCACTGGACGAGATGCGTTGGGAATCGGAGTACATCGCTTTGTTGACCAATCAACTTGATTACAGCATGAAAAAACTGAGTCGTCCGATGGCTAAAATTGGTCATCCACGCCCTTACTTCTCGGAATCATGGCGCGCTCAAACCTCAATGACTCAGCTGAAATCGAACGTAGCGGCGCTAGAGAAATTGTACTTAGCAGATGGTAATGGTCTTGATGGTTTATTGAGAGAAAAGGGCTTAAATGACCTTGCCGATCGTGTAGCTGCCCAGTTCACGCTAACCTTAGATACTTGGCCTACAGACTCTAGCTTGTTTACTCTATTACAGAGCAAAGAGGGCTACCGAGAGGTGCTGACTCAATACAACAAACTAGAACGTTTGAAGTACCTGATTCATGAAGAAGTAGCGATAGAGCTTGGCGTGGTAATAGGATTTAATGCTACCGATGGTGACTGATAATACGCGAAGATCGTTACTCAAGGCTGCACTGGGTTGTGCAGCTGTTCCATTGCTTCCGTTTGGGTGTGCGACTCGAAAGGATGGGGTGAGTGCGTCGAACGATCCCCAACTGATTGGCTGTGCGCTTAATGGTCGTGGTCAATATTCTGCAGTTGTGGCTGACGAATTTGGCATGCCACTGAGCCAACTTCCCATCCCCAATCGTGGCCATGGCGTCGCGATTTGCCCAACCTCATCGCATGCGGTGGTTTTTGCTCGTCGTCCTGGTGACTATTTTATGGTGTTTGACTATAAAAACGGTCAGCAGATCAAAATGGTCGTCAAAGGTAACAACCGCCACTTCTATGGTCATGGGGTTTACTCATTAGATGGCAAGTTACTGTATGCCACCGAAGGGAAAACGGACACCAGCCAAGGCGTGATTGGCGTTTACGATGTCGCGCAAGGCTATCGTAAGGTCGAAGAGTTCACTGGTTTCGGTATCGGCCCACATGAAGTGATCATCATGCCGGATGGTAATCTCGCGATCGGCGTTGGTGGCGTTCATACTGATGGTAGAACACCGAAAAACCTCGATTCGATGCTGCCGAGCTTGAGTTATGTTTCTCCTGAAGGTCTGTTACTTGATCAGGTTGAATTGTTGGATAAGAAGCTGAGCATTCGACATTTAGCCCATGATGGTGCTGAAACGGTACTTTGTGGCCAGCAATATCGTGGTGAACCAGATGAGTATCCTTCGCTATTGGCGATGCATACTAAAGGCGGCCAGTTTGAATCACTGAACGCAGAGCCTGAGCAATGGGCAAGGTTCAATCACTATATCGCCAGTATTGCGGCGTCAGACGATTGGATTATTGCGACTTCGCCAAGAGGCAATTGCTACGGTATTTGGTCGAAAGAGACCAAAGAATTAGTAGAACTGTCTGCATTATCTGACGCTTCTGGTGCTGTGCTGTTTGATGGTGAGTTTCGATTAAGCTCTGGGGCGGGCAGTGTGGTTAGCCAGCGCAAGCCTTATGAGAAATCAACTCAGCAATCATCGGTCCAGTGGGATAATCACTGGAGTGCAATTTGATTCATAAATCCCTTAAAAAATAACATGCTTACTCCCGTTTCTTTGCCATACTTATGGAATTGCTGGTGACGGAGTTAAGCATGTTAGCAAAATACTTCTGTGGATTATTGGTGTTAGTTTCCGTGCATGCATGGAGCTATGCGAGTTCTGACGAGAGCCGTTTCATTCTGGCGGAATCAGAACTCTCTTTCATGCTTATATATCCAGAGCTCACACAGAGTATCTATCAAGACACTTCTCTGCCTATCCTTTGGGATTCTCCTGAGCTGGTTAAAGCGTTTGAGTTCCAATTGTCGCTTCTTGAACAAGCGCAAATGGCACCACTCTTCGAGCGACAACTCAAGCAAATCCGTCACTATCAATCCCATGCTCAATGGCAAGAGTTGGACATATTACTTACCGATACTTTTATCTACTACCTGAGCTACGTTGAAAATGCGCCGCTTGCCGGTAAAGATTGGTACTTCTCGGGCAAGTTGCATTCCAAATTACCTGCGCCTTCTCCGCATATTCTGATGAGCTTAAAAAGCAGCGTTGCCAATGATTACTTATTGGAGATGGTGTTGTCTTACGCGCCGCCTGTTGGGGATTTTGACCAATTCAAAGCAACCTATTCGGTGTTAGAAACCGCCTCTGAACTCAATATTGAACGATATAGACAGAAAGGTTTGAAGCGCTTGGGTGACGAGCTTTCAGACAAGACGGTTCTTGTTGAGCGCATTGCTTTGGTTGGTGTTGATACCTCGATGAGCGCGGTCGATTTTCCCAAGTTCGATCGAGATCTGCAAAAGGCGATTAAATCTTTCCAACGCATGCACGGTCTTACGGATGATGGGATCATCGGGCCAGACACGATCAAATGGATCAATATGGGCTTTGATGATCGACTTACTTCCCTAGCATTGAACGCCGAGCGTGCCCGCTTATGGCCAAGAAATAGAGACTCACTGATTGTGGTGAATGTACCTAGTTTTGATATGAAGTATTGGGAAGATGGGGAAGAGGTTTTTGAATCTAAAGTTGTCGTGGGCAGAAAATCGAGAAAAACACCACTCTTAGAGATAAAGCTTGATTCGGTTATCTTAAATCCGACTTGGAACGTGCCATGGAAAATCATGGTTAAAGATATCTTGCCTAAAGTAAAAGCCGACGAGAGTTATCTTGAAACACACAATTTTCAAGTGATCGATGGTTGGCGTTCGATGGAAACTGTCGATACTACCGAGATAGATTGGCAAACGATTAACTTTAACTCTTTTCCTTATCGAATGCGCCAGCAAGCAGGCTCTAGTAACGCATTGGGTTTGTATAAGTTCAATACGCCCAACAAGCGAGCCATCTATCTCCATGACACCCCAAGTAAAAGCTTGTTTAACGATGACTTCCGCGCCTATAGCTCTGGTTGTATTCGTGTTGAGCATGCCGAGGAACTCGCGGAGTTGTTATTTGCGACTAAGGTAAAGAAAGTGCCGAATCAGGATGATGAACTTGCGCCCAATACTAAGGTTCGTCTCAAGAAGCGAATTCCAGTGCATATCATTTATCAAACCGTGTTGTTTGAAGAAGGAGGCATACAATACCGCGGTGATATCTACCAATATGATAAAGAGGGCGGTTGATTGAAATATGGTCAAGAAAGGTGATCTTGACTGAAAAATGACAACCAAGCTTCTATTGATAAAATTATAATGAGTATCAATAACTAACCGTGCAAAGGTTACAAATACTAACGTTTTGCACGGTTTTTGTACGTTGACGCAGCAAACTCCATTATGTATCGTGCATTTTTCGTTCGATCTAATTGGTTTTTTTGCTGTATGTCTCAAAGTTTATTTTCACGCCGTCAGTTTCTGACTTACGCTGGTGGTACTGCTGTAGTCGCCTCTCTTACTCCTTCTATCGCTTTCGCTTCATACCCGGATCAACCAAGAACGATTAGCATGAACAATCTTCACACTGGTGAACGATTAGAGACTTGTTATTTCGATGGCACTAACTATGTTGGTGACGAGATGGCACGCCTTAGCAAACTGTGCCGTGACTTCCGCCGCAATGAGATTCATCCAATGGATAAGAACCTGTTTGATCAGATCACTCAGATTCAAAATGTACTGGGTATTCAAAAAGAAGTTCAAATCATCTCTGGCTACCGCTCTCCAGCAACCAACGAAGCGTTGCGCTCTAAGTCGAGTGGTGTCGCTAAAAAGAGCTATCACATGCTTGGTAAAGCGATCGATTTTCGTATCGATGGTGTTGATTTAAAGGAACTGAGAGACGTAGCTAAAAGTCTGCAAGCAGGTGGTGTTGGTTATTACGCTCGTAGTAACTTCATCCACATTGATACTGGTCCAGTTCGCAGCTGGTAGAACTAAGCTGAGTTATTGAGTGATACGGTAGGCACTTGTCAAAGTAGACATCCAATGTCATAGTTTGCCCAAATTTCAGTTTGTTCTAATAATTCGGTTTATTGCTGCTCAGTTTGTTGCTGTTTAGTTTGTTATTGTTGGGTTTGTTGCCAATAACATAGCGATATTCGAGTTGTTCACCAGATTCGCTCTTTAAGGTTTGTATATGTCTCTTAAGTATCAAGTTGTACCTGTTACCTCTTTTTCTCAGAACTGCTCGATTGTGTGGTGTGATGAAACCATGGAAGGCATCGTTGTCGATCCGGGCGGTGATGTTCAACAACTCGCGGCTATCATTGAAGAACTCGGTGTTAAGGTTGTGAACTTGGTACTGACGCACGGTCACTTAGATCATGTTGGCGGTACGGTACCACTTGCTGAGATCTTGAAGGTTGAAATTGTGGGCCCGCATAAGGCAGACAACTTCTGGCTACAAGGTCTAGAGAATCAAAGTCAGATGTTTGGTTTCCCACTGTGTAAAGCTTTTGAACCAAACACTTGGTTAGAAGAGGGCGACAAAGTCACTTTTGGTAATCAAGTGATTGATGTGATTCACACGCCGGGCCACACGCCAGGTCACGTTGTACTGTTCAGTGAGCAAGCTCGTTTAGCGTTTGTGGGTGATGTGTTGTTTAACGGCGCAATTGGCCGTACTGACTTCCCACAAGGTGACTTCAATACGCTTATCGCTTCAATCAAGACTAAGCTTTGGCCACTAGGCAGTGACGTAACATTCGTTCCGGGCCATGGTCCTGAATCGACATTCGGTCGCGAGCGTGCATCAAACCCGTTCGTCGCAGATGAAATGCCTCTGTACTAATTAAATCTTTGATTTTCCAACCGATTATTTGTGTCGATTGATTGAAAATGAAGCTTAGCTTTTGTCCTGAAAGCTAAGCTTTTTTATTGTGTGTGAACTTACTGGTAAACCTTAATCAGAAAGACGTTCAGCGGCAGCCAAGTAGCGTCGAGCCAGCCCCACAAACTCTTCTCCACTCATATTCAAATCATGGGTTGATATGAAAATGTCATAACCGTGGAAGCCCCTTTGATATTTCATTCTGTTGGCAAGCATCGCCTGCAATCCAGAATAGTTTTTAATCACCGCGTTTGGACTGTTTGTCTCATTCGGTGAATCAAGGTTGTCCTGTGATTGGTTATCGTTGAAATTTACGTTGTCGGTATTCTGCGACTCTTTGTATTGGCTTAGTTCGACACAGCCACTTTCAGTACAAAGCGCATGGTAATGCGATGAGTCGAGAACCATATCCTCAAAGTTGGACTCTTTGCCTGCTTGTTTGGCTCCTAAGTACAAAAGTGCTCGTTGGCTGAGCAATAATTCACAAGTTATTTTAGGGCAAATCGAATCGAGGTAGGGCGAGTAATCTTTTACTTTAATTCCGACCCAGGGCAGAGGTTGATGCCAACCATCTTGTTCATAAGTGCAAAGACCAATTTTTTGGATGTTACTCCATTTTAAAACCCAACCCCCTTTGTAAAAGTGCTGCTGAAAATGAGTCGGGGTAAGTGTGAACATCACTCGGCTGCGCAGCATCAAATAGTAGCCAGTTCCCAGAAGCGCAATACTGCAAAAAGCACCCACGATCAGTAACTTTGGATTGTCACTGTAGAGCGAAACGATCAAGCAAATGAAGCCTAAAATAATGGCGAGGATACGGTACGAGCGAGTGAATGAAGGCAAAGAGAAATTACTAAGGTGACGAGTGTCCATAGGTAACACCAAGTTTTCATATTTTTGTCTGGATGGATAACCAGTGTATATGACCCTGAATTGATAAGTCGATGTTTAAATAATAGACGCTAGTAGACAATATCGGTATTTTTCGTCGACTTTCGACGCTTCACTCTACAAATAGCTCCTGTTTTTTGGTATAAATCGCGCTTCAAATTTTCACCACTGCGAAAAGAGCAGTGAACTGGAGAAATATTCAATGAGACTTGCTCATAAGCGTAAGGTGCAGGCTAAACTGCAGAAACGCACTAAAGCGGCTGTAGTTAAAGCAGTGGCAGCGCCGAAAAAAGCGAAGCCTGTCGCAGAGAAAGTTGTAGCAGAAAAAACTGTAGCAGCAAAACCAGCGGTAGAGAAAGCAGTAGCAGCAACTAAAGAAGTTGCAGTAGCACTGACTCCTAAGCAACAACAAGTTCTAGACATCGTTGTTAGCAATGCTGAAGGCATTAACCCTAAAGGTATCGGCCTAGAAGCTGGTCAAGAAGACGCGAAAGCAGCTTCATGGGCAACAGGCGCATTGAAAAAACTTCTTGAAGAAAACCTAGTAGCGAAAGAGCAGCTAGCAGGTAACAAGGTTATCTACAAAGCTATCTAATCCTGTGGGATTACATTCGCTTCGTTAAGTTTTTAAGCCTCGATTTTCGAGGCTTTTTTGTATCTGGCACATTATGCCAAGTCCGAGCCCAAATCCAAGCCTAAACCTAGGCTCTATAATCTCAATTCCAATTCGATATACGGCTTAACTGATTAGTGTTGTCTCGTGTCAGAGCTTCGAATCAGCAAGCACTAAATTAGGGCGTTAGCTAGGTAGATCAAGAGAGCAAAGCCTTGATTTTTTTCCCTAAAATACAGCAATGAATAGAGCTTCATCACGAAATGGCAATCAATTGTTAAGAGTATTTAATTATTAATACTTAGGTATTTATCAATACGCATTGCCTTGGTGAATATCCAAACTCCTTTGAAATCGACACTATTCAATCATCTCCTACGTAGTTCTACTTAATCCTTTGGTCTAATACGTAACTTTGTTAACGCCATGCGTGCGTGCTCTCCCTGATATCTTGTTGCCTCATCACGGTGCACTCTTATGTTGAATCATAAAAAATGCTCATAGAAAGAGTGTTAACCCAACAAAGGACGTGAACATGAGTCTCATTTCTAACTCCCTCACACGAGTTTTTAAAAACGTTGCAGTAACTGCTGCGGCTTGTTTAGCTTTGGTCGCTACTGGTGCTACAGCCGCTGATAAGGTTTACCGTTTAAAACTTGCGGAAACTTGGGGACCAAACTTCCCAGTTTTCGGTGATGCAACCAAAAACATGGCGGCGATGGCTGAGAAGATGTCGAATGGTCGACTGCAAATCAGAATCGATTCAGCAAACAAACATAAAGCACCTCTTGGCGTTTTTGACATGGTTAAGTCTGGTCAATACGACATGGGTCACTCAGGCTCTTACTACTGGAAAGGTAAAGTTCCAAACACTCTTTACTTCACTTCTATGCCTTTCGGTATGACGCCAGCAGAACAATACGCGTGGTTCTATCACGGTGGTGGTATGGAGTTAATGGAGCAGGTTTACTCTCCACATAACTTGATGTCTTTCCCTGGTGGTAACACGGATATCCAGATGGGGGGTTGGTTTCAAAAAGAGATCAACAGCGTTGAAGATCTACAAGGTCTGAAAATGCGAATCCCGGGCTTTGCAGGCGAGATTCTTGCTGAGCTAGGTGCTAAACCGACGAACATTGCCCCAGGTGAACTTTACACGTCTCTAGAGCGTCGCACGATTGATGCACTAGAGTGGGTAGGTCCATCGCTGGATTTACGAATGGGCTTCCACAAAATCGCGCCTTACTACTACACAGGTTGGCACGAGCCGGGTTCAGAGCTTCAATTCCTAGTGAACAAGCGTACATGGAACAAGCTGCCTGAAGACCTACAAGAAATCTTACGTGTTGCAATGCGTACTGCGGCTTACGACATGTACACACAAGCAACGCACGAAAGTGGTAAGAACTGGGTTTCAATGAAGACAGAATACCCAGATGTACAAGTGAAAGATTTCCCACCAGAGGTTATGTCTGCTCTGAAAGAAGCGAACGATCGCCTACTGGCTGCACATGCTGAGAAAGATGAGCTAGCAAAAGAGATTCAAGCTTCACAAGCAAGCTACCTAGAGCAAGTACGTTCATGGACGGATATTTCACATAGAGCTTATCTAAATAGCCAAGCGAAATAATCGACAGTTGTTGAACTGAATCTAAATGAACCCGAAGCTTTTCTTATTGAGTATTTAAGAGTGAATAAGCCGAGGGTTCATTTAAAACATAATAACTAAGCAGGATAAATCCTGTATTACGCTCAAGAACCTTTTCTACGTCCTACAGCTCGTTACCTCAGCTGCGCGATGTCTTTTCAAATTCCATGGAGTCGGGAATGCGAAGTCTAATTTATATTGAACGCCTGTTTAATCGTATCGGTGACGCACTGGGATGGCTTTCCAGTATGTTGTTTATTTTACTTATCGCCAACGTCGTGTATGACGTTGTCATGAGATATGCCTTCAACGATGTCTCTATCGCCTTCCAAGAGATGGAATGGCACCTTTTCTCCGCCGTTTTCCTACTCGGTGTTCCTTATGCCATCAAGGCTGGTGGCCATGTTCGAGTTGACGTGTTCTATGAGCAACTGAGCTTTAAAGCACAAGCGATTATTGACCTGCTTGGTACGCTTATCTTTCTACTTCCGTTTTGCCTGCTGGTGGCTTGGTTTGGTATCGATGTTGCCAAAGAGAGTTATGAACTGGGTGAAACCTCAGGCGATCCCGGTGGCCTGCCGTATCGCTGGATCATCAAAGCTATGATCCCGCTGTCATTCTTTTTGATGGCACTCAGTGGCGTAGGTTTGATCCTGCATTCACTGAATAAGATTTTTAATCCGCATCTTATCCATGCAAACAATATTCATACAAAAAACAAGTAGAGGCTGAACATGATTGGAATAGTAATGTTTTTCGTAGCCTTGTTTGCGCTTTTACTTGGCTTCCCAGTGGCGTTTACCTTTGGTGGTATCGCGTTAATCTTTGGTGTTTGGGCTGAGGGCATTGAAATGTTTGCCTTCATGCCATATCGAATTCAATCCATTATGGAAAACACGGTTCTGATGGCCGTTCCATTGTTTGTTTTTATGGGGCTCGTTCTACAAAAGACCAAGCTTGCTGAGCAGTTGCTTGAGTCTATGGGGCGACTGTTTGGCGGCGTTCGTGGTGGTATCGCGATTTCAACCGTATTAGTAGGTTCACTACTTGCGGCTTCTACTGGCGTGGTTGGTGCTTCTGTTGTTGCTATGGGACTTATCTCCCTACCTGTAATGCTCAAGTACAATTACGACAAAGGCTTAGCCTGCGGCACTATTTGTGCGTCTGGTACGCTAGGGCAGATCATTCCACCCTCCATCGTATTGATTCTATTGGGTGATGTTCTAGGTGTTCCTGTAGGCGACTTGTTCCAAGCGGCGATTTGGCCGGGCGTGATGCTGGTCGGCGCGTACATCGTTTATATCTTGATATACGCAAAGCTACACCCTGAAGCGGCTCAACCTATTGAACGTGATGACTCCATCAGCCGTAAGCAGGAAGTGTTTAATGCACTGAAAGCGATTCTTCCGCCTCTAGCGTTAATCATTGTTGTACTGGGCTCTATCTTCGCAGGTGTTGCTACGCCAACAGAGTCAGCCGCATTAGGTGGCGCGGGTGCGATGATACTTGCACTGCTTTACGGTCAATTTAGTTGGTCGATGGTGTACGAGGCGTCGAAAGAGACGGTGAAAGTAACGGCGATGGTATTTGCTATCTTGTTGGGTGCAACGGCATTCTCAATGGCGTTTACCTACACTGGTGGCGACTATCTGGTTGAAGAGTGGATGCTACAACTGCCAGGTGAAAAATGGGGCTTCCTGATCATTACCATGCTGGTGATTCTGATTCTGGGTTTCTTCATCGACTTCGTAGAGATCTGTTTCATCATCGTGCCGATCATTGCGCCAGTTGCTGAACTGATGGGCATCAACATGACATGGTTCGCTATCCTTATTGCGATGAACCTACAAACTTCCTTCTTAACGCCGCCATTTGGTTTTAGTTTGTTCTATTTAAAAGGCGTAGCACCGAAAGGCGTGACGACTAAGGACATCTACCGAGGTGTGATGCCGTTCATTCTGATTCAAATCCTCGTACTTGGATCACTTCTCGCTTTCCCATCTTTCTATGGAATGTGAGTGAAGCCAAGAATGTGAATGATATGTTTCGACGGCTATCTATAAATTGCTAAAGTAAAACGGCTTATTGATGTTCAGTAAGCCGTTTTTTGTGAGGGAAAGGAATGCCTCTAAAAGCCAAGCTGATTTTGCTGACGTTGCTCCCGTTGCTGCTGGTAACGGCGAGTATTAGTTGGATCTCGCTGCACCAGACTAAGACGTTAGGCGCTAAAGAAGTCGAGATCTTTAGAGACAGCCTAATCAAGTCGCGTGAAAACGCCCTCAAAGACACGGTTGATCTCGCGTTCGACGCCATAGAACACGTCTATAACGATCCAAATATCCAAGAAGCCCAAGCCAAAAAAAAAGTTCGAACCATATTGTCTAAACTTAGATATGGCTCTGATGGGTACTTCTTCGCATACGATCGCCTCGGGACCAACTTGGTTCATCCAATTCAGCCAGAATTGATAGGCCAAAACCTACTCCAACTGCAAGATGAAGATGGCGATTTTCTGATAGAGGCTCTGTTAAGAGAAGCGCAAACCGGAGGCGGGTTTCACCAGTATTTGTGGCAAAAACCGTCGACGGGTGAGGTGGTGTCTAAGCTGAGCTACGCCGCTTGGTTAGAGCGTTGGGACTGGATGATTGGCACCGGCTTGTATATTGAAGACGTACACCAAGAAGTGGCTTCGATGCAGGCTGCGATAAATAAGAATATTGAAACCACGTTCTTTTCGATTGTGGTGATTTTGAGCGTAACGGTCGCGGTCATCATCGTGCTGACCTTGGCTATTAACATGCATGAACATCGGATTGCTGATAACAACTTAAAGGAGCTGGCGCATAAGACGGTGATGTTCCAAGAAGACGAGAAGAAGCATCTAGCGCGTGAGTTGCATGATGGTATTAACCAATTATTAGTGTCGAGTCGTTGCCATTTGGAACTGCTCGGTAATAAGCTACAAAATGAAGACCTTAAAGCACATTTGAATAAGTCGCAGCATTCACTGATGCGAGCGATCGAAGAAGTGAGGCACATCTCGCATCAACTTCGTCCAAGTTCATTGGATGACATAGGCTTAGAAGCGGCATTGTCTTCATTACTGTTAGATTTTCAGGCGCACTCGGGCATAGAAGTCGAGACCATGTTTGCTACTCAACCTGGTAAGTTAAAATCAGAGGCGGCGACGACCCTATATCGAGTCGTGCAAGAGTCGCTGAATAATATAGAAAAACATGCACAAGCGACCAAAGTAACGGTTATCGCTCAGCAAATTGGTAATGTGTTGCAACTACTGATTCAAGATAACGGTGTCGGTTTCAACACCTATAAAGCGATGGAAAAACGAGGGATCGGGCTGCGTAACATGAGAGAGCGAGTGGAGTTCATCGGTGGTGACTTTGAATTGATGAGTGAGATTGGCCTCGGAACGGAAATTACAGTGTTACTGACACTAGAGGGATTAATGAATGAGTGAAGTTATTCGAGTTGTGATTGCTGATGATCACCAAGTGGTACTGGATGGCTTTATGGCGAGATTGGAACTCGAGCCAGATATTAGCGTGATAGGTACGGCCAGCAATGGACTAGAAGCGGTAGAGGTCGTTAAGTCTCTGCGCCCTGATGTGGTGTTGATGGATATCAGCATGCCTATCATGAATGGCATTGATGCCACCCATCTGATTAAAGAAGAAGACCCAGAAGCCAAGGTACTGATGCTGACCATGCATAACAACCGTGAATACATCATGAAGGTGATGCAGTCGGGTGCTGTCGGTTACATGTTGAAAGAGATTTCGGCTGAAAAAATGGTACAGGCAATCAAAACGGTCAATCAAGGATCGACCTATTTCTGTGAAAAAGTCACGCAGAATTTGTTTACTCAGCCGATTACTCCCACGCCATCTGTCAAGAATCCATTGAGCAGACGTGAAGAGGCTGTGCTGAAATTAGTCGCAAAAGGGGAGAGCAGTAAAGAGGTCGCAAAGGCGCTGAATATCAGCTATCGAACGGTAGAAACCCATAGGCAAAATATTAAGCATAAGCTCGATATTCACTCTACGGCAGAGCTTGCTAAATATGCGGTCAGCTCCGGGCTTGTGGACTGATCTTACGCTAAATAACGTTAAATGTGTAATTTACGCCTCCTTTATGGAGGTTTTTTTAGTATTTTTGCGACAGGTTGATATTCTTCTTTTCGAAATTTAAGCGCCGAATGCAATGTTGCAAACTGTGCGCTGCAAATTAGAGAGGAAGCATGGAGCCTGTAAAAGATAGGTATAGTATTGAAAATACCGATTATACAGTAGGACAAGATAACGTTCAGAAATGGGGTTTTGATGTTCATAACCCAGTATTTGGAATCAGTGCAGGGGCGATCATTATCTTCCTGTTGGCACTTCTAGTCGCAGACCCTGAAACCGCAAAAGCGGCGCTTGATGGAATCAAATGGAAAGTCATTGGTAACTTCGATGGTTTCTTCATGTGGGCAGCAAACATCTTCGTAATTTTCTGTTTTGCCCTCATTGTCTCCCCGTATGGCAAGATACGTATTGGTGGCAATGATGCCAAAGCAGAGCACTCAAACCTATCTTGGATGTCGATGTTATTCGCCGCAGGAATGGGTATTGGCTTAATGTTCTGGGGTGTTGCTGAGCCAGTAGCTTACTTCACTGGCTGGTATGAAACACCACTAGGTGTTGAAGCTTACTCTCCTGAAGCGGCGAAGTTGGCTCTTGGTGCAACCATCTACAACTGGGGTCTGCACGGTTGGGCGATTTACGCGGTTGTTGCTCTAGCGCTTGCCTTCTTCACCTTCAATAAAGGTTTACCTCTATCAATCCGCTCTATTTTCTACCCTATCTTGGGTGATAGAACTTGGGGTTGGTTTGGTCATATTGTTGATATCGTCGCTGTGCTTGCAACGCTATTTGGCCTTGCAACTTCATTGGGCTTAGGTGCTCAACAAGCAACAAGTGGTATTAACCATGTATTTGGTACCGATGGCGGTATTGGCATGCAGCTGATTGTTATCGCTGTGGTTACTTTCTTAGCGACAATGTCCGTGGTTCGTGGCATCAACGGTGGTGTAAAGCTTCTGAGTAATGTGAACATGCTGGTTGCTTTGGGCTTACTTATCTTCGTTACCATCGCTGGTGGCATGGCGGGTATTAAAGCAATCCCAACCGCGCTAATGGGCTACATTGAAAACTTCATTCCCTTAAGCAATCCTCACGGTCGTGATGACGAAACGTGGATGCAAGGTTGGACGGTATTCTACTGGGCATGGTGGATGTCTTGGTCACCATTCGTAGGCATGTTCATCGCTCGTATCTCTAAAGGTCGAACGATTCGTGAATTCATCGTTGCTGTATTGTTCATCCCAACGACAGTAATCATCATCTGGATGGCTATTTTCGGTGGCATCGCGATTGATCAAGTGGCGAACAAGGTGGGCGAGATTGGTGTGAATGGTCTGCAAGATATTACACTTTCTCTTTTCCATACTTACGATGCTCTGCCAATGAGCTCTGTGCTTTCAGTGGTATCGATTGGTTTGATTATGGTGTTCTTTATCACCTCTTCTGATTCAGGCTCATTGGTTATCGATAGCATTACCTCTGGCGGTAAAGTGGATGCACCGGTTCCACAACGTGTATTTTGGGCGTTGATGGGCGGCGCGATTGCAGCGGTTCTACTATGGGTTGGTGGTACGGAATCTATTCAAGCACTGCAAGCTGGAACGGTATCGATGGCGCTACCATTTGCCTTCATATTATTGCTTATGTGCCTAAGCTTATTGCTAGGTTTACGAACTGAAAATCAATTGGTTAAGCACCAAAATGCTTTGAGTTAAAAGTATTTTTGATAAAAAGGTCGACAGGGTCGACCTTTTTTTCGTCATAAACTTGAGTAATTACGTGAATATTGTTTGAAATTCCATCGAACCGATTCTAGTTTACTGAAAACAACAAGTTAACCTGCTAAACTTCAGACATCCAAGTATTTGAATAATTGTGATAACAACTTGTACTGCTTGGATCGTTCGTTCGAGTTTTGACTAGGTCACAGGTAAATAAGGGATATTGAGGTTAATAGACCCTATTAATATTCCGTAGAGAGGGATAATGACTAAAGGTATAGATAAATACAGTATCGACAGTACGGATTACACTGTCGGTCAAGATAATGTCCAAAAATGGGGTTTTGATGTTCATAACCCAGTATTTGGTATCAGTGCGGGACTTATTGCTTTGTTCCTCATCGGTGTTCTGATTACAGATACCGCTTCAGCAAAGGCTGCACTAGATGGCGTTAAAGGCCAGATTATCAATTCGTTTGATTGGCTCTTCATCTGGTCGGGTAATATTTTCGTAATTTTCTGCTTAGGCTTGATTGTTTCTCCGTATGGTAAAATTCGCCTTGGTGGTGTTGATGCGACGGCAGATTACTCCTTTATGTCTTGGCTATCGATGCTGTTTGCCGCAGGTATGGGTATCGGCTTGATGTTCTGGAGTGTGGCTGAGCCTGCTGCTTATTATACAGGCTGGTACGAAACTCCGCTTAATGTTGCAGCGAATACACCAGAAGCGGCTAAGTTGGCGCTAGGTGCAACCATGTATCACTGGGGTCTGCATCCTTGGGCGATTTATGGCGTAGTAGCATTGTCACTTGCTTTCTTCTCTTACAACAAGGGGTTGCCTCTTTCTATCCGTTCTATCTTTTACCCAATTTTAGGTGATAGAGCTTGGGGTTGGGCGGGTCACATTGTTGATATTCTTGCTGTACTTGCAACGCTATTTGGTCTGGCGACATCGTTAGGTCTTGGTGCACAACAAGCGGCAAGTGGTATTCAGCATGTATTCGGCATTGAAGCGGGCCTAGGTCTGCAAGTTATTGTGATTACAGCGGTGACTTTATTGGCGGTAGTATCAGTACTTCGTGGTATTGATGGTGGCGTTAAAGTTATCAGTAACATCAACATGTTGGTGGCTTTCCTACTGCTTATCTTAGTGGCTCTAATCGGCTACGCGGTGACTTTAGGTTCTATCCCAACGACATTGATGGCATACATTGAAAACATCATTCCGTTGAGTAACCCTCACGGTCGTGAAGATGAAACGTGGATGCACGGTTGGACTGTATTCTACTGGGCTTGGTGGATCTCATGGTCTCCATTCGTAGGTATGTTTATCGCACGTGTTTCTAAAGGTCGTACCGTTCGTGAGTTCATCACAGCAGTACTGATTGTACCGACTACAGTGACTATCATTTGGATGTCAGTATTCGGTGGCATGGCGATTGACCAAATCGTGAATAACGTTGGTATTCTTGGTCAAGACGGCCTAACAGATGTATCACTAGCAATGTTCCAAATGTTTGATGCACTGCCGTTCGGGACTCTGCTTTCAATCATTGCGGTTGTATTGGTTCTAGTATTCTTCATTACATCGTCTGACTCAGGCTCTCTAGTAATCGACAGCATCACCGCGGGTGGTAAAGTTGATACGCCTGTGCCTCAACGTGTGTTCTGGGCGTTCCTTGAAGGTGCGATTGCTGTGGCTCTATTGTGGGTTGGTGGTACTGAAGCAGTACAAGCTCTACAAGCGGGTGCAATCTCGACGGCATTACCATTTACCATCATTCTATTACTGATGTGTGTGAGCTTGCTAATGGGTATGCGTACAGAAAAACGCTAGGCTTTTTAAGCTGAAATCTACTGCAATTTATACGCAGTAGAACGGTAAACAATATGAAGGCAGAAGAGGAAACTCTTCTGCCTTTTTTGTTTCCTCTTTACCGTGTTTTCTTGTCTCTTTTAAGCATGTGAAGTGCGATAAAAATGTTAATAACCGTAGAGACAACACCGCCTTAAATTTGGCGATAAGCCAAGGATTTGACATTACTTAAGCTTATGGTTTGCTTAAAATTATATTCCAATATTAAATTGTGAAATCGCTCGAATTTAATACTAATATTGGGTAGTATGCGCGAGATTTCCCACCACTCGTGAAACTTTGACATGAAACTAACACTAAAGCAGAAGTTGATAGGCGCTAGCCTATCTGCTGTTGTCGTTATGGCTACAGCGTTGACTTGGTTGTCAGCAAACCAATTATTTGAACAGACTCGTAATGGCGTATACCTACGAGCTGAAAGCGTATCTGAAGCAGCATCTGAAGGTATTAAAAACTGGATTGATATCCGTACTGATATCGCATCAGCATTTAATGACTTTTCACGAGAGGATGATGTTGTTCCTTTCCTTAGACAAGCTCGTGTAGCGGGTGGCTTTGACGATATCTTTTTAGGTACTCCAGAAGGTGGAATGTACCGTTCACATCCTGAACGTAATCGTGCAGATTACGATCCTCGTCAACGTCCTTGGTACCAAGAAGCAAACGCTGCAGGTAAGCAAATCATTACTACGGCTTACCAAGATGCAATCACCAAAGCACTTCTAGTAACGATCGCAGAACCTGTTCGCCACAATGGCCAACTTGTTGGTGTTGTTGGTGCAGACGTACTGATCGACCAGTTGGTTAACGATGTAATCAGCCTTGATGTTGGTGACAACGCTTACGCAATGCTAATTGATGCCTCTGACGGCACATTCCTAGCACACCCAGATTCAGCACTAAGCTTGAAGCCGGTAAGCCAGCTTTCAAACGATATCTCTATGCCTATCATCGAAAACGCAGTGCGTACGGGTAGCATCGAGATCATCAAAGAGCGCGGCGCAGACAAGCTGCTTTACTTCACGAAGGTGCCTAACACTAACTGGATCTTCGCGGTTCAGATGGACAAAGCAACAGAAGAAGCGAACCACTCAACGCTACTTACTCAGCTGATCATCACTGCTGTCGTTATTACGCTCATCGTAATCGTACTCGTGTCTTGGTTAGTAAGCTTCCTATTCCGCGACCTAAACCGCGTTTCAGCAGCACTTGAAGAAATTGCTTCAGGTGAGGGCGATCTTACTCAACGCCTTGAGCCTAAGAGCGACGACGAAATTGGTCAGCTTGCAGCAAACTTCAACCGCTTTGTGGGTAACATGCACACCATGGTGATCAAGCTAAGCGAAGTATCTGCTGCGCTAGGCAACCAAGCACGTCAAACGGCTTCTCAAGCTGAAGAACGTAGTGCTCGTATCCAAATGCAACAAGACGAGATCAACATGGTAGCAACAGCCGTTAACGAAATGGCTGCAGCAACACAAGAGATCGCAGGTAACGCAGACCACACTGCACAGAACTCATCTGAAGCGGTTGGCGCGTGTGAGCACGGTACTGGTCAAGTGACACAGACTCAAAGCTCTATCCAAAACCTTGCTCAAGAAGTTCAAATCGCAACTAACGTGATTCTCGAGCTTGAAGAGCACGGCAACAGCATCAACGCTATCTTGTCTAACATTCAAGGTATTGCAGAACAAACGAACCTACTTGCACTTAACGCCGCTATTGAAGCAGCACGTGCCGGTGAGCAAGGTCGTGGTTTCGCAGTAGTAGCGGATGAAGTTCGAGTTCTGAGCCAACGTACACACGGTTCAACGCAAGAAATTCAACAAACGATTGAGTTGCTGCAAGGTACAACAGGCAAAGCGGTTAACATCATGAACGATAGCCGTACTCTTGCTGAAACCAGTGTTGATGACGCGAACTCAGCGGCTGCAAGCCTAACGCAAATCCATGCTGCTGTTGAACGCATCAGTGACATGGCAACACAGATTGCTTCTGCTGCAGAAGAGCAAGCGTCAGTAACGTCTGAGATTACTCGTAACACTGAAGGAATCCGTGACGTATCTAACGAGCTAGCAGACGAAGCACACCAAGCTGCAGAGCAAGCCGCTCAACTTTCTGAGCTGTCTCACGAGCTAGAAAGCGAAATCAGCCGCTTCAAGCTTTAAGCACTAACTCGTAATTTAAAAGCCGAATGTGATTATCACATTCGGCTTTTTTGTGCGTGCTAGTTAGAGTTATGAATCCCTAACTAGTTATTCGGATAGCCAGGGAATTTCGCTTTAAGGTTGGCACGAGTAGGGAAGTACTGCTCCATAAATTTAACCATCGCAGGGTCGTTCGCTTGTCGTTTTTAAGCTGTTTGGGTATTGGCATCAAGGTCAGTACTTATTGTAAGTGACTGGCCAAGTTTGATTGGAGAAGGGTGTAGTTCAGGAGAATCACAGACACAAAAAAGCCCGAGCATAAACTCGGGCCTTGAATAGTTTTCTTTATAGCTTAAGGGGAAGCTAGATTGCCTGACGAAGTTGGAAATAACGTCCTGCTTCGTTTAACAGTTTCTCATGAGAGCCGTTTTCAACAATCTCGCCTTGTTCAATCAGAACGATCGAATCCATCGACTCTAGACCAATCAAACGGTGCGTAATGAAGATAACCGTCTTGCCTTCAAAGTGCTTCTCGAACAGCGTCATGATGCTGTGTTCTGTTTGCTTATCTAAGCCTTCTGTTGGCTCATCTAGAAGCAGGATAGGGGCATCATGAAGAATCGCGCGTGCGATACCAATACGGCGCTTCTCACCCCCAGACAGTTGACGACCACCGTCACCTAACCAGCTATCAAGTGCATTATTCTCAAGCAGCTTTTCTAGGCCAACATCTCTTAGGATATTCGCTAAGTGATCATCGGTCGCTTCTGGTCTTGCAATCAACAAGTTGTCACGCAAAGTACCATTTAGAATGTCGACACGTTGGCTTACCACACTGATTGATTCACGAAGCTGTGATTCGTTCCACTGAGTCAGTTCAATGCCCGCGATTGAGATGTAACCCTTTTTAGGATCCCAGTAGCGAGTCAGAAGCTGAATCAGTGTCGATTTACCAGAACCCGTTTGACCAACAATCGCAACCTTGTGCGTGGCAGGGATCGTTAGGTCAACAGCGTTCAGAACACTGCGCTCAGAGTCAGGGTAGTTGAACGTCACGTTTGAGAACGTAATATCAAGCGGCTTGTTGATGTCGAGTTTCTCTTCAGCAAACTGAACTTCAGGCTCTGACAGAATAACTTCATTCAAGCGACGAGCAGAAGACAGAGTTTGACCTAAATGCTGGAACGCGCCTGCGATAGGCATCAGCAGTTCAAAACTTGCCATGGTTGCGAATGCCATTAGCGCGATGAACGGGTCTGGTGCATTACCACCCACACCGTCAGCCGCAAGCCAAAGCATAAGAACCAACGTTAAACCGTTGAACAGCATTAGCGCAGCTGAAGCCATACCGGTTAGGTTAGCATTCACAAACTGATTCGCCATCAGCTTGCGTTGCGTTTCTAGAATCGCATTACGGTAACGCTCCTCAGCACCGAACAGAGTTAGCTCGCTGTAGCCTTCAATCCAATCAAGCGTCGTTACACGAAGATCCGCTTTGTTCTGTGTTAGCTCACCACCATTACGTTTACCAAGCTTGTAGAACAAGATTGGCCAAACCAACAGCATGATAAGAAGGATAGAACCTAGGATTAAACCTAGTGAGCTATCAAACCACATCAAGAACAGAGTCAGGAAGAAGATCCCAAATACACCCACCGTCACTGGGCTTACTAAGCGCAAGTAAACGTGGTCCATGGCATCGACATCAGCAACCAAACGGTTCAGTAGGTCAGCATCACGAAGGTTTGAAATACGACCTGGGATCAGCGGAGCCAGCTTCTTAAAGAAGAAGATACGCAGATCAGTCAGTAGTTTGAATGTCGCATTGTGGCTCACAACACGCTCACCCCAACGACCCGCTGTTCGGCTCATTGCTAAACCACGTACACCACCACCTGGTAGCATGTAGTTGAAGGTTTCACGTGCAATCGTAAGGCCAGCAACCGCAGAAGCTGAAATAAACCAGCCTGATAGCGTTAACAAGCCGATAGAAGCCGATAGAGTAGCAAAAGCCAATAGCATGCCTAGCGATAGGCCAAACCAATGCTTTTTATAGAGTTTCAGGTAAGGCAGTAAATCACGCATCTAAATTACCCTTATTATCTTGTTGAGCTAAGTTCGCGTTAAGCATCTCTTCGAATAAACCACCCGCAGTCGAAAGCTGAGAGTAATGACCTTGTTCAACAAGACCACCATCGCGCATAACCAGAATGTTATCGACCGATTGAAGCGGGGCAAGTTGGTGCGTCACAAGTAAGGCAGTGCGGCTTTCGATGTTGCTATTGATGCCTTTCATTACCAACTGTTCGCTACGAGTATCTAGGCTGGCAGTGGGTTCATCGAGCAACCAGAACTGACCGTCTTGAATCATTGCGCGAGCTAGAGCCAAACGCTGAGATTGACCCACAGACAGACCGCCAGAGCGATCAGAAATCATGTAATCCAAGCCGTGCTCATTTACGAATTCGTTAGCAAAAGACTGCTCAAGTGCATTCTCGACAACTTGGTCAGTGATATCGTGCTTACCTAGAGTAACGTTGTCACGAATTGTGCCGTGCAGTAGCAACGGGTTTTGACCAACCCAACTAATCGTTTTACGCCAAGAGGCTAAGTCTAGGTCACGCAGTTCAATGCCATTGATTTTCAAGCTTCCTTCATAAGGCATGAAACCAAGAATGGCGTTGATCAAACTTGTTTTACCCGCACCACTTGGACCAACTAACGCAGTCGATTGGCGAGTATTCAGTGCAAACGAGATAGGGCCAACCAGTTGAACACCTTCAGGGCTTAACACTTTGAGATCTTGAGCTTCAATATTGATGCCTTGAGCCGGATCAAGCTGAGTGTCGCCTGATTTAACCTTAGTGATGTCGGTTTCTAGGAACTCGACAATACTTTCAGCTGCGCCAACCGCTTGTTGCTTCGCGTGGTAGAAAGTACCTAAATCACGCAGAGGTTGGTAAAACTCTGGCGCCAAGATAAGGATAAACAAACCTGCGAATAGCGTAATGCCAACGCCGTAGTGGCCGAAGTTAAGCTCGCCGATGTAAGTGAAACCAAAGTAAACCGCCGTCATCGCAATCGAGATAGACGTGAAGAACTCAAGCACAGCAGAAGACAAGAAAGCGATCTTCAATACATCCATAGTGCGCGTTCTGAACACCTCTGAAGCACCTTTCAATACTTCGGTTTCAGCGCTAGTACGGTCGAAAAGACGAATCGTTGTCATTGATTGCAAACGGTCGTAAAAGTGACCTGAAAGACGCTGAAGCGCTTTGAAGTTTTTACGGTTTGCATCAGCCGCTTTCATACCTACAAGTGCCATGAACATCGGCACCAGTGGCGCAGTCAGTAGGAAGATAAGGCCAGCTGCCCAGTTTACTGGGAATACCACGACCAAAATAATGAACGGAATCATTACCGACAAAGACATCTGAGGTAAGTAACGAGAGAAGAAGTCTTGCATGTCTTCAACTTGTTCTAGCAACAACGTTGCCCACGTACCGGCAGGTTTGCCTTTGATATAAGCAGGGCCCAACTCACGTAACTTATCAAGGATCAGTTGCCTGATGTAGACACGGATCTGTTCACCACAGCGATAACCTGCGATCTCACGTCCCCATGTACAGCCAGCACGGCCAACGACCGATAATGCCAAGCCTGCGAAATGACCAACCAGTTCAGACTTATCGACATTTTCGATGATCAGCTGGTGAAGAATAGAGGCGAGAAGAGCTGCTTGAGCAATTAAAAACACGCTTGAAAGTACGCCAAGGCTAATCGCAATCATAAGCCAGCGTTTCGCTAACTTACTCTGTTGCTTAAGCCACTTGTTCAAGCTGCGTTGTTTTTTCTTATCCATTATGAAGGCTTAATGATAATTATTATTTGTTGAGGGCGGCTAGTATACAAAAGAAAGCCCAGTGGATATACCACTGGGCTCTAGGGATTTACAACAAAATGTGATGACGCCCTGCATCTACTGAGGCGAGAGCACCGATAATCAAATCTGCAATCTCAGATTTACTTATCGTTAAGGCCATCTAGGAAGCGTTCAGCATCCAGTGCAGCCATACAACCTGTACCAGCAGAAGTGATTGCTTGGCGGTAGTTGTGGTCCATTACATCACCTGCAGCGAACACGCCTGGGATGCTGGTTTGTGTCGCGTTACCTTCAAGACCAGACTGAACAATGATGTAATCATCTTTCATGTCGACTTGGCCTTTGAAGATTTCAGTGTTTGGTTGGTGACCGATAGCAATGAATGCGCCCATTACTTCGATATCTTCTGTCTTGTCAGACTGAGTATCTTTAATACGAACGCCAGTCACGCCCATGTCGTCGCCTAGAACTTCGTCTAGCGTGCGGTCAGTGTGAAGAACAATGTTGCCGTTCTCTACTTTGTCCATTAAACGCTTCACTAGAATCTTTTCAGCGCGGAACGTGTCACGACGGTGAACTAGATGAACTTCAGACGCGATGTTAGATAGGTAAAGTGCTTCTTCAACAGCCGTGTTACCACCACCAACAACTGCAACTTTCTGGTTGCGGTAGAAGAAACCATCACATGTAGCACAAGCAGAAACGCCACGGCCTTTAAATGCTTCTTCAGACTCCAAACCTAGGTACTTAGCCGATGCGCCCGTTGAGATGATCAACGCATCACACGTGTACTCGCCAGAATCGCCTTTAAGACGGAAAGGGCGGTTTGAAAGGTCTACTTCGTTAATGTGGTCGAACAGGATCTCTGTTTCAAAGCGCTCTGCGTGCTCTTTCATGCGATCCATCAGTGCTGGACCCGTTAAACCTTCAGCATCACCCGGCCAGTTTTCCACTTCTGTTGTGGTTGTAAGCTGACCACCTTGCTGCATACCCGTAACAAGTACTGGGTTTAGGTTTGCACGAGCAGCGTAAACTGCAGCTGTATAGCCAGCAGGGCCAGAACCAAGAATCAATAAATTACAGTGCTTTACGTCGCTCATGAGGACTCCGAAATTGAAATTGTTTTTATTTATAATCGCTTAGGATTGTATGGAAAATATGGAGGCAATAAAAGGTTAAACAAGGGCAGAAGTGTAATTAATCGTTATACGTTAGAACATAACCGAACTAAATGATGGTCTTGTAATCCTGTGTCTTAGATCAATAGCGATAAGTCAAGGAAAGTGCTCTTGCAAACAGCTATGCATATTGCTCACTTTTAGGGCCTTCTTGATCATGGTGTTTCTATAGCAGTATTTACTTTTTTTCGTATACATTGATGAGTAGAAAAACAAGAGAACCTGAATCCTATGTTTTATTTTAAAAAGTTTGCGTTAAAAGACGCTGCAAGAATTCATCAAAATTAGCGTGCAGATAAGCGACCACAAGACGCACTTTTAGTATGAACGGCATGATTACAAACAGGTGTAATGTTGGTTAATACTTGAACTGTTGAGTGTTTCTCGGTTGTTATTTTTTTGTATGTGTTATTATTGATATTTATATATTGCGCGGAATCATTTGAACTCTATGCAGATTCTAATCCTTTTTATCAATGTGTTTATTGTGTGCCTGAATTCGGTTTTTGCTTCTCCGCTGCAGGTCAGCGGGGAACAATCTGTGTTAGCTAATGAAGCTGTAAGATGGTATGAAATGCCTTTGTTATCTGATCCAGTCGATTTTCCCATATTAAAAAAACACATTGAATCCTCTCCAAGGATTGAAACGATATTTGGTGGTGAAGGGGCGTTTGGGTTGAGAGTTGATTTGGCCAACTCCGATATCAAGTCGTCACAACAAATAGTTACACTCCGTGCAAACTATTTGGATCAAGGTTGGGGGTACTGGCAATCAACAAATGGTCAAGTAAGGCGAATACTTGATTTTGGCCAATTAAGTAACAAGAGTATCTTGCATCTGCATAGGCAAAGCTTCCCGTTAATATTGAATGCGGAGGAATCTGGAACACTTTGGCTCTACTTGGAAGCAAAGAAATTTCCAAAGGCAGTTAACTTCACTCTTCAACCTGAATATCCATTTTATATTCACGTTTTCCGCAACAATACGCTCACATTAGCTTCTATTACTGTCATGCTAACGTTGGGAGTTTTCGCTCTTTTTTGTTACTTTCAAACTAAACATCCAGTCACACTGGCTTGTGCTGGTTATGTTGGGCTACATGGCCTGGGATGGTTCGCCGCTTCAGGCGCTTGGGGGTACTTATTATCAAGCCAAAGCTGGAACCCAGTTTATTTTGGAATGGTATTGTTTCCGTTTGCGGTTGCTTTTTCTTGCTATTACACAAGATTATTGTTTGGATTTCCGCAGCATTTTATTCGTATTAATCTTACCTTTCAGGCCTTTAGTTGGCTGTGTGTCATTATCGGGTTTATTAATGTCTTTGCCCCGTTTTCGTTGACTTTTGTTATGTCCCATTTAATTGCGGCAATCTGGGTGCCGACAATGATAGTGACTGGCGTATTGATGGTTTATCAACGAAACTTTGTCGCTAAATATTATTTGATCGGTGGTCTTTGTTATGGCACGGCTTTGGTATATTACATTTTTGCGCATTTTGCACCATTGCCGACTCAGAGATCGACAGAAGTCATCGTTGTTGTTGCATTAGCAATAGATTGTACCTGCATTTTATTGTCACTGATTGAATGGTTGCGGATTCAACAACATCAACATCAGAAAACCTATATCCAGTCGAGGGTGGATAGTTTAACGGGGCTTGGAAACCGGCTGGATTTTAATGATGCGAGTAAACAATTAGTACATCATTCCTATTGTATCGTCTTCATCGATTGTGATGGCCTTAAATCGATTAATGATACTTATGGTCATGATGAAGGGGATCGCTTTTTAGAATACACCAGCCGCATGATGCGAGAAAAATTTACAGACCTTGGAATGGTTTATCGAGCTGGTGGCGACGAATTTATCTGGTTGTTGAAAGTGGATAAAGAGAAACAAGTTGAGGCTCTCTATTCTCAGATTGAGCTTAGAGTGACTCAGGTGGAAGAGCAAATTCGCAGTGCTGATTGGCCTCAGTCTGGCCTCAGTTTTGGAAGCGCATCTAGTTTTGAATGTGTCAATTTTTCTGAGTGTTTGAGCTTAGCTGACCAGCGAATGTACCAGCAGAAGCGCTCGAAGAACGGTTTTAAAAATCAGTCCAGTGAAATTGAGTGTTAGCTAAATTCCCTATTTTCTAAGTGAATCGTTTTAAGTCTAGTTAACTTATTTTCGTTTTGACTTTTGGTGTAAATGTCACCAAAGGTGGCTCTTTTAGCAACCAACCTTTCAAGCTTGCTTACCCTCTCATCTGTTTTGTGTAGAACATTCCCAATCTTTATAGTCGCCTATTTTTAACGAATTCTAAGTTAGGACATAAAGGCAGACCATCATATTCCAAATAAACGCATCATTTATAATTGTAGGTTTTATTAGAAAGCACTCTATTTGAGGGCGGTCGAGTTCCCCCCGAACTCGACCTGTTCCAGACGCGCAAGCAAAGGCGTTTGGTTTCTGGCTTAGTCATAAATTAACCAATTTCAGTTTGTTGTGTAAATAATCAATAGCTTGGCAACTGATAGGTAGGTCGTATTTTGCTGTGCAAAAGCATAGAAATGAATGATGGCGAGAGTGATGCCTGAGCTCATGCAAGGAGGCTGGCGTATTGAAGCAAAAGGGCTGACACAATATGAAACCTGGCTTGCTAGTTAATAATATCGTTAAATTTAAATTTGTAGGGATTTATAACTAGCTAGTGGAGTGTGCTAGTTTTAAGAGTTGGTCATCTTTTATTCTGGTGTTATACACTGCTTTTGAATCTCAGGTTAGATTTAGTGTCTGAATTATTAAATCTGACGGGATAAATGATTGTTTAATGTTGATTTGGCAAGATCTTCAAGTATCCTTTATGTAAATAAAACGTTAAATATCGAAAGTTAATTAACAATCATTAAGGAGTCGATGATGTTACATGCTCACGAAAATACCCTACATATTACCCACCTCAGTAACCACGCGGTTAAGGAGTTGTCACCTTCATTCTCTAAGCTACCAAGCACAGAGCATGCGGATGGACAGTTCCGATTGAGAAGGTACTCAGTGGTTGAATTCAGTAATGGACAAGTCGTTGAGCTAGACAAACATAACTTTGTTCAGTCTGAAGACATTAATCACTTTCAAGGTGACGTTGTTCGTCAATTCGAGCCGATTGAAGCACAAATTCTAAGCAGCGAAGGCATGCAAGAGATGTGTGAATTGTTTATTGAAACCAACGGGCTTGAAGACGGACAAGAAATCGAAATCCATCAAATCCGCATTGCCGCTATTTTTGAAGAAACTCAAGTTGCACCAGAAGGTGTTCACCAGGACGGTTTTGACCACATCGCGATCATTGGTGTTACTCGCCACAACATTGTGGGTGGTGAAGTGATGCTTTATCAAGATAGCCACGAAGCACCGTTCTTCAGAAAAGTGTTAGGCGATGGTGAAGTGGCAATGCTTGCTGATAGTAAGCTTTGGCACAATGCACAACCGATTCGTACCATAGACCACGGCGAGATGGGCTACATGGATGTGTTTGTTCTAACGGCTAAGGATGCGCGCAATGTCCTTCACTCTTAATGATGTGCGCCAGCAGTTTAGCGCGCTAGGCCAATACCATAACGGTAAGCCGGTGACCTTTTTTGATGGGCCGGGTGGCTCTCAGGTACCTGAGAATGTTTTAGCTTCAATGACCGAATACCTAGGGCATTTTAATTCAAACCTAGGCGGCCACTATTTTTCTAGCCAAAAGACCACAAGCTTAATGCAGCAAGCAAGAGAAGCGGCGCAAGCACTGCTTAATGCGGAGTCTTCTGGCAATGTTGTGTTTGGTGCCAACATGACTTCGCTGACATTTCAGCTTAGCCGAGCGATCAGCCGTGATTGGCAAGCTGGCGATGAGGTGATTGTTACCGCGCTAGACCACTACTCGAACGTATCTAGCTGGCAGCAAGCGGCAGACGACAAAGGCGCGATAGTTCGCCAGGTTCGTGTCGACGAGTCAGATTGCAGTTTGGATATGGCGCATTTTGAGTCACTGTTGAACGAGAAAACCAAGCTTGTCGCGGTGACGTTTGCTTCGAACACGACTGGCTCTATTGTCGACATGGCAAAAGTTATTGAGCTTGCACATCAGCATGGTGCGCAGGTTTATGTCGATGCCGTTCATTACGCGCCACATCACTTGATCGATGTTCAGCAGCTGAATTGTGATTTCTTAGCGTGTTCAGCGTATAAATTCTTCGGCCCGCATGTGGGCATTGCTTATGTTGCACCTCAATGGCTACACACGTTAAAGCCTTACAAGGTTGAGCCTGCAACCAATATTGGCCCAGGCCGTTTTGAAACAGGTACGCAAAGCTTTGAAGGCCTTGCAGGTGTGATTGCGGCGGTAGATTACTTGGCGCAATTCGGTGAGCCAACCGACTCATTGCGTTCTCGTTTAGAGCAAAGCTACGCGCTTTATAATAAGCATGAAAGCCAGCTCAGTGAGTACTTCCTTAAACGCTTGTCTGATCTTGAAGGGGCAAAGCTTTACGGGAAAACAGAGTTTGATTCGAACCTAAGAACGCCAACCTTTGCGGTTACCTTTGAAAACCATTCTCCAGAGTTCATCGCCAAGAAGCTGGGTGAACATAATATTTGTGTGTGGAACGGACATTTCTACGCATTAGGTTTGGTGAAACAGTTGGGTATTGAAGAGCAGGGCGTGGTGCGTATTGGTTGTATGCATTACAACTCGATTGAAGAGATCGACTTGCTGTTCAATGTGCTTGAAGGGATCTTGCGAAGTAATTAGCGAGAAGCCATTAGCAAGAAGTAATTAATAAGAAGTCACTTGCCTTTGCTGTTTGTGCCTTTAGATCGAAAAAAGAGCTTATTTGAACAACGCCAGTTATTCGAATAAGCCCTTGATTTAACTAAGACAGGTGCTTAACCAGAGTTGCACCTACAGCGTGCGCGCTGGTTGGGTTTTGGCCAGTAATCACTCGCTCATCAACAATCACAAGCTCTTGCCAAGGTTGAACCTTGTTGAAACGCGCTGCGCTGCGAGCAAGAGACTCTTCCAGTAGGAACGGAATGTCGTTGATGGTGCCAAAGTCGATCTCTTCTTCACGTGTAAAGCCAGTCACCGATTTAGAGCTTAGTAGCTTCTCGCCGTTGCTTAAAACAATCGGAAGCAGCGCCGCAGGGCCGTGACATACTGACGCAATCACACCACCATCTTCGTAATGCTTAGCCGCAATAGCAGCGAATTGCTCGTTGGTTGCTAGGTCTGAAAGCAAACCGAAACCACCTGGGTAGAAGATAGCATCGTAGCTTTCTGCATTAATTTGGTTTACAGGAATCGTATTGTTGATGCGGTTTTGGAAGTCATCATCAGCCAAGATCTCAGCGTTTACTGAATCCCCTTCAATATCGGTTCCGTACAATGGGCCTTTACCACCCTTGATAGAAGCGATGTCGTACTCAAAACCCGCAGCAATGATCTCTTTGAGAGCATGAGTCAGTTCAGGCGCATAAGTACCATTCGCTTGATCTGTATCGCCTAGTGTTGCGTGGTTAGTTACAGGTATTAGTATTTTTTTCATGATTCGTCCCTTTGAGCTGCTGTTTTTTTTATTTAGGTGCTGACGCTTTTCGTTAAGCACTGAAGCTTTTCGTTAGGCGCTAGGTATCGCGTTGTTACTTAGCTATCGCCGCCTTGTTGTATCTAATACTAGTTCCAAACTGATTAGGTGATAATATACGAAACAGGCAAAACATTGTTGCTATATAGCAAAGATAGAATGCGAGTAGATTAAGTATGGATAGCTTTGAAGGGATTAATGAATTTGTTGCGGTCGCCGAATGCCACGGCTTTTCAGCAGCCGCTAAACAGCTAGGTTGCAGTACCAGCCATGTGAGTCGGCAGGTTTCAAGGTTGGAAGAGAGAGTGGGAGTGGCCCTGCTTGCGCGTTCAACACGGATGGTTAGCCTGACTGAATCGGGCCACACTTATTACCAACAGTGCAAAGACTTGGTGATTGGGCTGCAACAGGCCAATGAACAAGTCACGTCTCAACAAACTCAGTTGAGTGGTACTTTACGTGTTAGTGCGGCGGGCGCATTTGCAGAGAACCATGTTGCCGCGGCGCTGATGGAATTTGCTAAAGATCATCCTGAGCTCACCATAGAAATGAATTTCAATACCAAGATGGTTAACTTCATCGAAGATGGCATCGATTTCGCGATTCGTTATGGTCGATTGGACGATTCAGGATTGGTGGCAAGAAAGCTGGTTGATCGCCCGATGGCAGCGGCAGCAAGCAAAGATTACATTGCTGAGTTTGGTGCTCCAGCGAATCCAGAACAACTCAAGCTGCACAGCTGTATTATCGCCAACAGTGACCAGTGGTTGTTCGAGAACGATGGAAATCCGCTAACCGCAGTCAGAGTTCATGGCCGTTGGAAAAGCAACAATTCAAGCGCTGTACTGAAAGCTTGCGAAGAGGGGCTTGGCATCGTTTATCTTCCTAAAAGCAGTTTCAATGGCAGTCTTAGCAATGGAAAACTCGTCCCTGTGTTAGAAGAGTATTGGGGAGCGGGCACAAGCAGTTGGATTGTTTATCAGAACCGTCGTTTTCTTCCACAGAGAGCACGGTTAGCTATCGACTTCTTAGTCTCATATTTCTCTGATTGGAATGAATAGTTCGTAGGTTTAAAGAATAGTGCGCAGGTTTAAAAGAATAGCGAACAGGATTTGAAGTGGTTGGGAGCGGATTCTTTCATCAGTTCAAGGCCAAAAGTAGAAAAAGATAATGGTTACATTGGTATAGGTTATCTATTTCTGTTTTTTGACGCGAATAATGGGATTGAGATGCTTGTCTACTTTTACTAACTCGTGTTAGCAATTGAGTTGTAGAGAAGGCCGCAACAGTACGATATACTAGATGGCATATTAATGTCCCTAGCGCGTGATAGATTGTGTGGAAGCGTTGGCAGGATGTGTTGTTATGCTCCAGTTTGTGGAGTATAGCGAGAGTGCGGAGTTGGCAATGTCTTCAATAAATTTCGAATCCACGTACGGTGTAATAACTATTCAAGATATGAATGTAGTTAGTGTAGACGCTAATTATGCTCGCATCTATGGATACCAATCACCCGAAGAACTACTTACTAATATAGATAGCTTCCTAGATCTAATCTCAGAAGAATACCATGTTTTAGCCTATCAAAATTACCTTGAAACGATCAGTGGTCAACGCGATCCGCAGGTCCACACCTATGTTAATGTTGATCGCAATGGTCGAGAGTTCACAGTGTTCTCTATTGACCATGTGACAGAGTGGCAAGGTCGGCCAGCACTGCAAGTCACGGTGATCGATCTTTCCCCTGCGATTCAGCTACAAAATGCGGTGCGTGAACAAGATAAGATGTATCACGATATGATCATGCAATCCGGGCAGGGCATCTTGGTTCACCGAGAGTTCAAACCGCTGATGGTCAATCAATCGTGGGTCAACATGCAAGGCGCGGCTTCCATCGAGCAAGTTCTAGAGCTGGACTCGATTCTTGAATTGGTGCCAAAACAGAATGCCGATGGCATCAGCAAGCACTATCAGGCGATCGTGTCGGGTGAGTTGTCTGGCACGAGTACCGTGGTTGAAAATATCGGCTTTGACGGCGTTCATCGGTTCTTCAATATTTACGACAATGCGATTACTTGGAAAGGTCAGCCAGCCGTTCAGGTTGTACTCGAAGATGTGACTCAAAAGGTGATGTTGGAAAAGCAATTGGTTCATCAAGCGAATTACGATGAAATGACTGACTTACTCAATCGCAGAGCGATTTATGAGTGGTTAAGGGAACATATTGCCTCTGATACTCATGTCGTCAGTATGCTGCTTGATATCGATGACTTCAAATCGATCAATGATACTTACGGCCATATGGTCGGTGATGAGGTCATTTGTGCTTTGGCTAATATTACCAAGCGCAGTGCCGAGAAAGCCGGCGGAGTCGCAGGCCGTTGGGGTGGCGAAGAGTTCATTATATTTATCCCAAACACGTCTCTTGAAACAGCACACGAAGTGTCAGAAGAGATTCGCCAACAGTTCAATCAAGTTGAATTCAGAATCGATGAACAGTTACGATTTAATTCGAGTGTCAGTATCGGAATCAGTGATAGCCAAGCCTGTGAAGACGGTGTCACGATTGATGCACTCGTGAATTTAACCGATCAATCTCTCTATCGCGCGAAAGCCAACGGCAAGAATTGTGTAGACGGAGATGTGGTTGCGCTCTAACGCCTAAAATCGTCATCGAAAGCGAATAGGATCGACAACGAAAAATGCCCTCAAGTCATCACTTGAGGGCATTTTAGTTTTTGGCTATTCACTAAGCGCTTCTAACTATAAGAAACGCCTCTAACTATAAGAAACGTTTAAGTTCTACAAGTTATGCCGACACTTCCACTTCGTAAGAACCAAATTTACGGATGTTAATCACACCAGTATCTAGGATTAGGTATTGGCCTTTAATGCCTTGAAGTACGCCTGTCACTTCAGGGTTCTTATCAAAGTTATGCGACACAATCTTCACTGGGTGCTGTTCAACTGGGTAGCTCAATGAAGTGATGTTTTCGCTCAGAATCTCGATAGCATCATCACCAAACTTCGCTCTGATCTCTTGGATTTTATCCTCAACCAACGGCAACAGTTCTTTGGCTTTTTCTACCAATTCCATATCGTCGCCGTCGCCTTTAAGCAGCGTGCGCCAGTTGGTTTTGTCAGCAATGTGCTTTGCTAACTCAACTTCGATCAGGCCAGAAATCTGACGTGTTTTTACCTTCAAGATAGGCAAACCTTGAGTCGCGCCTTGGTCAATCCAACGGGTAGGGATTTGAGTGTGACGAGTGATACCTACTTTTAGGCTTGATGTGTTCGATAGGTAAACGAAGTGATCAACCATGCAGTTCTCTTCACCCCATTGAGGCTCGCGACACGTGCCTTCATCGTAGTGACAAGTCTCTGGCTTCATGATGCACATGTCGCAGCTTGCTAGCTTTTTCATGCACACAAAACAGTGGCCTTGAGAGTAGCTCTTCTTAGTTTTCTTACCACATGAGCAGCAAAAAATATTGCCGGTGTGAGTGAGGTTGATGGTTTTACCAATCAGAGGGTTTAGCTCTACAAACTCTTCGCCTACAGGCAAACGGTAGGTAACCGCGCCATCAAGGGAAGCACTCATCTTTTTGAGTGTTCCTTTTGCTAATAAAGACATGACATTACTCGTTGTATTTTGATTATTATTTCGTCGACTCGATTGCGCTGTGAGCAGGCAGTACGGTTAACGATGATTATGCGATGAGTATAACAAATAGAGCCTGTTTTTATACGCAATATTACTTGATTCTCGCCGTGAATAATCAACAGCAAATACATCCATTAAAATATAGTATGACATTTTGTTCGGGCGTGATATAACGTTTTTTAGTGATTTATTGGTATTAAGATCACTAATTTATCTAACTTGTTTTTTATCGTGAAATCCCAACTATAGGGATATTAAGCAGGAAGCTTAGACGTGAAGTGGATCCATAAGATTGTTATCTTTCTAGTTATCGCAACGCTTGCCATTGTGCAGTATTACCGTGTGAGCGGAAATCGTGTGATAACGGCAATTACCCCTGATAAATATGAATTTATCGCGACCAGTGATCAAGTTGATAGGGGAGTCAGTACGTCCCAGTTATCCTATGAAAATGGACAGTACACTCTCGATTGTGAACTTAAAGAATCTGAGTATCCGTGGCCTTACTGTGGGCTGTCGATTCGTATCAACCCTGACATCACCTCGGGCCTTGACCTTTCTCAGTACCACACCTTTAGAGTGAACATTGATTACCATGCGGAGGCTGACTCTAGTGGCCGTTTGAGAACCTATCTACGTAACTACAACCCTGCTTATTCAGTTCCTGATGACGAGTACACGCACAAGTACAATGGGATGGAGTTTTCTCCAGGAATCGATGGTGGTGTGATTGAAATCCCGATCAAAAATCTGCAAGTGATGACATGGTGGCTGGCTGACAACGACATTGCGTTAGAGCATTCGGCCCCTGAATTTTCGAATGTGAATATGGTTGAGTTTGCTACTGCGTCTGGAGCGAAACTCGGTCACCACAGAATCGTCATCCTCAGTATTGAGTTCGAAGGTTCGTATATCACCGCAGAAAGCTTGTTCATGATCCTACTGTTTGTGTGGGTGGGGACGGGCACCGTATTCTTGCTGTCAGAGTTAAACCGTTCAAGAAAACGCATGGTGATCGCAGAGAAAAGACATCACCACTTAAAGAACGTCAATCGCGCACTGAGAGAACAGAATTTTGAATTTTCAGAGATGGCCCATCGTGATGAGTTAACCGGAATACTAAACCGCCACGCGATTCGTGATTGGTTGAAAATGCAGTCACAACATGTGAAGCAAGGACATGGCAAGCTGGGTATGTTGTATCTCGATATCGACTACTTCAAGAGTGTAAATGACAAGTACGGACATCAAATGGGTGACCATATTTTACGCGAGTTCAGCATGGTGGTGGGCAGTTCGATCAGCGCTACCGACAAGTTGGTGAGATGGGGTGGTGAAGAGTTCATTGTTTTTTGCCCTGAGACCGAAGCCGGAGAGGCGCAGATAAAAGCTGAACGCATTCGATTATTGGTTAGCCAGCACCTTTGGGTTCATGGCGATCCGCTGACATGCAGTATCGGTGTTGCCGAGATGAAGCAAGAGCGAGTGACAGAGACCATTGCTCGCGCTGATGAAGCTTTATATCAAGCAAAGCATTCAGGTCGAAACCAGGTGATCTTGAGTCACTAATCTGAAAATTGTTTTGATGAGTTTATAAGCCACACGTGCATATGTGACGTGTGGCGTTTTTATGGTTCTTCTCCCAAAAGCCAAAACAAAAAAGGTGGCGCGGGGCCACCAAAAGGGAAAGCGTTTCTTGTTTTTATATGCCCGTTCAGTGCTTGCTTACGCTGAACGGGCATTTTTGTCTTGGTTGAACCGGGGGAAGTTCAACCAGTTTAGGGGAGCATTCCTGTAAGCATGCGCTTATAGAACGTTAGTGTTTACCAGAAGATCCAAGCGAACAGAGTCAGAACTAGGATACAAACTAGGTTCAACACCATACCGATTCGCATCATCTCTTTCTGCTTGATGTGACCCGAGCCAAACACGATTGCGTTTGGTGGTGTTGCAACAGGAAGCATGAAGGCACAAGACGCAGCAACAGCGATCAGTGCAGACAAAATAACTGGCGACATACCAAGTGCTTCAGCGATGGTTGCGAATACTGGCACCAGAAGTGCTGCACTCGCTGTGTTACTCGCAAATTCCGTTAGGAATACCACGAACGCTACCACGGCTAGAATCGTAAGCAGTACGCCAGCTGTTTCTAAAAATCCGCTTAGTGAGTGTGCTAAGAATACGCTGGTTCCTGTCGCTTTTAGAATGTTACTTAAGCAGATACCACCACCGAATAGGATAAGAACACCCCAGTCCGTTGTCTTCTCAACGTCTTTCCATTCCACCGCTCTAGAAGCGCCAAGCAGTACAATTGCGCCAATCGCTACCAAGCTATCAAATTTAGAGAATCCGCCAATCATTGCGTTGATTGGTTTACCGAATATCCAAAGCGTTACGGTTAGAAGGAAGATAGACAGTGTGATTTTCTTGCTGTTTGTCCATTCAACTGGGGCATGGTCTAGCTCGAATTTGTGGTCAAGCTTCGGCTTAGTCATCACGTAAAGAATAATCATCGCGATTGGCAGTAAGATCATTGAGATTGGTAGGCCAAGTGCCATCCACTCTGTGAAGCTCAAGCCAACTTCTGCCGCCGCAATTGCGTTTGGTGGGCTACCAACCAAGGTTGCGATACCACCAATCGATGCACAGTAAGCGATACCCAGTAGTACGAACACGTAGGTGTTGCGGTCTTCACTTTGGTCAACCTTGTTCATGATGCCAAGAACAAGAGGAAGCATCATTGCTGTGGTGGCTGTGTTTGAGATCCACATTGATAGACCTGCACTCACACCGAACAACATGAACACAGCGACCGACATTCTGCCTTTTGCTATCAGCAGCACTTTGTCAGCTATCGCTTTATCTAGCTCTTGCTTGTTCAGTGCAGCTGCTAATGCGAAGCCACCCATGAATAAGAAGATGATCGGGTTTGAAAAGTTAGCCAGCGCTGCGGGCGTATTGAACACACCAAACAAGACAGCCAAGAGTGGAACGAGCAGAGCGGTGATGCTGACATGAATAGCTTCGGTTAACCATAGAACCGCAACGAACACGAGAATACTCAAACCAGTATTGACTTGTGATTCGAAAGGAAGGGTGTTGAGCAAGAGTGCGAATAGCGTGAAATTACCAATTAATATCATGCTGTTGCGGGTGAACAACCAGTGTTTCAGTGTAGTAACAAGTGCCGTCATAAGACGCTCCTTTTGTTTATCCTCGTTGTATTGGTGCACGACTTCATTGAGTCATGCTTATTATTGTCGAGGTATATAGCTTGATGTAGGGTCAGACTTTGTTGGAAGAATGTTACTCAAGTTAATAAAGGAGTGTTGGTGTGTTTTTGCTTAACAATGGGGAAGTGTGAGGCAACAAATTCAAAATGTGTAGTTTTCTACACATCGGTCTCTGCTGGGTCTGCAATCGGGCTTGTTATAGGGTCTACAATAGGGTTTACAGTGGGGTCGGTGATAGGGTTTGGGATCGGAAATGATTCCGGTTTTGGACTCGGTTGAATGGGCTCTTTAGGTCCAAGGAACTTTGGCGTTGTCCCCATAATATACAGATCAAGAAATGCCTTGGTACGCGCAAACACTTCACGCAAACGTATTGAGCTTCCCGAGTGATGGGTTGGTCCTGAAACCGCTAAACACTGCGCGTGAATATCGTAAGAATTGGCGATGAATAACGCTCTTTCACAGTGGAATTTTTGAGTGATGATCAGAAAGTTATCGGTATCGAATATCTTTTTGGCGCGAACAATCGAGTCTAAGGTTCTGAAACCCGCGTAATCTAGATTGATGCGTTCCTCGGGGACGCCCGCTTTTAACAAGTCGCGTTTCATCGTCCACGGCTCATTGTAAGAGCGATGAGCGTTATCGCCGCTCAGTAGAAATTGGTCCACTTTTTCACGATCGAACAGCTCAATCGCGGCTTCGATTCGGTGCTTATAATAGTCGTTGAGTGTTCGACCCAAATATTTGCTCGTGCCAAGCACAACGGCGACCTCAAGCTCGGGCACTTCATCTATATCGTAGATGATGCGATCTTCCGCTTGCCATGAAACCCAATAATCGATCGCAATAACCGCAGCGCTGCCTACTAAGAACACGAGGAAAGCGCCAAACAGAAAACCTTGCAGTTTTTTGTAAGCTTTTTTTATGTAGCTACGGATAATGTGAGAATCAAATTTCACTCTCGGTATGGTCCTTTCACTGAGCATTAATTTTTGAGTGCTCGATAATACCAAATAAAAATGAGAAAAATCAGTTAAAAAGACAAGACAGTTTAAAGAAAAAAGCCCCTGCAATTGCAGAGGCTCATATAAGAGTCGTTAACGCTCTTTATTCCAAGCGCAGTACGCTTTATTAGAATGCCGTGCGCTTGTAGCGACGGTAAACTGGCTGCCAGAAGTGCTGGTCAATCGCTTGTTGCAGTGCTTCTTCAGTGATCTCTAGAGCAACGCCCTGTTCAATCGCCTTTTTACCTACCGCAAGAGCAATTTTCTTAGATACCGTGTGGATCTCTTCCAATGGTGGAAGTAGAGCACCTGTGCCATTGATTGCTAGTGGAGAACACGTAGCAAGTGCACGGCTTGATTCCATTAGCATTTCGTCAGTGATGCGTGAAGCATTCACAGCCAATACACCAAGGCCAATACCTGGGAAGATGTAGCTGTTGTTACACTGAGCGATTGGGTAAGTTGTGCCGTTGTGAACGACTGGCTCAAATGGGCTACCTGTCGCAACAAGTGCTTGGCCATCAGTCCAACGAATAATGTCGTTTGGCGTCGCTTCAACACGGCTTGTTGGGTTCGACAGTGGGAACACGATAGGGCGTTCACTGTGTAGGTTCATCTCTTTGATGACTTCTTTGCTGAATAGACCCGGCGCCCCAGATACACCAACCAATACTGTTGGTTTAGCGTGACGAACAACGTCTAGTAGTGAGAAGCCAGTGCCATCGCTTTCCCAGTCTTTAGTATTTGCGTTGGTTTGAACTAGGCGCTGTTGGAAATCAAGCAAGTTCTGCATGCCTTCCTGTAGCAGACCCCAACGGTCAACCATGTAAACTTGAGAGCGTGCCTGTGCATCGCTGATACCTTCAGACACCATTTGAGCAATGATAGCTTCAGCAATACCACAACCCGCAGAACCCGCACCCAAGAAGGTGATACGTTGGTCTGAAAGTTTGCTGTTTGCTGCTTTACATGCTGCAAGTAGAGAACCAACCGTTACGGCTGCTGTGCCTTGGATATCATCGTTGAAACAACAGATGCGATCTTTGTAGCGCTCAAGCAGTGGCATTGCGTTCTTTTGTGCGAAATCTTCGAACTGAACTAATGCATCAGGCCAACGGCGTTGAACCGCTTGGATGAACTCTTCAACGAATGCATCGTAGTCAGCACCCGTAATACGAGGATGACGCCAGCCCATGTACATTGGGTCAGCAAGACGTTGAGGGTTGTTAGTACCCACATCGAGCACGATTGGTAGCATGTAAGCTGGGCTGATACCGCCACAAGCTGTATAAAGTGCTAGCTTACCAATTGGAATACCCATACCACCGATGCCTTGGTCTCCCAAACCAAGAATACGCTCACCATCCGTAACCACGATAACTTTAACGTTGTGGTTTGTCGCATTATTCAGTAGGTCATCGATACGATCGCGGTTCGGGTATGAGATAAACAGACCACGGCCACGACGGTAAATATTTGAGAAGTTCTCACATGCTGCGCCAACGGTTGGCGTATAAATGATAGGCATCATTTCAGAGATGTGGTTTTGAACTAAACGATAAAAAAGCGTTTCATTAGTGTCTTGGATGTTACGAAGGTAGATATGCTTATCCATATCACTTTCGAAGTTACAATATTGTTTGTATGCACGTCCTACTTGCTCTTGGATTGTTTCGGTTGTTTCCGGTAACAAACCTTCAAGGTTGAAAGAACTGCGCTCTTCAGCAGAGAATGCGCTGCCTTTGTTTAGAAGAGGTGTACTTAGTAGAGCAGGACCAGCATAAGGGATATATAGAGGGCGTTTATCGTTGTTCATTGGATGCCTAATATGGGAGAAAGGGTAACTAAAAAATGATAACGGTTTAGTTATTCAATTGTAAATAGTTTCTCCGCGATCTGAGCAAACAAAATGATATTCTTACCTCTGTCCCACACTTATCGAATTTCAACACGATAATTCGTTATACTTTGCTCACACTTTTTCGCTACTCGCCATTTTATGTCATTACTTCCCATCGATGCTTATCAAAACGTATTCCACGAACAAATCGCTAATTCTCACCTTGTCGTAGAGGCGGAAACCGGATCAGGTAAATCAACGCGCCTGCCACTTTGGGCTTCTCAGCATGGACGAGTGCTGGTGGTGGAACCAAGACGTATCGCGTGTACGTCATTGGCTAAATACCTCGCACAGCAATCGGGTGAGAAGCTTGGTAGCAAGGTTGGCTATGCGATTAAGCTTGAGTCAGAGTATAACGAGCAAACTAACGTTGTTTTTGTGACGCCCGGTATCGCGCTGCGTTGGTTATCAGAAGACGGATTAGCCAGTTTTGATGTGATTGTGGTGGATGAGTTTCACGAGAGGCGCTGGGACATTGATCTGCTGGTGGCGATTCTGAAACAAAAAGAGAGCCATCGCTTGGTGATCACTTCAGCAACCATTGAAGGGGAGCGTCTTGCTGATTACTTGGATGCGAATCGAATTAGCTGCGAGGGGCGAACTTATCAAGTTGAGATTGAACACAGAGCGAATGAATCCAGAACACTGCCTGATAGTCGACATCTAGGGCAGCGCATCGTGGAAGAAGTTAATCATCAGTTGATCGCTTCTTCTGGCGATATGTTGGTTTTTCTACCGGGTAAAAAAGAGATCGTGCAATGCGAACAAGCCTTAGCGAAAAATCCAGATATCCAAGTTGTTAAATTGCATGCGTCGGTCAGTGATAAAGAGCGAGATTCAGCGTTATCGGGTCGGAATATCCATACTGAAGGTAATGGTTTGAGAAAGGTCATCCTTGCGACCAACGTTGCAGAAACCTCATTAACCATTCCTGACATTGGCGTGGTGATAGATTCAGGATTAGAGAGACGCACCGTTCAGCGTAATGGCAGAGCCACACTGATGCTTAAATCCATATCACGAGCGAGTGCCAAACAGCGAGCTGGCCGCGCGGGTAGGGTAATGGATGGCGTTTGCGTGCGTCTATATGGTGAACATGCGGCGTTAGAGTTAGTCACACCGCCTGAATTGCAGCGTGAAGAGCTGACTGAACCTATGTTGGCCGCAGCATGTTGTGGATCTCCGCTTGAGAGCTTGTCCTTCCTTGACCCTATTCCAGAGAAATCACTCAACAGTGCAACTCAAACCTTGCTGACGATGGAAGCGATTAACGCCGACCATCAAGTTACCGAGCATGGTAAAAAGCTGTATCCGTTGCCGATTGATGCTTTGTATGCCGATATCGTTACTCGAATCAAAACCAAAGCATTAAAAGAGGCGATGGTTGATCTCACTGCGGCGCTGTCCGTTCCTGCTCGCTTGTATCAGTTACCAAACAATGCAGAACATCTTGAAGCGCTCGCGCAACAAGAGAAGGAAGGGTGTGATTTAAGCCTGTTGATTCAGATTGTGCGCGGTCGAGAATATCCGCATTTAGACATCGACCAACAGGCTCTGAATGAAGCTCAAGGATTGGCGAAGCAAATGCGGGAGGTATTTGAACTTCCTCAGCTAGAAGTCGCGTCACGTTTCCAACGCATTGAATTGCTCAAGACCATTGTGAATCTGCATCCTGAACTGGTGTTTGTGCGCCGACTGAAAAGGAAAGAAGCCTTTGCCAATGGTGTTTTAGAAGTGGTGCTCGGTCGTCAGAACCGTTTCCCTGATAATGCACAAGCGATGTTGGTGTTGGATACTCACAGCTTGCCGGGAAGAGGCGTTAAGCAAACACTGACCTTAGCGACGGTCACGACACCCATTCCTCTTGAGCTTCTCATTGATGCTGAACTAGGAGAGTGGGAGCAAGGCGAAACCGTTGTGAATGATGATGGTGTTTTTACCGAGATGGCATTGGTGTACGCAGGCTGCACGATTACAACCAAACTCGTCGCCGCTGAAGGGCAACTATCGTTAAAACCTATCGTCGACCTTGTGTTAAATGGAGAGCAGCTTCCCGGTTTTGCAAAGGCTCGCACTCAAGAAATCAAACACTGGCAGTTGTATGTGAAACTTGGTCTCGATGAACAAACTAAATACACACCAGAAATTGAGAACATTAACTTTGAGCTATGGTTTATAGAGCAGCTTGAAGTACTAGGTGTTACTGATGTCAGCGAATTGGAAATGTTCGATCATGCAGACATACCGTTCGATGGCATTCCAACTTGGCTCTACTCAGAATTTTCGGAAAAATACCCGTTTGCATTGAGCCTTGCCGACTTGCAACTCGATGTTGAATACTTGCCCGCAAGAAAGCTGATTTACGTCCATTATCAGTCGGGTAGCCGAAAGTTATCGCCAAAACGTTGGGAGCTACCGACATGGTCTGGTTGGCGTATTCAGTTCAAAAAAGCGAGTCGAATAATTGATATCAAATAGATGGATAAGTTTTATCTCTAAAATATTAATCAAATAGATGCATATATGATTTTTCAGTGCTTATTTTGTTACAAGTTTGATTTTTATATTCCTTTTTAACCAATCAAAAGGTCATAAAAGACTATTCTTCTATATCCTATTGCTATAAAGAAAGAGTTGATAGATATTGAGTATATTGTGTTGCCAAAGTGTCGGGGGACATCATGGATAAACAGGAAGAGACGCGTGTAGAGTTCGATTACACAACATTTCTTGGCGCCTCATGCAGTAAAAAATGGACTTTTCTGGAAGCACTCACCACAATTGCGCCAGTGTTCAGTACCGTCTGGCGAGATAGCATTAAAGAGTTGGGCACCCCAGAGGATCGTTTATGGCAGATGGCATTGAAATCAATGTCGACGCGTAAAAGTGATGAGTCGAACATTGTTACCTTACTCAAGCTCGCTAAGCTGGAAGGGATCAATGAGCTCAAAGTGGTGATGCCATATTCACTTGAAGAAGAGCAGATCGAGTATATTGAATCGCGCAGTCATTTAGTGATTGCGGGTAATTCTGGAGAAGAGTTCACGATTAAGCTGTAACTTCAGCTCGCCTATAATCTCTCTCGAGGAATAGTAAAAACGTACACGTAAAAAGGGCCTCAAATATTGAGGCCCTTTTAGTATCTAAAACTTGAGTCTACGAGCTTATTAGCTTTCGAGCTTTTTATTTTGAGATTAAGCGATTAAGCGATTAAGCGATTAAGCAATTAGCAATTAAGCGACTAGTCGATTAGACCATAGTCAGCGCGCAGTACATCGATGATCTCTTGCTTAGGATTTTCGCTCAGTACGATCTCCGCACCTGTGATTTTCGCTGCGATATCAAGGTAAGTGCGAGACAGAGACATTAGAGAATCCAGTGGAAGTTCATTGTCACGAGCCAATGCTTCACGTTCTGGCATACGCTCTTTATTCAAAAGAATGTCGGCATCAGGGAAGTAGTTAAGCAAGAACTGACGGAAGCCTTCTTTTGAATTCTCAACGATGTTGCCGTTGTTATATTCCTGAGTATCCCAAATGCGAGATGAATCTGGAGTACCGACTTCGTCCATGTAGATAAGCTTTTCTTTGCCTTGAGCATCGTTGACGTAGCCAAACTCAAATTTGGTATCAACAAAGGTTTGGTCTACTTTTGCTAGCGCTTGGCTGATTACGTTGAAGCCTTCTTTAAGAAGTTTTTCGTAATGCGCGATGTCGCTTGCTTGAGTAAAGTTGAATGCTGCGAAGTTATCTTCGATGTTGTTGCGTGTGATGTTCACATCGTCAGCTTCTGGAACGCCAGGAATACCTTTCAGAATCCCTTTTGTTGAAGGCGTGATCAGTAGCTCAGGCAACTTCTTGTCTTTCTCAAGGCCTTCAGGCATCTCGATACCACAGAATTCACGTTCGCCGTTTGCGTATGCACGCCACATTGAACCAGTGATGTATTGACGACAAATCGCTTCGATCATGACTGGGCGAGCTTTTTGTACAATCCATACGAACGGGTGAGGGATATCAAGAATATGACTGTCAGCAAGTCCGTTGTCTTTAAACAATTTGAACCAGTGGTTAGAGATAGCATTCAGAGCCGCTCCCTTACCTGGAACACCTTTAAGATTCCCTTCACCACGCCAGATACAATCAAATGCAGAGATACGGTCACTGATCACCATGATAGCTAGAGGCGCATCGGGTGCTACGTCGTAGCCATTCTCTTTAATTAGTCGTTGGCTATCTTCTTCAGTTAACCAGTAGACTGAGCGAACCTTGCCACTGTGGACAGGTTTGTCAGTACGGATTGGTAGGTCATCATTTACGGCAAGAACTTGATCAGCAAGGCTCATTTAGACATTCCTATCTTTTATCAAACGTCATACAGAGAAGTGCGGTGTGCACATGATTAGACGGGCATTATACCCAATCTACTATTTGCTTCCAGAGAAAAAGCAAACGATTGCTAAATCTGTTGTTTAAATAAAAACCCCCGCCTAACAATCCGCTAAAAAATGGGCGAATTGTAGGGCAGGGGAAGGCAGTATGTTTGGACTGTGTTTTGGCGAATTGTTTCTTAAGTTAAATTAAGTTTGTTAGCTAAAAGATTAAGCTATGTTTGTGGACCATGTTTTTGAGCCAAAATGTTATTAAGCCAACATGTTATTAAGCAAGGTGGCTTAGTGAATACGCTCTGAATTTGCATCCATAAAGAAGACTTCACATTGAAAGCGTAACCCTAATGTTCTTAGGTACTGTTGGCTGAACTGATCAATCGATGCACTTGCAACAATCGCGCTCGCATTCTTAGAGCGGATTGCTTTCTCGACAGTCTCTACCTCAGTCATTTGATGAGAGGCTTTCATATGAATAACGCGGTCGCAGCAAACATTATGTTGCTTAAGCTGCTTAGCCGATGGTCTTGGTGTTTGAGCCGTAAACAGTAACCACTGATGTTGATTGGACAGCAACGCCATTCTTGCAAACAACGCTTCCTCGTTTGAATTTTTGCTTTTACGAGAAACTGATGTAAATGCGCAGTGAACTAGCGGGCTAGAGTGTTGTGCTTTAACGTGTGCTTGAATCATTTTGCTGTCCTTATATACATGCTGTATGTGTATACAGTAGTTTTAGTTGCTTATAAGATCAAGCGTTTTTTGCGGGATTATTGGACGATTTCGTCTGAGGTTATGGATGGTAAATGATTAAATCATTGAAAGTATTCGATAAATTAAATTTGAATGAATCTACTGTTTTGTATCATAAGTTGAATAAATGTGAGCTTTATACAGGTGTATACACTGGTTTTTGCAGAAAAGTACTGTATATACCTGTATAGAAGAGAGAACAAAGAAGAAAGAAGAAAGAAGAAAGAAGAAAGAAGATCTAAAACCACAGGCACAAAAAAAGCGCCTTAGGCGCTTTCTTATATTTCACGGTGTTGCTTATCTCAATGTCGCTTGGGAGAGTTTTGCTCTCATTTCCATTTCACCAATATTGAACTGGCGAACATCAATGGTTGCAATATCATTGCACTCGTTACATGCATGATGACACTTACCATCTAGGTAGTCGTGCTTTTTAACTAGGCTTGGCTTTTTGCACCAATCACAAACGCCTTCTATTGTGAACATATTCTCTCCTCACCTGTTTAAGTCAGGTGTATTTTCGGCGCAAATTATGACACAAGTAAGACCCATTAGTTAATAGTTTGTTACCCATTTTTGAGAGGGGGATCGATTGCAACACCAATAAAATCGATATCTTTGAGATCTAGGAAAATGAAGATGTGTGTTTGTTTACGGTTTTGTAACATTTTGTAAAATGGTTTTTAGCGCATTGTTCAAACGTTTCATTTCTTCGTCACATCCGTGACCATCTGGATGGTAGATCTTTGATAGCTGTTTGTATCGGATCTTGATGCTTTTCTGGTCGGGGATTGAGCTAGGTGTGTAGCCAAATAGCGCGCAGGCCACCTGCAAATTACTCAGACCTTTGCTGTTTTTCTGCTTCTTCAATTCGTGGAACATAGTGTTCAGCTGGCGTTTTTGCTGCTTAATCGTAAGGTCCTTCGAGCTAAGCTGCGCTTCAAGTGATTGTTGTTGCTGTCGCGAATCACCCGACTTTAGAGCTTGTCTTTTTCTTGAGATAACGAGCGTCGCAATAATGCTGATGATTGAAATCAACACGGCCAACGCAGCACCAATCATATAGTCAGAGCTAGTTAGGTTAGAACTGGAGAGGTTAGAACTGGAGAGGTTAGAGCGTGATGCTTGGTTAGATTGAACGTGCTTAGATACCCCCTGACTGGTGTCTATTTCAGAGTCGATGCTGTCATCGAGCTGTTCTATTGAAGAGATCTGTTTTGCACGTTGCTGGTTGAATTGTGCTTCCAAAATGCGGTTGTAGCCCTCTTCTGCTTGTGGATTATCTTTTAAGGCTGCTTCATACCATAGCTGCGCTTTATCTAATGGTTGAAGGAGGTCTTGTTCTAGCGAGGATTCGTAGAGTTTTGCTACCTCGATAGGTGCGCGCTGGTTACCTTGCAACGCCGCTTTAATAAACCATTCCAAAGCAAGCTTGTTACTTTGTTCAACACCTGTACCTGCCAAGTACCATTCACCCAGTCTAAATTGCGCGTTTGGGTTGCCGTTTTCTGCTGACTGCGTGTACCAATACAATGCATCACTGGTGCTAACAGGAACGTCGACACCCGATTCATAAGCTTGAGCCAATTGGTATTGAGAAACTGGATCTTGAGGTTGTGATTCTAGTGAAAATTCATCACTGCTTGCTGCGTGCACGAAATGTGTGGTGGACAACGGTATCGTGGAAAAGATGAGGGCTAGAAATAGAGCTCTAAGAAATGATGAGGGGGGAAAATTGGACACGATAAACAATGGGACCTCATAGTTAAGTCTAATACGATATGTGGTTGTCAATTAAGTCGTATCTTCTTCGGCGAGTGATACGACTAAAGTAATCACTATCAATACCCTAAGCCAATGTGCATCGGCTCTATGATTTAGTTATCTTTTTAGCTGCCTGGGTACCGCCAACTGGTCGATTAACAGACAATTTACGACCTTTCTTCAAACCAACTTCATAATCGGCGGTGAGGTTTTTCATCGCTTCTCTCAGTTGCTGCTTGAACGTTTCACGGTCGATATTTTTGAATTCTTTATCAATGTAGTTATTGATCTTGTTGTTTGATTCGTCGTCGGGAGTAATGGTTGGTAGCTTTTCAAGCGCACCTTCAACCCAGCCTGAAACAAACGAGTTCACGCGGCGTGTCACTTCTAAGGACCCTGTGCCAGAGCCAGCAAAGCTATTTCTGAATTGGCCGGTGTGTTCATTCAGTTCACGATAAATGATATCGAAAGCGAACGCTGCGAAGATCGCGCGGTCGGCTTCACCAATGAACTCAACACGCTTGAGGCCTTTATGATTCAGCAATACGGCTTCTACGCCAAATTTGGTGTTGATACCGCGAATAACACGCAGCAGTGTAGAACTGATATTTGCAGGTAACAGGTGACTGGACTGAGTTTTCCCCATCTTGATAAATTCAATATCGTCTTTTTCGAGACCATATTTCAGCATCAAGTTATGCGCCATTTTTATCGCATTGGCAGCTTCATTGACGTTCGCAGAATTTCCAAGCTCAAGACACTTGGCAATTTTCTTTAGGGCTTTTTTCTTATCCATCGACAATTTAATCAGTACCGCAAATTTTTAAAAGTCCAACATTTTACATGTTTTCGCGGGTAACAGAAAGGCAAAACTGGTTTGATGAACAAGGAAGGCGGTGAACATTGAACTGCATGAGCCCAGTTGGCGGTAAAAACAAAAACGCCATCAAGCGTATTGATGGCGTTAGTGACACGTTTTTTCAATATGTCTAGAGCATTCGTAAACTAGATACCCAGTTCATCGAGTAGATCTGCCGCAGAATCATTGCCAGAGCTTTGAGCTGGCTTGTTCGCTTCTTGCATTTTTTTCTGAGTCGCCTCAAGAATGCTATCTGGACATTCGTCTTCTGCGATTTCAAATTCTTCTAATTGAATGAACTCAGTCTTATCCATCGCAAGCTCAAGGTAGAAGATGTTGTTATTAGCGGTAGAGAAGGTCACACGACGAGCTTGTGGACGGTCGAGATTGGTATCAACAGAAAGGTTAACTTGCTTGTTCAGAGCCAGCATTTTCGGTTGGTTTTGTGTGATGTTGGTTTGCAGCTCTTTGCGGATTTTATTGGTGAAATCGCCAACTAATTGGTTCATCAACTCACCCAATACATCACCCACTTCGTCTGAAGTATGAAGCACAGCAAGCTCGTTTTCAGGCATGCCCATATTGCGCATGTAATTGGTGTAGATCTCTAGCGCTGCTTTGGACGTAAAATTAATAACAACGAGACCAGAAAAGCCGCCGTCAAACAGAACGAAGCAACCAAAATCTGGCTTTAGGCTTGTCTTGTTGATCTTTTGAACCATGGCTGAATAGGACACCTGAGAAGCCGTCGCTGAAGTCAGTACGCTTGAGACTGATTGGCATAGTTTAAGAAGGATATCTTCAGTTGTGACTGTTTTGTTTTTTTTCATTGTGATGTGCTCGTGGAGATGTCTTAAACAAAATGTTATTCAGTATATTGTTACTGAATTAAGACGAAAGTGACTATTTCTCCATTCTTGCACTGAGATTCTGATTTGATCACCTTTTTATATGATCTTAATAGTAGTAAAGTGACGAAATTCAAAGAAAATTATTATAAATCTCAGATAACCCAATGCTGATAGGATCAGCGAAGTAGGGGCAGGAAGCAAATGTTACCAAGACTTCAACTCAATGCTGATGTCGATCCAGTTGTCGTACGCTTTTTAGATGAACTAAAAACAGCGGGCTTTACTGGCGACATTGAATCTCAATATTCTAGCCGTTTGGCTGTGGCGACTGATAATAGTGTCTATCAGCAATTGCCGCAGGCGGTCATCCTTCCTAAAACAACGCAAGACGTTGTGCTTATCGGTAAAGTGGTTTCTAAATCCGCTTACGAACGCGTGACTTTTTCCCCTCGTGGCGGCGGTACCGGAACCAACGGACAATCTTTAACAAAAGGTGTCGTGGTTGACCTGTCGCGATACATGAATAAGGTTCTTGAGATTAACGAGAAAGAGGGCTGGGTAAGAGTTCAGTCTGGTGTCGTTAAAGATCAATTGAACGACGCTGTTCGCCCTTATGGTTACTTTTTCTCTCCAGACCTTTCTACCAGTAACCGAGCAACCTTGGGTGGCATGATCAATACCGATGCTTCGGGCCAAGGGTCATTGAAGTACGGCAAAACGTCTGACCATGTATTGTCGCTGCAAGCGGTGTTCGCAGATGGTTCATGTCTAGAATCTGATTTATCACACGGCTTACCTGTAGAGGGTGAATTCGCTCACCATGCACTTGTGGTGACAGAGGCGGTTTGTCGAGACAAACGCGCTCAAATCTTAGATAAATTCCCTCCGCTGAATCGCTTCTTAACAGGCTATGACCTAAAGAATGCAATCAACGAACAAGATGACAGCTTTGACCTAACTCGCGTTCTATGTGGCGCTGAAGGTTCTTTAGCATTCATCACGGAAGCAAAGTTAAACCTAACCAAGATTCCAAAAGCGCGCACACTGGTTAACGTGAAATACAACACGTTTGATTCTGCGCTGCGTAATGCGCCGTTCATGGTGGAAGCGAAAGCACTGTCTGTTGAAACGGTAGATTCAAGAGTATTGAACCTAGCGAAGCAAGACATCGTTTGGCACACCGTGAGCGATTTGCTGACTGATGTTCCGAACAAAGAGATGCTTGGCATCAACATGGTTGAGTTTGCAGGCCAAGATGAAGCGGAAGTTGAACAGCAAGTTCAAGCGCTGACTGCACGCCTTGAAACCATGGTTGAAAGCGAAGAAGCCGGCGTGATTGGTTTTCAAGTTTGTAGCGATTTGGCGAGCATTGGCCGAATCTACAACATGCGTAAGAAAGCAGTGGGTCTGTTAGGTGCGGCGAAAGGCCGAGCTAAGCCAGTCGCTTTTGCTGAAGATACTTGTGTACCACCAGAAAACCTCGCGGATTTCATCTCTGAATTTAGAGTGTTACTCGATTCAAAAGAGTTGAATTACGGCATGTTTGGTCACGTTGACGCGGGCGTATTACACGTTCGTCCAGCATTGGATCTGTGTGACCCGATGCAAGAAGCATTGATGCATGAAGTCTCTGATGAAGTGGTTAAGCTGGTGGCGAAATACGGCGGTTTAATGTGGGGCGAGCACGGTAAAGGTTTCCGTTCTGAGTATGGCCCAGACTTCTTTGGTGAAGAGCTGTTTACCGAATTAAGACGTATTAAAGCAGCATTCGACCCGCACAACAAGATGAACCCAGGCAAGATCTGTACGCCTTTAGAAAGTGACGCTGAATTGGTGAAAGTCACCGATACCAAGCGTGGTTTCTACGACCGTCAGATCGACGTACAAGTTCGTGACAGCTTCAAACAAGCAATGGAATGTAACGGTAACGGCTTGTGTTTCAACTACGATACTAGCTCGCCAATGTGTCCTTCAATGAAAGTTACGGCTGACCGACGTCACTCACCCAAAGGCCGCGCAGGCTTGGTAAGAGAGTGGTTGCGTCAACTGACTGAACAAGGCGTTGATATTCTCGACCTTGAGCAAGAAGCGTTGAAAGACAACACACCCGTTAAGACTATGATTGAGCGTGTTCGCAATACGATGAACAAACGCCATGAGTACGATTTCTCGCATGAAGTTCATGAGGCGATGAACGGTTGTTTGGCGTGTAAAGCGTGTGCGAGTCAATGTCCGATCAAAGTCGATGTACCAAGTTTCCGTTCTCGATTCTTGAACATCTACTACTCGCGTTACCAGCGCCCTGCAAAAGATTATCTAGTTGCCAACATTGAAACCATGCTGCCGCTGATGGCGAAAGCGCCAAAAGTAGTCAACGCTGCATTGGGTCAAAAGTGGATCCAAACGGCAACAGCTAAAACGGTCGGTTATGTTGATGCACCATTGATGTCGGTGCCTACGCTCAAAAATCGTCTAGCGAGTAAAGAGCTGCAACTCTTCGATTTACAGTATTTAGAAGGCTTGTCTTCTGAACAGAAGAAACAGCATGTGCTGATCGTTCAAGACCCGTTTACCAGCTTCTATGATGCCGAGGTGATTGAAGACTTCGTCACTCTGGCTCAAAAACTTGGCAAAACTCCGGTACTGCTGCCGTTCAAACCGAATGGTAAAGCGTTGCACATCAAGGGCTTCTTAAATCGTTTTGCACGTGAGGCGAAATCGACTTCGGATTTCTTGTCGATGGTGGCGGATATCGGAATTCCTTTGGTCGGTGTTGATCCTGCTCTTGTGCTTTGTTACCGCGATGAATACGTCGAGATCTTAGGTGACAAGCGCGGCGACTTTGATGTACTTACTGTGCATGAATGGTTAATGCCATCGCTAGGTGAGTTCGAAGCACGCTCAGCAAGTGAAGATATGTGGTACTTGTTTGCTCACTGTACTGAGAAAACCAAAATGCCGAACGCTGAAAAAGAGTGGGGTACTATCTTCAAACACTTTGGGGCGGCGTTAACCAGCGTTCCTGTCGGCTGTTGTGGTATGGCGGGAACTTTCGGCCACGAAGTCGATAAGCTACAAATGTCGAAAGACATATATGGTTTAAGCTGGAAGCCTCAAATGCAGGACTTACCAAAAGATCGTTGCTTGGTGACGGGCTATTCTTGCCGCAGCCAAGTGAAGCGTTTTGAAGGTGAGAAGCTTGCTCACCCATTACAGGCGCTAGCAAAAATTCTCTAATACATTTAGCCCAGCAATTGCTGGGCTTTTTTCTAAACTAACAAAGGAATGTTAATAAGGAAAAGTATGAAATTTCTAGAATTAAAAGTACCACCAGTTGCACTGTTCATTATTGTATTCGTAGCATCATACTTCTGCGCTCAACAGTTGAGCCAAGGGACACTGGCATTGCCTTATGGAATGATTGTGTTAGGAATCGGAGTCACATTGAGTGGTGTGATCGGAATATCCGGTATATTGGAATTTCGAAAACAGAAAACCACCGTTAACCCGATCAAAGTAGAAACCGCTTCAGCCGTCGTGGACAGTGGAATTTTTGGCTACACGCGAAACCCAATGTACTTAGGGTTGTTCATCCTGCTATTTTGCTTTGGCTACTTCTTCCAGAATATCTTCAGTGTACTACTTAGCTTTGGCTTCGTAATCTACATGAATTACTTCCAAATCAAACCCGAAGAGCGAGCACTAGAACAATTATTCGGCGCAGAATATGTTGATTACAAACAAAAGGTTAGACGCTGGATTTAGTGATGATTTGAGTGCTGGCTTAGTAATCGAAATAAAAAAGCCCAGCTTGAGATTATCAAGCTGGGCTTTATTGATCTTGTTCTAGAGCTGATTAAGCAGCGGCTGTGAACTGAGCTAGAAACATCTCTTTGCGTTCGTTGAAGCGGTTTACTAGGTCGTCTACAGAAGCTTGGTCGTATGGCTTAAGGCCACTTGCTACCATACGCTTTACGCCTTTACCGACAACTTCGCCGTCTTCTTTAAAGTCAAAGTTCAGTGTTACGATGCCACGCTTACCTTCAACGTCAAAAGTCGCACCAGAGAATTCAACTTCTGGATGAGACAGGTCTAGGCGAGTAAACTCAACTTCCATGCTCTCGTAGATCACAAGAGGACGCTGGCAGTTGATCATCATCTGTTGCTCTTCCATAAGAGGAACCATGATGTGTGGAAAGTTCATACCAGAGAACTTAACGTAGTTTGTTACTACGTGTTCGATGAATGCTTGATCGTGGCTCTTTTCACCTTCACAAGACATGTGCAGGTACTCTTTGCCTTTCTCGTCAACCAGTGAGCTTTCTTTCTCACATTTGTTGTCAACGCTTAGCGCAATACCGTTACCCACCATACCTGAAAAATCAAAACGCATTTTTTGGCTGATGCCTTCTTTTTGCAGAAGTACTGCAAACAAAAGATCGCCAGGCACGCAGAAGCGCTTGTTGTCTTCATCGTGAATTGGGTTGAAGTCAGCGGCTACTTTTTTAGCAAAGTGGCTAGCCTGTTCACGAGTGAATTGAAATTGATTGTCTTCAGTAGAAAAGTAAGGTGTCAGAAACATAGTATCGCTATTAGTCATCAAATCTGGGGTGGATTATAGCTAACTAACTTCGTTCTAATGGTCTATCCAGTTAACTTTGCTTATATATCAGTCGATTAGATAAATACGTCGGATGGTATGTGACGATTTGAAGGGAAATATGGCCTTTGGCTCAATGCAACAAGGGCTAATCGATAGCCCTTGTTTATATGACACTCTAATGGGTGTTGTTTAGAATGTTTTTGCTTTAAAAGCTACACAAAGTGCCCTCTGGCATTAGGTGATTATGAACGGACAATTTGAGCAATAAGTTCGCTTGTTCAATATCCGGTGCAAAATATCTGTCTTTGTCGTAGAAGCTGACTTTCTCACGCAAAATCTGTTTTGCTTCTTCCACACGAGGAGAAGATAGATTCGGAGTGCGGAAGTCTAGCCCTTGTGCTGCTGCTAAATATTCTACTGCCAATATCCCACGGGTGTTTTCAGCCATGTATCTAAGCCTACGAGCGGCAAAGGTGGCCATTGAGACGTGATCTTCTTGGTTTGCTGATGTAGGCAGGCTGTCTATTGACGCAGGATGAGCCAAGGTTTTGTTCTCACTAGCGAGTGCTGCAGACGTTACTTGAGCAATCATAAAGCCCGAGTTCACGCCGCCGTTATCGACCAAGAAAGGTGGAAGTTTGCTTAGCGCACTATCAATCAACAACGCCATTCTACGCTCTGACAAGCTACCGATTTCAGCTATCGCTAGTGCAAGGTTATCGGCTGCCATTGCGACAGGTTCTGCGTGGAAGTTACCGCCCGAAATGATGTCGCCATCGTCAGCGAAAACTAGCGGGTTGTCGGATACGGCATTTGCTTCAATGTTTAAGGTTTCTGCTGAATTACGAATTTGCTGTAAACAGGCACCCATCACTTGAGGCTGACAGCGCAACGAGTAAGGGTCTTGAACCTTTTCACAGCAAGTGTGTGATTCACCAATCTCACTCTTTTGATCAAGCATATGGCGATAAGCAAGCGCGGCATCCATTTGACCACGATGACCACGAACGCGATGAATTCGAGGGTCAAACGGACGACGACTACCCAGTGCAGCTTCTACAGACATCGCGCCACATACGGTTGCAGACGCAAACAAGTCTTCCGCTGCGAACAGACCTTCTAATGCAAAGGCAGTCGATGCTTGTGTGCCGTTTAACAGAGCTAAGCCTTCTTTCGGAGCAAGTGTGATTGGCTCCAAGCCAGCGATCTGCATTGCTTCTAAGCCAGTGATGATTTTGCCGTTGTGGCGCGCTTGGCCTTCACCTAGAAGTACCGTACTCATGTGGGCGAGGGGAGCAAGATCTCCTGAAGCACCCACAGATCCTTTTTGTGGAACACACGGATAAACCTGTGCGTTCACAAGATCGATAAGAGCATTGATGACCTTGAGTCGGATACCCGAGTAACCACGAGACAAGCTGTTAATCTTTAACACCATCATCAAGCGCACGGTTTCATCAGACATGAATTTACCAATGCCGGCCGCGTGAGAAAGCACGATACTTTTCTGTAGTACTTCTAAATCTTCAGGCGCAATTTTGGTATTTGCCAATAAGCCAAAACCCGTGTTGATGCCATACACAGTGCGGTCTTCAGCAATCACTTGTTCGACAACTTGCATGCTCGCTTCGATATCCGGGATTGCTGTAGGATCGAGTGATAAGTTCACAGGGCTACGGCTGATTTTTCGAAGTTCAGATAGGCCAAGAAGTCCTGGCTTAAGTAATAAGTTCAACATGTTCTCTCCAGACATTAAAGGCGACGAAGTTCTTCGTTTAGCATAGGTAAATCAAGCTTTTGCTCTTTGGCACATTGCTTGGCAATATCGTAACCTGCATCAGCATGACGCATAACGCCGGTTGCTGGGTCATTGTGAAGTACGCGAGCAATACGCTGTGATGCATCTTCACTGCCGTCACAACAAATCACCATGCCTGAGTGTTGCGAGAAGCCCATACCAACGCCACCACCGTGGTGCAAAGAAACCCAAGTTGCGCCGCCCGCTGTGTTCAGAAGGGCATTCAATAGAGGCCAATCTGATACGGCATCTGATCCATCCATCATGCCTTCTGTTTCGCGGTTCGGGCTTGCTACTGAACCTGAATCTAGGTGGTCACGACCGATAACAACTGGTGCTTTCAGTTCGCCATTTTGCACCATTTCATTGAATGCTTGGCCTAAGCGTTCACGATCTTTCAAGCCAACCCAACAAATACGCGCTGGCAGGCCTTGGAACTGAATGCGTTCACGCGCCATATCTAGCCAGTTATGTAGATGTGGGTTGTCTGGAATCAGTTCTTTTACTTTTTGGTCTGTTTTGTAGATGTCTTCTGGGTCACCAGATAGTGCCGCCCAACGGAAAGGACCAATACCTTCGCAGAATAAAGGTCGAATATAAGCCGGAACGAAACCCGGGAAATCAAACGCGTTTTCTACGCCTTCTTCCAGTGCCATTTGGCGAATGTTATTACCGTAATCCACGGTCGCTGCGCCGCGGTATTGCAGGTCTAGCATCGCTTGTACTTGAATCGCCATTGATTGCTTAGCGGCTTTCACCACTTTTGCTTCATCAATGGTGCGCTCTTGTGCGGCTTTCTCCATCGTCCAACCTTGCGGCAAGTAGCCGTTAAGAGGATCGTGGGCAGAGGTTTGGTCAGTCACCACATCAGGTGTGATATTGCGTTCAACTAACTCTGGGAAGACGTCTGCGGCGTTACCTAATAAGCCAACAGAGATTGGCGTGTCTGACTCTTTAATCATTGCCATCGCTTCATCTAAGCTGGTGGCTTTTTTGTCTACATAGCCAGTACGCAAGCGGTAGTCGATTCGTGATTCATCACACTCCACTGCGATCATTGAGAAGCCAGCCATCGTTGCAGCAAGAGGTTGAGCGCCGCCCATTCCACCAAGACCGCCCGTTAGAACCCACTTGCCGTTTGCTTCACCTTGGAAGTGCTTCTTCGCGATAGCGACAAAGGTTTCGTAAGTACCTTGAACGATGCCTTGTGAACCAATGTAGATCCAGCTGCCCGCGGTCATTTGGCCGTACATCATCAAGCCTTCTTTATCGAGCTCGTTGAAGTGTTCCCAGTTCGCCCAGTGTGGAACAAGGTTCGAGTTAGCGATCAGTACGCGAGGTGCGTTTTTATGAGTCGGGAACACGCCCACAGGTTTACCGGATTGAACAAGTAACGTTTGGTCGTCCTCTAAACGCTCTAATACTTCAACAATTTTGTCATAACATTTCCAATCACGTGCCGCGCGACCAATACCGCCATACACAACCAGTGCATGTGGGTGTTCTGCCACATCAGGGTCTAGGTTGTTCATCAGCATACGCAGTGGTGCTTCTGTTAACCAAGATTTAGCGCGCAAAGTGGTGCCGTGAGGTGCGCGAATTTCGCGAGTCGTGTCGAGACGAGGGTCACTGTTGTGGTGTTCCGTCATTTTGGAATTCCTTCTGTTTCACGTTATATCGTTGTAGTTGTAGTTGTAGTTGTAGTTGTAGTTGTAGTTATCGGTATAGCTGGATTAGTCGCTGGCCATTGCACTGGCAATATCCCAACATAAACGAGCCGCTAATCGAGCCGTTTGGCCATCGACGTCGTAGTCTGGGTTGTATTCCGCTATGTCCGCGATAATGAGTTTTTCACTGTGTTGGAAAATCTGTTCTAGAAAAGGAGCAAGCGCTTCATAGCTCACGCCTCTTGCCGCTGGTGCACTTACGCCCGGCGCAGTAGCTGCGGGGAAAACATCGAGATCAATGGTGAGATAGAGATAATCACACTCAACGATGAATTTTTGTAACTTGATCAGTTGAGCGACTTGATTCACTTGGGTCATGTTGCGGTCGTGTTCATACCACACGCCCAGTTGGTCAGCTTTGTTAAACAGCGCTTTGGTATTGCTGGCGGCACTCACACCAAGACAAGCGTAATGAAACGGCCATTGATGTGCGTGGCAGTAATCACTGATCTGGTTAAAAGGCGTGCCGGAGCTCGGTTTAACATCGGTGATGTCGCTTTCAAATTCACGAAGATCAAAGTGAGCATCAAAATTAACGATGCCGATCTTAGGATTGTGTTCTGATTGAATTTTATTTAGGTGCTCAGCGAGACCTTGGAACGTTGCCCAAGCCACCTCGTGACCACCGCCAAGGGTAATCACTTTGTTGGTTGCTAAGGCATTGGCAATCACAGAAGCACACTGTTTTTGGCTGACTTCTAATTGACCATCATTGCACTCGATATCACCAAGATCGGCGATGTGTGCGTCACTGTGCCAAGCCATATTCGCCAACGCTTGGCGTATCAAGTTAGGTGCTTGTTTCGCGCCCACGCGTCCTTTATTTCTTGCAACACCGGCATCGCTGGCAAAGCCTACCAAGGCGATATCACCGTCAGTCAGCTTGTCACTTAACTCACTACTTTGCACTTGCTTGGTAATGTGATGAACGCGAGTACCGAGTGCGCTATCTTCAAGATCATTACGTCCGGTCCACACAAAGTTATGCACGGTTGTTGCGTTCTCTTGGATACCGTTGGATTTAGATTGAGTCATGACACACCTCGCCATTAACAATGCGTTTATGCAGGTGAGGAACACCGACTTGATAGCTTAGATCTGCAGGGTGGTCGATGTTCCAGATAGCCAAATCTGCGGCATAACCGATTTCGACTTTGCCTTTGGTTTGTGACTTACCAATGGCAGCCGCCGCGTTACAAGTTACACCGCGTAGCGCTTCTTCAGGCGTCGTACCAAACAGGGTGCAGCTCATGTTCATCATCAGCGTTAAGTCTGCAAAGGGAGATGTGCCGGGGTTTAGGTCGGTCGCGATCGCCATTGGGATTTTGTGTTCACGAAGTAAAGCAATAGGTGGCTGTTGAGTCTCTTTCAGGAAGTAGAAAGCACCGGGTAGCAAGGTGGCAACTGTGCCTGATTCTGCCAGTGCTTTTACTCCGGTTTCATCAAGGTATTCAACATGGTCAACAGAGAGTGCGCCGTATTTAGCTGCAAGCGCGCTGCCACCCATATTCGAAAGTTGTTCAGTGTGGCCTTTAATCGCGAGGCCATGTGCTTTGGCTGCTGCAAATACACGTTCGGTTTGTTCTAGGTTGAAGCCGATAGATTCGCAAAACACGTCAACTGCATCGGCGAGCCCTTGCTTTGCAGCTTTAGGAATGATCTCTTGGCAAACCAGATCGATATAGCTGTCCGGTTGCTCTTTGTATTCGGGTGGCACAGCATGCGCTGCAAGGAGAGTAGTGGTGATCTTAATTCGGCGATGATTCTCTAAAGCTTTGGCTGCGCGTAACATTTTGAGTTCATCATCAAGTGTTAAACCATAGCCAGATTTTACTTCGATGCTGGTTACGCCACTTCTTAGCAGGCCATCGAGTCTAGGCAAAGCCATTTCAACCAGTTCGGATTCTTGCGCTGCGCGGGTCGCGGTTACTGTCGCCAGAATGCCGCCGCCTTGTTTGGCGATGTCGGTGTAAGACACACCATTCAAACGCTGCTCAAACTCGTTGGCACGATTACCTGCAAATACGAGATGAGTGTGGCAATCAATTAACCCAGGGGTGACGAGTTTGTTCTTGCAGTCATAGGTGATGTAATCCGCAGAGCTATCTGTGCTCAGTTGTTCTAATTCAGAAGCAAGGGCCTCGTGGTTTGAACGAGAGATGGATACGATCTTACCGTTTTCGATAACGATATTTTGAGGGGAAGAGGGCTGATAACCATCGGCTCCCGAACTCATGGAGACCACTCGTGCGTTTTTGAGGATCAAATTCATAATCACCTAGATCTTTGCTAAACATTAAATGTATATACAAATAAATAGGCTAAACGCTGACCCGAATCAAGTTGATGTTGCAAAAATGTGATCGGCGATCAGGATGATATTCTTTAATCTAGAAGTATCTTGGAGCTTAATTTGTACTTAGAGCCAGGATGGTAGAGCAATGCAAAGCTGATGAGCCGTTCTTTGCTCCATGTTCTTCTATTCAAAAGAAGGCAAGGCTCTGATTCAGAAAGCTTTAGTGACGTTCTGATTTGAGAGTCAGGAATAATAGCTTCAACCGTGTGCTCGATAGCACTCAACGGGCAGCTTTTTGAAAGGTATTCATTGGGTGTCGAGGTTGAAAAGTCTTGCTCTAGGTATTTTGGAGCGGCTTGAGAGTTCACCCAGCGCGCTTCCAATTGAATCGGTGTGTTGTCAGCAAAATGAATGATTTCACTATAAAATACTTCTGCGTTAATCATCACACCTAACCGTGTGGCGGTGCTTTCATCAGCCTTGATGTTATCGTGTTTGATAACTTGACTAGCATACGTTTGGCCACGGTCTTTGATCTCTTGCGCGATGTTGTTGATATCAAGCAGCGGAGATTGCGCCTTTTCGTCGGGTTCACAAACAAAAGTACCTAGCCTTGGCTTCCTGATGAGTTTGCCTTCAGACACAAGATCTCGAATGGCTTTATTGACCGTCATTCGACTCACATTGAACTGCTCTGTGAGTTCGAGTTCTGTGGTTATCTGGTAACCCACTGGCCAGTGACCACTGTTGATATTATCGTCTATGAACTGTTTTATCTGAAGGTAGAGCGGCGCTTTCGACATAATGAAACCTTATTTGACTATACAAATAGAGTAACGGAATTTTTCACGATTTCAACATTTCCTCGGGCAATGTGACCTTATTCAACATAGATGGGGCAAATTGCTTGATTCTGTGAGGCAAGTGTCGCAAATTGTCACGTAATAACTATTCGTAAATCAGATGATTAGAAAGGGAAATAATATGTTTAAGAAATTAAAGGCCTCGTTGGGCATCGGTGCAGCAAAGGTTGATACTGTCTTAGATAATATTGAAGTTTTCCAAGGTGGAGAGTTGTCTGGCAATGTTCACATTGTTGGTGGCGACGTTGAGCAACAAATCGACTTGATTAACTTGGTTCTCAACACAGAAGTAAAAGTAGAAACGGAAGACAGTACCAGCTACGAAACCTTTTCACTGGGTCGTATTCAAGCGGTAGAGCCTTTCGTTATCCAACCGGGCGAAACCAAACTGGTTCCATTCCGACTTAAGTTAAATGATGAAACGCCAGTCACCGCGTTGAACGCACAAATGAACCAATGCCATGTGTGGGTTGAAACCAACCTAGATATAGGCTTCGCGATTGACCCTAAAGACCGTGACTTTATCTCCGTACACCCACTGCCAACAGTTGCTAAAATCATCCAAGGCGTGGAAGCATCCGGTATGGCAATGGTGAAAGCTGACGTAGAGAAGGGCTTCTTAAAAGGCAACAACTTTGCTTCTCGTTCGGGTTGTTACCAAGAGATTGAATTTCGCAGCGGCGGTTTCATGAATAATAAAGAGATCGAGCTGTCATTCATCGTTGAAGGCTCAATGGTTCACTGCCTAGCAGAAATCGATCGCTCAATGAGCTTCCGTGGCGATCAATACATCTCATTCAGCTTGCCTGCGAACGCTGCCGATTCAGACATTCGTAACGCAGTCTCAAGAATCATGAATGCGTAGTTGCTCTCTCTGTTAGTCGTTACTCTTTCTATTAATAGAGACAAGACAGTACGATTTCTAAAGCCGAACTTATCCGTTCGGCTTTTTTAATTCTACTATCTCGACCATAAATGGACTTACCACTGATGACGATAGGCCAGCTGGAAGGCAACATCGGTGGAGTTGTCCATGTTGAAGATGTTTTCGATAATGGATATCTCGACTGCTGAGCGTTGCATTAGATACCTATATCCAAACATCATTTCATTCGCGGCCTCTGAAAACTCAGTTTCACCGTCTTCTGCGCCTTCATACCATCTATATTCAAGGTGTAACTCATGATTTTCAAATAGTGTGAGTTGATAGCCGCCCATCCATGACCATGTTGTTTTCTTATGTGCAAAGCCATTCTCTACATCTCGATTTGACTGATTGGCGAGCCCTAAGCTTGTGTAAAAGGTATTGATATCGAGTTGGTAGGCATAGTTGAATTGAGCGCTTTGCTCGGAGCTACTTCCTTCAAAGGCACCGTGGCTGACATTGTTGTGATAAAGGGATACACCAAAGGATAAACCGTGGTTTTCAAGGTCTATGATTTGGTATTGAGTGTAGAGGGTGAAAGCACTAGTCAGCGTATCGCCGGAGAAGTCTCTAATATTGATATCGTGGTCTGGTGCGTGAATATCAAATTGATGCCGTTCTTTACGATCGCGTCCTGCTTGGTCGATGTCGAATAGGTCATGAAAGTTGATGGTGATTTTGTCTAGGTTATTGTTGGCGGCGTAAAGGTAGCGGTAATTGAATTCTACTTGCCACGTTTTAGTTAATTGCCATCGCAAACCAGTGTGAAGCTGATTCTGATAATAGTCTAAGTGGTAGTCGTGGGAATTGGCCCAGATACTCGCGGCAGTTAAGGCGGTAAATATTTCAACTTTATTCTCTTTGAGGGGGAAGCCAGAGCGAAGTGCCGGAGTGAGACGAACAGACTGCAATGGTGCTTGGGTATAACTGATTAAGGGGCCGTAATCTTTGTTGGCCCATGCGTTTGGCGCAGAAAACATGGCGGCTATTACTAGCGGTAAAGGTCGTATGAGCGATATACAAGTAGCCCGTTTCTCCATATGTACCTCATCTGCATTCCGTTGCTTCTATATAGCTTAGTTCTAAATAACTAGTTTGTAAGAGATAAGTTGAATGAGCGAACTCGGAACAGGTAGGGTGCAGTTGTTAAGTTGATACAGCTGGGTAATTAAGAGGATTAGAAGAGCAGGTAAATCATCACAAGTATGGTTTACCTTACCAAACGAAGCCGTTGGATAGCTTGCAAATCCGCTCTGTCATTGTCATTTCATATAATTTCGTTACAATGTTTGGCTACTCACAGATGTGGCATCTGTATTTGCTTCTATGTGGGTATATTTATTATGCATATATCCCCAATCAGCGTACTCGTTGATTGAAAGACATATATTAAACATTTTCATGTGTTGCTTGGTGTGCAACACCACTGTAAAGGACAAATAATGCCAATTATTACTCTTCCTGACGGTAGTCAGCGTCAATTTGACAACCCTGTATCAACTCTAGATGTTGCCCTATCAATCGGTCCTGGTCTTGCGAAAGCTACCATTGCTGGTCGTGTAGACGGCGAGCGTGTTGATGCTTGTGATCTTATCGAAAACGATGCAAGCCTAGAAATCATCACAGCTAAAGATGAAGTTGATGGCCTTGAAATCGTTCGTCACTCTTGTGCTCACCTTTTAGGCCACGCGGTTAAGCAGCTTTTTCCAGAAGCGAAAATGGCGATCGGTCCTACTATTGATAACGGTTTCTACTACGATATCGATCTTGAGCACTCTCTAACGCAAGACGATCTAGAAAAGATCGAAAAGCGCATGAAAGAGCTAGCGAAGACCAAATACCAGGTTGTTAAGAAGAAAGTTAGCTGGCAGGAAGCGCGCGACGCATTCGAAGCTCGCGGCGAGACTTACAAGATTGAAATCTTGGACGAGAACGTTTCTAAAGACGATCGTCCAGGCCTGTACCATCACGAAGAATACATCGATATGTGTCGTGGTCCACACGTGCCTAACATGAGCTTCTGCCAGCACTTCACTCTACTTAACGTAGCGGGTGCATACTGGCGTGGTAACAGTGACAACAAGATGCTTCAACGTATCTACGGCACTGCATTCCACGACAAGAAGGCACTTAAAGCTCACCTTGTGCGCCTAGAAGAAGCGGCTAAACGTGACCACCGTAAAATCGGTAAAGCGCTTGACCTATTCCACATGCAGCAAGAAGCACCAGGCATGGTGTTCTGGCACCACAACGGTTGGACTATCTTCCGTGAGCTAGAAGTATTTATTCGTCAAAAACTGACTGAGTACGATTACCAAGAAGTTAAAGGCCCATTAATGATGGACCGTGTTCTTTGGGAACGCTCTGGTCACTGGGATAAGTACGCTGAAGCGATGTTCACTACTTCTTCAGAGAACCGTGAATACGCTATCAAGCCAATGAACTGTCCTGGTCACGTTCAAATCTTCAACCAAGGTTTGAAATCTTACCGTGATCTACCGCTACGTATGGCTGAGTTCGGCTCATGTCACCGTAACGAGCCGTCTGGCGCACTTCACGGCATTATGCGTGTTCGTGGCTTCACTCAAGATGATGCTCACGTATTCTGTACTGAAGACCAAGTTCAACAAGAAGTTAAAGCTTGTATTGAAATGGTTTACGATACTTACACAACTTTCGGCTTCGAAAGCATCGTTGTTAAGCTATCTACTCGTCCAGAACAGCGTGTAGGTTCAGACGAAATGTGGGACCGTGCAGAGGCTGACCTTAAGCAAGCGCTAGAGGCAATGGACATTGCATACGAGATTCAAGAAGGCGAGGGTGCGTTCTACGGACCTAAGATTGAATTTACTTTGCATGATTGTTTGGACCGCGCTTGGCAATGTGGTACAGTGCAGCTCGATTTTGCATTACCAGAACGTTTAGGTGCTACTTACGTAGGTGAAGATAACGAGCGTCACACGCCAGTTATGATCCACCGCGCGATTTTAGGTTCACTAGAACGCTTCATTGGTATTCTTATTGAAGAATACGCTGGCTTCTTCCCAACGTGGTTGGCGCCAGAACAAGCAGTTGTAATGGGCATTACAGACAAACAGTCTGAATATGTACAAGAAATTACGAAAAAACTGCAAAAAAGTGGATTTAGAGTCAAAGCAGACTTGAGAAATGAGAAGATTGGCTTTAAAATCCGCGAACATACTTTGAAACGTGTACCGTTCATGCTTGTGTGTGGTGACCAAGAAATGGAAGCCGGCGAAATTGCAGTACGTACACGTAAAGGTAAGGACCTTGGCAAATTTAAAGTGGATGACTTTATTTCATACATCCAAGCCGAGGTTTCAAGCCGTAAGCTCAATCTGGAGGAATAGCTATTAAAGGCGGAAGACGTGGCCAACAACCGGCCAAACAAAACCAGCACCGTTTAAACGGTGACATTCGTGGCGTTCGTGAAGTGCGTCTAACTGGCGCAGACGGCGAAGCTGTTGGTGTAGTATCAATCGCTGAAGCGATGGAAGCTGCAAATGAAGCTGGTATGGATCTTGTAGAGATCAGCCCTAACGCCGAGCCGCCAGTTTGTCGTGTGATGGACTACGGTAAGTTCCTCTTCGAGAAGAGCAAAGCTGCGAAAGAGCAGAAGAAGAAGCAAAAGCAGGTTCAGATCAAGGAAATTAAATTCCGACCTGGAACTGATATTGGAGACTATCAGGTAAAACTACGCAACCTGACTGGTTTCCTAGAAGACGGCAACAAAGTGAAGGTAACAATTCGCTTCCGTGGCCGCGAAATGGCTCACCAAGAAATCGGTGTTGACGTTCTTAATCGTTTGAAAGCGGATACTGAAGAATTTGCAGTAGTCGAATCTTTCCCAACGAGAATTGAAGGTCGCCAGATGATCATGGTGTTGGCCCCTAAAAAGAAGTAATTAACGGCTTTGCAAGTAATTGAACCCTGCAGCCTCAGGTTGCGGGGTTTTATTCGCCCTAATTACTATGTTATTAACAACTCAACAATGCGGAGTTATTCATCATGCCTAAGATGAAAACCAACAAAGGTGCTGCTAAGCGTTTCCAGAAAACTGCTGGTGGTATTAAGTTTAAGCACGCTGGTAAACGTCACATCCTGACTAAGCGTACTACTAAGAACAAGCGTCAGCTACGTCCGAACTCGATCCTTCCTAAATGTGAAGTTGCTCAAGTTCTACGTATGATGCCATACGCTTAATTCTTTTTAGTTTATAAATTCGTTTAGTTTAGGAGAAGCATAATGCCTCGCGTAAAACGTGGTGTACAAGCTCGTGCACGTCATAAGAAAGTTCTAAAACAAGCTAAAGGTTACTACGGAGCACGTTCACGTGTTTACCGCGTAGCTTTCCAAGCAGTTACCAAAGCTGGTCAATACGCTTACCGTGACCGTCGCAACAAGAAACGTCAATTCCGTCAACTTTGGATTGCACGTATCAACGCGGCATCTCGTCAAAATGGTCTATCTTACAGCCGTTTCATCAATGGCCTAAAGAAAGCATCTATCGAGATCGACCGTAAGATTCTTGCTGACATCGCAGTATTCGACAAAGCAGCATTTGCTGTTCTAGTTGAAAAAGCGAAAGCATCTCTATAATTTAGAGTTAGCTTAAAGGTTTAAGAAAAGGAGAACTTCGGTTCTCCTTTTTTATTGCCTGTAATTTGGCTTTGCCATACTCTCTCGCATCTCGCATCTCGCATCTCGCATCTCGCATCTCGCATCTCGCATCTCGCATCCCGCACCTAATTTTTATTCGCTTGAACACGCATTCTGGTATATAAACATTTACCTAACCTTTAAATGTAAAGCGACCGAAATAAATGACCGCACCGACCACTATGACGTTCTTCGAACGTTTTGAAACTGACATCCTATCTGGCAAGAAGACGATTACTATTCGTGATGAATCTGAGCGAGACTACCGGCCAGGCAGTGTTGTGGAAGTATCGACGCTAGAGCAAGACCGTGTGTTCTGTAATCTTAAGATCATCAGCGTTGAGCCAATTTTGTTTGATGACTTAGGTGAGTTCCATGCGGAGCAAGAGAACATGACGCTAGAAGTTCTGAAGGGTGTGATTCAAGATATCTACCCAGGGATCTCTGAGCTTTATGTTGTCTCTTATGAGTTGGTAGCTTAAGCCTTATTGGATTGACTAGCTAGGGATGGCGATTAATGAGTAATAACCAGCAGACACTGCTTCAGCTTTACTGTCGTGAACAACAAGATCAAACGTTACTGTCTAAGAATGACCTTGATAGTGATCTGAGTGAGAGTGCCGATTATTTAAAGTGGTGCGAGAGCAAAAGAAACTTTGTTGAAGAAGATGTCTTAGGGCGGACTTGGGTAAAAAGTTGCCCAGCAGGGTACATTACCGAGGTTCACTTTCATTCTGATGGTAGTCTAACGGAATATCATTTGTTTGACCGATTTGAAACCCAAGGTCATTGGTTGCTGAAAAGTGGGTTGCTGCAAGTCGAAATCAATAAAGGTGACAATCGTTACCAGTTTGATGTTGTCGCGTGTAAAGACCTCAATATTCATTCGGCAGTGGAGTATAAGAATCAAGAACTCCACTCTTACCTCAAGCTTGTTCAAGTGGAAGCTAGTTAAGTCATTCGTAACAGAAATAAGCCAAACTTGAGCCTGATTGGATTCATCAAATTCCAAAACAAAAAAAGCTAACGATAAACGTTAGCTTTTTCATTTCCGGAGAAACTTGATTGAACGCTTAAGCTTGGTAGCTCTTATGCGTGATAGTTTTCGAGTTTCTTATACAACTCTGAATTGATATCGCTTGCAGCGCAAACCGTCAATAGGTCTTCAATAAAGTACTTGAGAGCGCGAGCTTCGATTTGTCGAATACCTTGTTGCTGCTCTTCTGTTAGGTAACCGTAGATAGTCGCTGCTCCAAAATCGCCAAAGATCATTCGGCCTTGCTCATTGACCAGGGTGTTGTGCGCATACAAGTCACCGTGACACACCTTATTGGCATGAAGGTGTTCAAACACATCAATCATTTGTTCGGTAATGCTGTTGATCTGAGCAATTGAAAGCTCGAAGCCTTCGTTGAACGTATCACGAGTACAACTTTCAAGAGTAGGGGGCAAGCCTAGGTTGTAATAGTTGCTCGGAATCAGTTCCATGACTAACGCTAGGTAGTCAGACTCGTCGACTTGAGCGATAGACTTCACTAGGTTGCTATGATGACCAGCTTGAAGGCAGGCTTCGAGTTCATCGTGTGGGTAACCGTCGCTTGTTACTTCGCCTTTGAATACTTTAACCGCCACTTCTTGTGGGAAATCAAAGTCACGATTTAACCAGTTAGCATGAGAAATTATCCCAGACGCACCTTGCCCAAGAACTTGATTCAGTGAGTAGCATTGTGAGCTTACGGCAGGCACGCTATCTAAGCTGCTTGGGTGTTTGCAAAATGGGTTACCCGCAAACGCTAACCAAGCCAGTTTTGGTAGCTTGATAAGAAACTCTGGGAATTCAGTCAGTTGGTTTGCAGACAGACGAACCAGTTCAAGGTTCGATAGGTTTTCCATACTTTCTGGTAAAACGCGAATCTTGTTACCCGCCAATGCGAGTTTTTGTAGGCGTGGTCTTTTACCTAAAGAGTGAGGGAGAACCTCGATTGCGTTGTCTGTCAGGATCAACCAGCGTAATTGAGGTGGTAGAGATACTTCACTTACGGTTTTGATTTGGTTGGTCTTGAAACCGATCATTTCAAGCTTAGGAAGTGACCCAAGAACATCAGGCAGGTGCGTAAACAGGTTATTCGACGCGAAGATAATACGCAGGTTAGTTAGCTTTGATAACTCGGCTGGTAGGTCTGACAGCTGATTACCTGAAAGGTCTAGGATCTCAAGAGAATCTGCAAGCTCTATGATTTCTAGAGGAAACTCGGTGAGACTTTCCGACAGTTTTAAGCGCTTAATACCTTTAAGTTGCCCTGATTTTAATTGTTCTAGAGTATGCAAACCTTAGCCTTATGAATAGATGTTCGAGGCGTGTAGTTTACTTGTCTCAACCGAGAAAGGCGAGCATCAGTAATGAAGCTCGCCTAACAGGTTTAAGACTCAAGGTTTAGGGACATGGACTAAAGCTGGATATGGTTTTGGCTAACGCCGACCTCCTCAACAAAATCGCTATCATGACTGACCAAGATGAACGCACTTTGGTATTCACGCAGAGCCGAAGCCAATATTTGCTTTGAGTCTATGTCCAAGTGATTGTCTGGCTCATCAAGCAAAAGAAGTGGGGCATCCTGCTTATGGCTAACGATCAACATCGCCAGTTTCATTTTTTCACCACCACTTAAATGAGCCACTTTTCGGTATACAGAGTCTCGCCTGAACCCAATCCCTGCCAACAAGGTTCGAGCGTCACTTTCTGTTAACCCAAAGCTGTGTGTCATCAAACTATCGAACATGGTGTCGTTGGTGTCCAACAGGCCAAAGTGTTGATCCAAGTATACCGTCGCCCCTAAGCGCTTAATGGATCCAATATAGTTCGAGCGTTGGCCGTGAATGGCTTTTAACAGTGTCGATTTTCCGCACCCATTAGCCCCAGTTAGATAACATCGTTCCCCTTGTGATAGAGAGAAGCTAATAGGAGCACCAGAACCAAAACTCATGCGACACTCTTCAACGGTTAATAGTGAGTGTTTTTTAGAACGATTCGCTTGTTGTAGGTACAACGCTTGCGGCTTCAGTTGCTCTTGCTGTTCTTTAAGAGATTGAAGCTTATGTTGGTTTTGATCCTTTAAGTTCCTGTGGCTTGTTGCCGATGCTCCTTGGGTTCGTCCTGCTTTATCTTTCATTGCATCCAATAATATCTTGGGTTGGCTACCTGATTTTCGGAGTCGGTTACCTTGAGATTCACGTTGTTGTGCTTTTTCCTTGTTAGTCTGAGCTTGGCGCTCGAGTCGTTTCTTTTCCGATTGATGATGCGTTATCTGCTTGTCCAGTACTTCACTTTGACTCGACATTTGCGTGAAGTAATCATCGTAATTCCCTTTATAGAAACGCATGCCCAAACTGTTGAGGTGATAGATCCCTTCCATGTGTCTCAACAAGCTTCGATCGTGACTGACGACAAGTACTTTTCCTTCAAACAACTGGCACTGTTCTAGTAACCAATTGCGCCCTTCGCTATCCAAATGGTTTGTAGGTTCGTCGAGAATCAGTATGTCGTGGTTTGAGGCGAATAACCGATGAAGCTGTAAAAGGGCGAGTTGCCCACCACTCAATGTATGGCACGGTGTGGTTAACCCACTGGTTATTTTCAATGTGGCTAAAAGTTGCTTTGTGTTCGCTTGTAAATCCCAATCCTCGCCAACGATATTGAAGTGCTGAAGTTCGCAGCTGCCTTGTTCTATGGCATGTAATGCGTCTAACTTTTCGGTGATCCCCAAGAAGTCAGCAATGCTGGTTGTGCTATCCAATAGCTTTGAAGGCAACTGGGAGTAAAAGCCGATCGAGCCTTGTCTGGAAACACTGCCTGATGTGGGTTGTGTTTGCCCGACCAGTAATGAAAGCAGTAGTGACTTTCCCGCCCCATTTCTTCCGACTAAGCCTGTCAGGCGACTGCTCAAATTAAAGGTGATGTTTTTGAATAACCACTCACCAGTATCGAGTTGGAATGAGAGATTATTGGCTAATATAGTCGGCATAGAAATACCTCCCTTTACGTGTAAACGAGTAAAAGGGGTGAGGCGCTTTTCTGTGTAAGCTCCTGCTGGATGCTAACAACAGATCGCCAAAGGCGTTACTTAGATAGATGACCAATGAAAGAGAGAAAGCGGTATTGAGATGGTTCCTGTCTTTGAGGTACTGATCTTAAAGATGTTTGTTTGTCAAAAAACGGATCTTTAAGAGCTTGATTTGTCGTGAAAATAGATGATGAAGTAACGCCCACTAACCCCGAGTGTCCAAATGATTTTTATAAAAATAAATCGGATGTCAGGATGTTAGTACTTCATTATGGCGTTATTCTCTTTTGAAATGATGGTGGGATGGTACTGAAAGAAAGTACTCTGAGTCAATATGTTGAGGTGATTAAATTGTGTTCAAATAATTAAAGCGCCTTTGTGGCGCTTTAGTGATCATTATTGGAAATCAGTTGAGTCTAGAACTTATATCTTTGGGTTTAGAGCTTAGAGCCTTGGGCTTAAAGCTAAAGCTACTTGGTTTGCCCACCAACGGCGCGCCAACACATATCAAAGCTATCGTTGATGTACTTCGATGTTTGCTCTGGTGGAGACTCGCTTTGTTCAATCAGCCAGTTTGCACAAATCAGAAAGTGGCTATGAATGAAGTGTCTAACAAGGTTAATGTCCAACACCATCAATTCACCATCTTGTTGCCCTTTCAAAATGATCTCGTCTAGCGATGCGAACATCTGTGAAACAATCACTTCTCGAGTTTGAGTCGTTGGGTCGAAATGAACATTGGTGAAGAACTTCATCGCAACCGGATTCTCTAATGCCCACTCAATTCCTGTGATCCACATGAACTTAAAGGTTTGGTAGCGATCTTCTACAGCCACATCAGTGTGCGGTTGAAGGGTCGAGAATAGCTCTAGCTTCAGCTCGCGAAACAGTTCATCAATCAATAGAGATTTATTCTCGAAGTGGTGGAACAACGTCGCTTTTGCCACGCCGGCGGTTTTCGCTATTTGTCCGGTAGATGTGCCCTCTAGCCCTTGTTGAGAGAAGAGCAGGAGTGCAGCATCTAGGATTTTTTGTCTTTTGGTGATCATCTATTGAGTACTTTGAACATCAGTTTCTTGATTGGGTTGTTGTAAGGAGGATGCATTAACTTGGTGAAGTTGATTTTTCCTCTACTTAGAACGGTTTTGGCATGGCTAAGGGTCTTGAAGCCCTCAATGCCGTGATAGTGTCCCATGCCTGAAGGGCCGATGCCACCGAATGGTGCGTCTTCTGCAGCCACATGCACCAAAGAATCATTAATACACACGCCGCCAGAGTGCGTGTCTGATAAAAGCTTGTCTTGGGTTTCTTTATTATGGCTCATTAGGTACAGAGCCAGTGGGCGTTCTCTCTCTGTGATGTAATTGATTGCTTCTTCGATGGAATCATAAGGCACGATAGGCAAAACAGGACCAAACAGCTCTTCTTGCATCGCGAGCATCTCATCGTTCACTTCGGTGAGAAGGTGCGGCGTCATTCTGTGGTTTACATCGTCTTGTGCTTGTTCGGTTACCGTGTGAATAACCGCGCCTTTGGCTTGTGCGTCTTCAATGACACCTTTCAAGCGATTGTATTGGCGCATGTTGATCACTGAGGTTAAGTCTTTGCTCTCAATACCGGCTTTATAAAGCTTCTTGAAATAACGCTTATAGGCTGTGATGAACTCGTCTGATTTTTCTCGCGGCAATAAGATGTAATCAGGCGCTACACATATCTGGCCAGCGTTTAGACTCTTGGCAAACAAGATACGTTCAACAGCGTCAGCCACATCAAAGTCAGGGGCAATGATGGTTGGAGACTTGCCGCCTAACTCCAAAGTTACTGGCGTTAAGTTGTCGGCTGCTGCTCTCATGACGTGCTTACCCACAGAGGTCGAGCCTGTGAAAAGGATATGGTCAAACGGCAGTTGGCTAAATTTAGCGGAAACATCCGCTTCGCCTTCGATAATCGCGACTTGATCTTCACTAAAGCCTTCGGCCAGCATGGTTTTCAAAACTCGGTTGGTCGCAGGAGTAAACTCGGACATCTTGAGCATTGCAGTGTTGCCCGCCGCTAACGCAGTGATGAGAGGACCTAAAGAGAGCATTATAGGAAAGTTCCAAGGAACGATAATGCCTACAACGCCTACCGGTTGATAGTGAACAGTGATCTTCGCTGGTGTTAGCATCAAGCCTGCTTTTCTACGAGATGGCTTCAACCATTTCTTAAGGTTCTTATCACTGTAATTAATTTGGTGAAGAGAAGGGGTGATATCAGCAATCAAGCTGTCGTGCTTTGCTCGATGGCCATAATCTTCAGATACTGCCTCAATCAATTGCTCTTGATAGCGCATTAACAACGCTTTTAATACTGAGAGGTTTTCTCTTCTCTGCTCAAGCGTAGGATTAACGTTATTGCGGTAGTGATCTTGTTGTCGGTTGAATATTTGATCCATGTCGTTGGTGCTCGACGTGTTTGGTTCAAGGTCTAGATTATGGCTCATAGTATCCCCTAAATTCGAAGGCTGACCGATTGGTTGGTCAGTTGAAATTACAAGAAGATTGAACCGAATACAAGATATGCGCGAGAAAAGTTCAAAAATTGAGCGGTTACAACATTGAAGTGAGCGAGTTCTAGTAGGAAGAATGAAGTGTTTATCGGCATCGAATCGCGGGACACAAGCTGTGTTGGTGATAGCGAGAGTTCAGATTGTGAAGTGCTTATATTTGTCACAACTCTGACTTAACCTCACTCAATTTACTAAAAATCTTTTGGTTTCTGCACATTTTTTCTCCCTAATTTAATGTGAGAAATTGCTTTATATTTAATGCGCTTCAGCCTGTTTTTTACCCTAAAACCTTGTAATTCCTTACCTGTCATTTTAAGTCGATCTGTCGATAAAAAAACGTAATCGTCACCACAAATATCAATGGTTGGACTCGCTCTTAATAATATCGGTTAATGCAGCCAACAAATCGTTTTTGAACGCTTTTTGTTGGGTTATACCTCGCTATTCCAAAGAGGTATCTTCTGTCGATGGCCCTATAGTGTGAGGTCTCTAGAATTGGAAAATTCGGTTAATTTGGAACGCATCCGTGCTGAGTATAATGTAAAGCACTGGAGCCAAGGTTTTTATGGAATTGATGATAACGGTGAGGTGTATGTTTCACCGAGCGAGACGGATCATCAAGTCCCACTAAGTAAGATCGTAAAACAGTTAGAGCAAAGAAATATTGGTTTACCTGCTCTTGTGCGTTTTCCTCAAATAGTGCATCAACGTGTGCACAATATCTGTAACGCATTTAACCAAGCGATCGACGAATATCAGTACGACAATCGTTACCTACTTGTTTATCCGATTAAAGTTAACCAACAAAAAGAAGTGGTTGATGAGATCTTAGCGAGCCAAGCTCAATTAGAGCAAAAGCAGCTAGGACTAGAGGCGGGCAGCAAACCTGAACTATTAGCGGTACTGGCGTTGGCTCAAAAAGCGAGCTCTGTGATCGTGTGTAACGGTTACAAAGACAGAGAATACATCCGCCTTGCACTGATTGGCGAGAAACTAGGGCACAAGGTTTTTATCGTTCTAGAGAAGCTGTCTGAGCTTGATCTTGTTCTTTCTGAAGCGAAAGCACTTGGCGTAAAACCTCGTTTGGGTTTACGTATCCGTCTTGCTTCTCAAGGCGCAGGTAAATGGCAAGCAAGTGGTGGTGAGAAGTCGAAATTCGGTTTGTCTGCATCACAAGTGCTTACTGTTATCGAACGCTTGAAAGCCGAAGACCAGCTGGATGTACTTGAACTTGTGCACTTCCACCTAGGTTCACAAATGGCAAACATTCGTGACGTGCGAAATGGCGTGAGTGAAGCAGCTCGTTTCTACTGTGAACTGCGTGATATTGGCGCTCAACTGAAGTTCTTAGATGTTGGTGGTGGCTTGGCAGTCGATTACGACGGCACACGTAGCCAATCTTCAAACTCAATGAATTACGGCTTACTTGAGTACGCTCGTAACATTGTGATGACAGTAGGGGATATTTGTAAACTCTACAATCAGCCACAACCTGTGATTATTTCAGAATCTGGTCGCTCACTGACAGCGCACCATGCTGTACTGATCACCAACGTGATTGGTACTGAAAGCTACTCGCCGGAAGATATGGCTGCGCCTGAAGCTGAAGCTCCAATGTTGCTAAACAACATGTGGAAGAACTTCTTAGAGCTCGATGCTGGTAATGATGACCGAGCGTTGATTGAGATCTACAACGACACGCAAAGTGATATCGCAGAAGCACACAACCAATTTGCAACAGGCATGCTGAATCTTCAACACCGTGCTTGGGCAGAGCAGATGTCTTTGCGCATTAACTACGAACTTAGCTCTCGAATGAGCACTAAGAACCGTTACCACCGTCCTATTTTGGATGAGTTGAGCGAGCGTTTAGCCGACAAGTTCTTTGTTAACTTCTCGTTGTTCCAATCGTTGCCAGATGCTTGGGGTATCGATCAGGTATTCCCTGTATTACCTCTAAGTGGTTTGGATAATGCGGACGAGCGACGCGCTGTTGTATTGGACATCACATGTGACTCTGACGGTACGATTGACCAGTATGTTGATGGCCAAGGTATTGAAACGACTCTGCCAGTTCCTGCATGGAACCCAGATGAACCATACCTGATGGGCTTTTTCTTAGTAGGCGCATACCAAGAGATCTTGGGTGATATGCATAACCTATTTGGTGATACTCACAGCGTAGTGGTCAACGTTGACGAAAGCGGTGAAGCGAATATCGACTACATCAACGAAGGCGACACGGTTGAAGATATGATGCGTTACGTTCATATCGATATGGACTTAATTCGTCAGAACTACAAAGAATTGGTCACGGCGAAAGTACCAGCGCAAGAACAGCAAAGTGTACTTGAAGAGTTAGAGCAAGGCTTGATGGGTTACACCTATCTTGAGGATTTTTAATGAACGATCTATTTACCAAACCAGATTACTCGCTGTATTCCAATGCGATGACGTTTATGCGTCGTCCATTGGTACAGAACCCAATTGATAACGATGCTGATGTGGTTGTGTTGGGCGTGCCGTTAGATATGGCGACGTCTGGTCGACCGGGTGCTCGTATGGGCCCTGATGCGATTCGTCGTGCGTCTGTAAACTTGGCGTGGGAAGGCAAAAAATTTCCTTGGGACTTCAATGTATTTGAACATACCTCGGTGATTGATGCTGGCGATCTTGTGTTTGATTGCGGTGATGCTGAAGATTTAACTCAGCGTTTAGAAGCGGCTGCAAATGCGATTCTAAACAGTGGTAAAACATTGTTAGGTTTAGGTGGCGATCACTTCATTACATTGCCTTTGCTAAGAGCATACGGCAAGAAGTACGGTGAAATGGCTCTGATTCATTTTGACGCGCACACTGATACTTACAATCAGGGCAGTCGTTACGATCACGGTACTATGTTCTACTATGCGCCAAATGAAGGGTTAATCTCGCCTGAGCATTCTGTGCAAATAGGTATTCGTACAGAGTATAAGCAGGAAGGTCATGGCTTTAATGTTATCAATGCGATGCAAGCGAATGACATGAGCGTGGATGAGATCATTGCTCAAGTGAAAGGCATTGTTGGTGATAAGCCAGTTTACCTAACGTTTGATATCGATTGTCTGGATCCTGCTTTTGCGCCGGGTACTGGGACGCCTGTGTGTGGTGGTTTGAACTCAGATAAAGTACTCAAAATCATCCGTGGCTTACAGGGTATCAACATGGTTGGTATGGACGTTGTAGAAGTGTCTCCTGCCTATGACCAAAGCGAAATTACGGCATTGGCTGGTGCGACGATTGCTCTCGAGCTGCTTTACGTCTGGACTGCAAATCGCCTTGCTAAATAGTTGTGTGTCATTGCTAACAGCATAACGCTATATACTGATTTTAAAGCCCACTAAGGTTCAACTTAGTGGGCTTTTTTTGGATACCTCGAAATATCCATTTGCAACTTCTACTCATTGTCCCTGTATACCCATTCAATACTCTAACTGTTGTATATGCAATTGACGCCATATACGGTGTTTGAACAGTTTCTCATCAGCTTTATGCTGCACCTTGTCTCAAATATGGGATTTAGTTCTTCTTTGGGGTTTAGGTATATATCGACCCTATCAATCGCCCATAAATCCTAATGATTTATCAACTTTATTACTGTATATATTTATAAAAATTTGAGGTGTAATTAAGGTATGCGTTTTATTGCATATTAATCAACACCCTATAAACTTTTGCTTAGTCCATGAACAAACTAAAGTGAATGCCTAGATTTGTGAAAAGAAGTCACTTCGCACAGACATGACATTTCGGATAAGGAAGACTAGGCTTAAAGTTAAGTAAACTATAAAAAAAACAGGCGAAACGGAACTGACTCATCACATACATCAGTCTACGTAATTGATTGTTAATGCAGAGAATAAGTTCTGAATATAATTTAAGCCTGAAACCGTTATTACTATCATTTTCACGATGTTGGGCAATACAGCATTTTGTGACCTCGGGGGATATATGGGTATTGAAGTTTCGCGCCAAGCTGCAGTTGTAGAGGCAGTGAGTGGAGAAGTCATTGCGGTTAAGTCTGATGGAAGCGCACGAAAAATTTCAGTTGGCGATATTATTCGTGAAAACGAGATTGTTATCACTGCAAACCAAGCAGAGCTGTTATTAGGTAACCCAAACGGTGTCACTGAGGTGGCAAGTAATTGTGTTGGCTGTGTTGATCAAGACTTAGTGTGGGCTGATGCTCCTATCGCTGGAGAAGTTAATTTTGACTTACAGCAAGCCGATGCAGGAGATTTTGATGATGATGAATTTGCTGCTATCCAAGAAGCCATTTTAGGTGGTGCCGATCCGACCCAAATCTTAGAAGCAACGGCTGCGGGGGGCGGATTAGGTTCTGCAAACGCTGGCTTTGTGACGATTGACTACAACTACACCGAAACTCATCCGTCGACATTTTTTGAGACCGCAGGTCTAGCAGAACAAACGGTTGATGAAGACCGAGAAGAGTTCAGAACAATAACCCGTTCATCGGGAGGTCAATCAATCAGTGAAGTGCTCACCGAAGGCTCCATTTCTGGCAATACCTACCCCCAATCTATTACAACTACCGAAACGATTATTGCTGGTAGTTTAGCGCTCTCCCCTGATTCTTTTGTTCCAGAAGCACTGTCTCTCGCTTCGCTACTCACAGAGCTAAACAGTGATATTACTTCAAGTGGTCAACCCGTTACGTTTACTTATGATGCGGCGACGAACTCTATCATTGGTGTTCAAGGCACCGATGAAGTATTACGCATCGACATCGATGTTGTTAGTGTTGGAAATAACGCTGAGCTTTCATTGACCACAACGATTTCTCAACCAATTGATCACGTAACGTCTGTTGGTGGCGGTCAGGTTTCCTATACAGGCGATCAAATTAACATCACTTTTGATATTCAAGGTGAAGACACCGCCGGAAACCCATTAGCAACACCAATTAATGCGCAAGTTGCCGTGGTTGATGGGGGCGATCCGTCTGCTGAAAGTGTGAATATCAGTAACGTAGAAACTAGCAGTGCAGCAATTGAAGGAACGTTCTCCAATATTGGTAGTGATAATCTTCAATCAGCTGTATTTGATGCTGGTGCACTGGACCAGTTTGATGGGTTGCTCAGCGATAATCAAAATACGCTTGCAAGGCTATCTGATGATGGGACAACGATCACTTTGTCCATTCAAGGTCGAGGTGAGGTTGTTCTCACTATCTCACTAGATACCGATGGTACTTATAAATTCGAGCAGTTTAATCCAATAGAACAAGTGGGCACCGATTCACTGACGTTCGATTTACCGATCACGATTACCGATTTCGACCAAGATGTTGTAACCAATAACATCAACATTGTTATCACTGATGGCGATAGCCCAGTCATTACTAATGTCGACAGTATTAGTGTCGATGAAGCAGGCATCATTGGTGGCTCACAAGAGGGAACCGCGCCTGTAGCGGGGAGCGGAAGTATCACTGCCGATATTTTCGAAAGCGACATCATCGACCATTATGAACTGGAGCCGACGGAATTTAATACGGGTGGCACCTTGGTTTCAAATGGTGAGGCTGTGCTACTTGAGCTGATTGGTGAGATCGGTGGTGTAAGAACTTATGAAGGTTACGTTGAGGTCAATGGAACGAGAATTACGGTCTTTGATGTTAAAATTGATAGCCCTTCATTGGGCAACTATGAGTTTAATCTTTATGAAGAACTTTCTCATCAAGGCGCTGAAGATGCGCTGCTAACTTTTGCATTGCCAATTTATGCTGTTGATGCAGATGGCGACCGTTCTGCACTGTCTGGAGGTTCGAACACACCAGAAGCTGCTGAGATTCTCGTTAATGTAAAAGATGATGTACCAGTGATGACAGCACCTACAGGGGAAACAGTTGTCGATGAGGATGACCTCACTGGTATTGGTTCCGATCAATCTGAAGACACCATTATTAATGGATTATTCACGGTTGATGAAGGCGCCGATGGTGTTGCGAAGTATGAACTGGTTGATGAAGATTTGGTTCTGACTGGCTTAACCTCCGATGGAGAAAGTCTAGAGTGGCAAGCTGTTTCACAAAACGGCACAACATTTACTTATGTTGCTCAAACTGCAACGAGTAATGAAGCGGTGTTCGAGATTATTTTCGATACCTCGGATAACAGCTATCAATTCGAACTGTTTAAACCAATTAAACATCCTGATGGCTCGGGTGAAAACACGATTGACCTTAACTTCTCTGTTGTGGCTGAAGATTCCGACCAAGATAAATCGAATGCGGTCGATCTGCAGATCACGGTGACGGATGATGTGCCAACCATCACTGATATGACTGCTGCGAGTACGTTTGTCGTTGATGAAGATGATTTAAGCTCTGTTATCGCTCAGGCGACAGGTGCATTTGTTACGACTGAAGGTGCAGACAAAGTTGAGGTTTACGAACTGCGTAATGTCTCAGCGCTTGAAGCGACATTGACCTCTGGAACTGAAGCGATTTCTATTACAGAAATTACAGGGGCGGCTAACACAACGACCTATCAAGGTACGACGACAAGCGGGACTCCTATCTTCACGCTCGCGCTAGCGAATGATGGCTCTTATACCTTTACGTTGTTAGGTCCTCTAAATCATCCTACAAGTCCGAATTCCAATACCTTAACGATTCCATTCGATGTCGTTGC
>NZ_JBFSRM010000018.1:0-109934 GCF_041465805.1 Vibrio sp. 10N.239.311.G01
CCAGCGGCTTAACGGTCGACGGTGATGCAACCGTTACTCAAAACGATGACGGCAGCTTCACGATTACGCCAGATGAGAACTTCAATGGTGACATCGATATCAGCTTCGATATCTCAGATGGTACCAACACGGTTCAAGCTTCGGCTGACCTTACTGTTAATCCAGTTAATGACCTGCCAGTCCCTCAAGACCAACAGTTTAGCGTTGAAGAAGATGGCACGTTAATCTTTACTGATGCCGACCTGTTAACAGGCGCTACCGACATTGAAGGTGATAACCTAACGGTTGAAGGTGTGACCTACGATGGTGGCGACGGTATCCTTACTGACAATGGCAACGGTACGTACACCTTTGCGCCAAATGAAAACTTCAATGGTGACGTAAACTTCGGCTTCGATGTGTCAGACGGAACCGATACGGTCTCTGCGAACATCGATGTAAGTGTGACTGCGGTTGATGATGCGCCTGTGTCTGGTGACCTAGCGTACTCAATCGACGAAGATGGTTCGATTCGTCTAAGCCAAGAGCAGCTGCTTTCTCAAGCATCAGATGTGGAAGGCGATGACCTTACGGCTAGCGACCTTACGGTTGGTGGAGATGCGACGGTTGTAGCTAATGATGACGGCAGCTTCACCATCACGCCAGATGAGAACTTCAATGGTGATATCGATATTAGCTTCGATATCTCAGATGGTACCAATACGGTTCAAGCATCGGCTGACCTAACCGTTAACCCAGTTAATGACCTGCCAGTACCTCAAGACCAACAGTTCAGCGTTGAAGAAGACGGCACACTTATTTTCACTGATGCTGACCTATTAACAGGTGCGACTGATATTGAAGGCGACAACCTAACGGTTGAAGGTGTGACCTACGATGGCGGTGACGGTATTCTTACCGACAACGGTAATGGCACATACACCTTCGCACCGAATGAAAACTTCAATGGTGACGTAAACTTCGGCTTTGATGTGTCTGACGGCACCGATACGGTCTCTGCAAACATCGATGTGAGTGTTATAGCGGTTGATGATGCGCCAGTGTCTGGTGACTTAGCGTACTCAATCGATGAAGACGGTTCTATCCGTTTAAGCCAAGAGCAACTGTTATCACAAGCATCTGATGTTGAAGGCGATGACCTTACTGCTAGCGGCCTAACGGTTGGTGGTGATGCGACGGTTGTAGCTAACGATGATGGCAGTTTCACCATCACGCCAGATGAGAACTTCAATGGCGACATTGATATCAGCTTCGATATCTCTGATGGCACCAATACCGTTCAAGCATCGGCTGACCTAACGGTTAACCCAGTAAACGACCTACCAGTACCTCAAGATCAACAGTTCAGTATTGCAGAAGACGGTACTTTACAGTTCACAGACGCGGATCTGCTTACAGGCGCGACAGACGTTGAAGGTGATAACCTGACGGTTGAGGGCATCACTTATGAAGGCACTGATGGCGTACTGACTGACTTGGGTGAGGGATCATATCGCTTTGCTCCAAACGAAAACTTCAATGGTGATGTGAGCTTTAGCTTCGATGTGTCAGACGGTACCGATACCGTGTCTGCAAACATTGATGTTAGCGTGACTCCTGAGAACGATCCGCCTGTTGCGGGCTCAACGTCCTACACGGTGAATGAAGATAATTCGATTACCATTTCTGATGCACAACTATTGGCAACATCTTCAGATATTGAAGGTGATGTATCGATAGACAGCGTGACTTACTCTGGTAGCGACGGTGTCCTCGAAATCAATGGTAACGGCACTTACACCTTCTCGCCAAATGAGAACTTCAGCGGTGAAATTGCACTGGATGTGGTTGTTGCTGATGAAGATGGTGCGACCGACTCAACGACCGCGGGCATCAATGTTCTTGAAGTGAACGATCCGCCGGTTGCAGGCCCTACGTCTTACACCATTGATGAAGACTCAGTACTTACCTTCAGTGAGTCTCAAGTGTTGCTTAACGCCTCAGATGTAGAAGGGGATGTTGATCTTGTTGGTATTAGCTACGATGGCCCTGAGGGTATCTTCTCAGTAAATGGTGACGGCACTTGCAGCTTCGCTCCAAATGAGAACTTTAATGGCCAAGTTCAGCTTGATGTCACCATTCGTGATGAAGATGGTGCAGAAGTGGAAACCGTCATCAATGTTGACGTATTACCAATCAATGATGCGCCAGTGTCTGGTGATTTGGCTTACAACGTTAACGAAGATGGTTCAATCACACTGAGCCAAGATCAGCTGTTGTCTCAAGCGTCCGATGTAGAAGGCGAAGATCTAACCGCAAGTGACTTAACAGTTGGTGGTGATGCGACGGTTGTAGCTAACGATGACGGCAGTTTCACGATTACGCCAGATGAAAACTTCAACGGTGACATTGATATTCAATTCAACATCACTGACGGTACTGACACGGTTCAAGCAACCGCCGATCTTACTGTTAACCCAGTTAATGACTTGCCGGTTCCTCAAGACCAACAATTCAGTATCGCAGAAGACGGTACGCTTCAATTTACAGACGCCGACTTACTTACCGGTGCCACCGATATTGATGGCGACGACTTAACCGTTGAAGGTATTAGCTATACAGGTGGTGATGGCGTACTGACCGACCACGGTGATGGTACTTATACCTTTGCGCCAAATGAAAACTTCAATGGCGATGTGAACTTCAGTTTCGATGTGTCTGATGGCACAGAAACCGTTAGCGCTAACATTGATGTGAGTGTGACTCCTGAGAACGATCCGCCAGTTGCGGGTTCAACCTCATACATGGTCAATGAAGACAATGCCATCACAATTTCTGATGAACAGTTGCTAGCTAACTCTTCGGATATTGAAGGTGCGGTGTCGGTTGATACTGTGACTTACAGTGGCACTGATGGTGTGTTCCAAGATAACGGCGATGGCAGCTATACCTTCCTTCCTAATGAAAACTTCAGCGGTGATATCAGCCTTGATGTGATTGTTGCAGATGAAGAAGGTGCAATTGATGAAACCACAGCAGGTATTACCGTTCTTGAAGTGAACGATCCACCAGTTGCGGGTCCAACGTCATACACCATTGACGAAGATTCGGTTCTGACGTTCAGTGAATCTCAGATTCTTGTGAATGCTTCGGATATCGAAGGCGATGTAGAACTTGTTGGCATTAACTACGATGGCTCTGACGGTATCTTCACTGTAAATGGTGATGGTACATGCAGCTTTGCACCCAACGAAAACTTCAATGGTCAGGTTCAACTGGGTGTGACCATTCAAGATGAAGATGGCGCAACGGTTGAAACACACATTAACGTTGATGTATTGCCAATCAATGATGCGCCAGTATCGGGCGATTTGGCTTACACCATCAATGAAGATAGCTCCATCACGCTAAGCCAAGAGCAATTGCTAGCAAGAGCAGGTGATATCGATAGCGATAACTTAGAAGCTATCAATCTATCTACTGATGAAAATGCGACCATCCAACACAATGATGATGGCAGCTACACCATCACACCGAACGCAGATTACAACGGTGACCTAGATCTGAACTTCGATATCATCGATAACGATGGTGGTTCAGTTCAAGTTGGCCTAGACATTACCGTGAATCCGGTTAATGACTTGCCACAAGCGCAAGATCAACAGTTCACGATTGAAGAAGACGGTACGTTACTCTTCACCGATGCTGACCTGCTTGCAGGTGCGTCGGATATTGATGGTGATGAACTGTCGATTGAAAACGTACTCTACACAGGTGCAGATGGTGTTCTTAGCGATAATGGCGACGGCACATATAGCTTTGCTCCAAACGAGAACTTCAATGGTGATGTTCAATTCTCATTCGATGTCTCTGACGGTACTGATTCAACATCAGCTGTTATTGATGTCAGCGTAACGCCTGAGAATGACCCACCAGTAGCGGGCTCAACATCGTACACAGTTCAAGAAGATGGCCAAATCACGATCAGTGATGAGCAATTATTGGCAAACTCTTCCGATGTAGAAGGTGATGTTTCACTGTCTGGAGTATCGTACTCCGGTGATGACGGCTCTTTTGTTGATAATGGCAATGGTACTTACACCTTTACGCCAAATGAAAACTTCGATGGTGATATTTCACTAGACGTTGTTGTCGTTGACGAAGACGGTGCAACCGCAACCACAACCGCTGGCATCGATGTTATCGCTGTGAATGACGGACCTGAAACTTCGGGCATTCAGGCTGAAGTCGATGAAGATAATTCAATCACCATTACTCAAGAGCAGTTACTCGCTAATGCGACCGATGTTGAAGGTGATGAGTTAACGGCATCTAACCTACAAACCAACGATCCAGATGCGACAATTGTTACTAATGACGATGGTTCATTCACTATTACGCACACAGAAAACTTCAATGGCGAGTTGGACTTCACATACAGCATCAGTGATGGTGAGAATGAAGTTCTGACGACACTCGACTTGACGGTTAACCCTGTCAACGATGCGCCAGAAGCGGGCGATGAAATCTTCATCCAAGCGCAAGAAGACCAAACAGTTGGTGTGACACTTCGTGAAGAACCAGCACTACGTTTAGACCAAGCGCCAGAAAACGGCATCATTGAAGCAAATGTGAATGACGAATGGGTGGTACTGGAAGTAGGACAAGAAGTTCCTGCAGATACCGAAGTGCGCTTTGTTCCAAGTGAAGATGCTCTTGCTGAAGGTACACACACCACACAAATCGGTACGTTTGACGATAACGCGAGCGTGGATGACTGGGGTACAGAAGTAGACCCTTATACGCGTGAGTTCTCAGATGGTGACTTAACGGTAACCGTTCAAAGTAACGATGATCCTCTTGGTGCTTGGAATGGTAACACCCACATTGGTCACGGACTTGGTGATACCGACCGCCAAGGTCTAAGTGGTGATGAGAAACTGACTGTTTCGGTTGAAGGTCAAGACATCAATGAAATCAGTTTCCACCTAGATGGTTTGGGTGGCTGGTTCATGGAAGAGTCTCGTCACTTTACAGAAGTAGAAATCAAAGCGTTCAATGAGGATGGCGACCTAATTGACTCGATGACTTACCACAAAGAAGACCGTGGTACTTTCGAGACAGATTACACGCTAACGGTTGATCAACCAGTGTCCTACTTTGAGCTTGGTACCGTGCAAGGTAATGGTACTTACGTCGTTCAAAACATGACAGTGTCACAAACTTGTCATGATGAAGCGGTGTTTACATCGATTGGTGTAGATGGTTCAGAGATTACTGAAACGGTTGAGTTGAATATCCATGCGGGTGACAACGAAATCGAGTTAACGGCTGATCTTCCGAATATTACTGTCGATACCGATGGTTCTGCCCAGTTTACTTCGGTTGTGATTACCGAAGAGCAACTACTGGCGCAAGCATCTGATATTGATGGCGACGACCTTGATATTGAAAATCTAGAGCTAGTGGGTGAAAACTCAGAGCATGCAACACTCACCGATAATGGTGATGGCACTTGGACGGTAACACCGGATGAAAACTTCCATGGTGAAATCGAACTTGGTTACCAAGTTACCGATGGTGAGCTGACAGACAGCAATATCATCAATATCAATTTCGAATCAGTAAATGATGCGCCAATCGTTTCTGGCCCGATTGTTCTATCGACAGATGAAGATGAAGGTATCACGTTCAGTGCAGATGACTTGCTAGCGAACACCACAGATGTGGAAGGCGATACGCTGTCTATTTCTGACATCACTTACGGTGGTGATAACGGTGACTTGGTCGACAACGGCGATGGTACGTTTACCTTCATGCCGAATGAAAACTTCAATGGTGAAATCGACATCGACTACAAGGTGTTTGATGGTACTGATGAAGTTGCAACGCACCTAGACCTAACGGTTGTACCGGTCAATGATGTGCCAGTTCCTGGTGAACCATTGCACACCCAAATGCTTGAAAACGGTTCCATGATCATCGAAGCGAAAGACCTATTGTCTGGTGCGACCGATGTTGATGGCGACATTCTTCATGTTGAAAACCTATTACTCGCAGACCAAACGCAAGGTACGTTAACGGATAATGGCGATAACACGTTCACCTTCGAGCCTGCAGAGAACTTCTCTGGTGAAGTGAATCTGACCTTCGATATCAGTGATGGTCAAGCAAGCGCGCCAAGCACTGCAAGAGTTGACGTTGAAATTGTCAACGATGGCCCAGAGGTTAGTGGCCCAATTGAAGCCGCTGTTGATGAAGATGGGTCAATCACTATCACTCAAGAGGATCTGTTAGCGAATGCAACCGATGTGGATGGCGATAACCTTGAAGCGGTTAACTTTGCGACCAACGATCCAAATGCGGTTGTTGTAGAAAATCCAGACGGTAGTTTCACGATTACACCAAGTGCAGATTTCTTTGGTGAGATTGAATTTACTTACGATGTCACTGACGCGATCGAAACTGTTGCCGCTGACCTCAACCTAACCGTAAATCCAATCAATGATACACCAGACGTGCCTGACATGTCTTTCACTACGGAAGACGGTCAAGCGATTACTATTACCGAAGCTGAGTTACTGGCACAAGCGACAGACGTTGAAGGCGATGAACTGTCAGTTGTGAATGTAACGAGCGCAAGCGACACGGTAGAAGTAACAGACAATGGCGATGGAACATACACATTAACACCAGAGCAGGGCTTCTTCGGTAACGTTGACTTAGCGTTTGATGTGAGCGATGGCACTGACGTGGTTGCCGCAAACATCGACCTAAAAGTTGAGTTCGTCAACGATGCGCCAGAAGCGACGCCAATGGTGGCTGATGTCGACGAAGATGGTTCAATCCTCGTTACACAAGAAATGTTGTTGGAGAATGCGAGCGACCAAGATGGCGATGAGCTATTTGCTTCTTCACTTGAAACCAATGATCCGAACGCCAGCATTGTAGACAATGGTGATGGCACGTACACAGTGACACCTTCTGAAAACTTCAATGGTGATATTGCATTCACTTATGAGGTGAGCGACGGTGAGCTGAGCACGTCTAATGATATGACATTGACCGTGAATCCGGTGAATGACATTCCAATTGTTGCTCCAGGCATGTACCACATTGAAGAAGATGGCAGCATCCTGTTCACTCAAGAGGATCTGTTGAGTGGTGCGATTGATATTGATGGCGATGACCTCAGTGTTACTAGCATCAATTACTCTGGCGATGAAGGTACAGTCACCGATAACGGCGATGGCACGTTCAGCTTCGTTCCTGAAGAGCATTTCAGTGGTGATCTGCAGTTCAGCTTTACTGTGACAGACGGTACGGATGAAGTTGAACAAGACATTAATGTTCACATTGAAGCAGTTGCTGATGCGCCTGACTTAGTTATCACGGATGGTGATGGTGTTAACGTCGACGACCAGGCGATTTTGGTTGAGCCAGGCGGTATTGTTGAACTGAACATTGCTGCGGCACTTGTCGACCAAGACTTGTCTGAAACACTCACTGTTACAGTAGATGGTGTGCCAGAAGGTTCGGTTATTCAATACGATAACGAAGGCGTTCTGAATGACCAAGAGAACGGTATCACCAGTTACAACGACACTGAAATCACAGTAACGTTTGAAGGTGAGACGGCTGGCTACCAAAACGCTGCGGGTTACTACAAAGTAGACGAAGACGGCAACATCACAGGTGTTGAAGTTGTTTACGAAAACGCATCACAAGTTGGTGGTGGCGGCGACCTTGTTCCAGGGCAAGATCAATTCAGCTTCCAAGTCGAGGAAGGCGAAAGCTTTAACCTGTTCTTAATTCCAAACGGACATCAGCACAACGACTTTGATGCGATGCAAGACGGTCAGTACGAGTTCCGTGCTGAGGATGGTTCGCCTGCGAACATGGATACGGTTGATCCTCAACTTGTCTTTGTGGCTGCTGATGGAACCGAGACAGTGATTCAAGGCCAAAATGGTGACGCGATCTTCCATGGTGGTTCAAGCTCTCAGCTAAACCAAGATGGTATCGAACATACTCGTACTACGGTTAATGAAGACGGCGAGCTGGTTTACGGATTTGAAGATTTGTATGGCGGCGGTGATGCTGACTATTCTGACTTCAACTTCACAATCGATGTCGGTGAAGTGAACAGCCAAATCTACAGCGGTGAAGTAACGGTTGGCCCTGATGGTACGGTGAACTTACCAACAACGGCTATCGAAAATGCGTTACAAATCCAGTTACCAGAAGACTTCAATGAGCAGCTTGAAGTTCATGTAACCGCAACTGCGACAGAGTTATCGAATGATGATTCTGAAACGGTATCTCAAACCATCTACATTAACGCGACAGGCGCGCACATTGAGCACGCACCTGAAGCACTTCCGGTTTCTGCAACGGTTGAAGAAGATGGTTCAATCATCATTACGCAAGAAGACTTATTGGCTAATGCGCGTGATTTAGATGGCGATCAGTTGACGGCTCTGAATTTAGCAACCGATGATGAGAGCGTTACGATTACCGATAACGGTGATGGTACGTACACATTAACGCCAGATGCTGATTTCAATGGCGATGTTAGCTTTACGTTTGATGTGTCTGATGGTGATGATGTTGTCTCTACCAACCTTGAGTTAACAGTTTCACCAGTAAATGACGGTCCAGAAGCACAAGACCACGCATTCACAGTCGGCGAAGATGGCGTGTTAACGTTCAATGACCAAGACCTATTAACAGGTGCAACGGACATTGAAGGGGACGACCTAAGTGTTGAAGGTGTAACTTACACTGGCGCAGATGGTGTCCTAACCGATAATGGCGATGGCACCTACAGTTTCGCGCCGAATGAAAACTTCAATGGCGATGTGAACTTCTCGTTCAATGTATCAGATGGAACCGATACGGTAACCGCTAACATTGATGTGAGCGTGACGCCAGAGAATGATCCTCCGGTTGCGGGTAGTACGTCTTACACGGTTCATGAAGACAACTCTATTACAATCAGCAACGAACAACTGCTAGCGAACTCTTCGGATATCGAAGGCGAAGTCGCAATTGATAACGTGACTTACAGTGGTAGCGACGGTGTTCTGGAAATCAACGGTGACGGTACATACACCTTCTCGCCAAACGAGAACTTTAATGGCGAAGTTAGCCTAGATGTTGTCGTGACGGATGAAGATGGAGCGACTGAAGCAACAACGGCGGGTATTACTGTCCTTGAGGTGAACGATCCGCCAGTTGCTGGCCCTACGTCATACACCATCGATGAAGATTCAGTACTGACTTTCAATGAGTCTCAAGTTCTGTTGAACGCTTCTGATATTGAAGGTGATGTTGAGCTTGTTGAGATCAACTACGATGGCCCAGACGGTATCTTCTCAATCAATGGTGACGGTACATGTAGCTTCGCTCCGAATGAAAACTTCAACGGCCAAGTTCAATTGGATGTAACCATTCAAGATGAAGACGGCGCTCAAGTTGATACGTTTATTACGGTTGATGTATTACCAATCAACGATGTACCAGTATCAGGCGACCTTGCATACAGTGTTGAGGAAGACGGTTCGATTACCTTGAGCCAAGAGCAGCTTCTTTCTCAAGCAAGCGATGTAGACGGAGACGACCTTACTGCTTCTAACTTGATTGTTGATGGAGACGCGACGGTTGTTGCTAACGATGACGGCAGCTTTACCATTACGCCAGATGCGAACTTCAATGGTGACATTGACCTAACGTTCGACATTAGCGACGGTACAGACACGCTCGTTGCGACGGCTGACCTAACCGTTAATCCAGTTAATGACCTTCCACAACCACAAGATCAAACGTTCAGCATTGGCGAAGACGGCATCTTGAACTTCACAGATGAAGACTTGCTAACAGGTGCTACCGATATCGATGGGGATGACCTATCGGTTGAAGGCGTGACTTACACAGGTGCCGACGGTGTTCTTACTGACAATGGCGACGGAAGCTACAGCTTTGCGCCAAACGAGAACTTCAATGGTGATTTAAACTTCAGTTTTGATGTGTCAGATGGCACGGATACGGTTCAAGCCAACATTGATGTCAGCGTGACACCAGAGAACGATCCACCGGTTGCAGGTAGCACGTCTTACACCGTTCATGAAGACAACTCAATTACCATCAGCGACGAACAGTTACTTGCTAACTCTTCTGACATTGAAGGTGATGTGGCCGTCGATAGCGTGACTTACACTGGCGCTGACGGTGTCTTTGAAGACAACGGTGACGGTACTTACACCTTCTCACCAAACGAAAACTTCAACGGCGAAGTTAGCCTTGATGTTGTCGTAACTGATGAAGAGGGCGCAACTGAAGCGACCACCGCGGGTATTACTGTACTTGAGGTGAACGATCCACCAATCGCAGGCTCAACCAGCTACTCAGTCAACGAGGACGAAGTTATCACCATCAGTTCAGAGCAACTGTTGGCAAACGCTTCTGATATCGAAGGTGAAGTGGCGATTGATAGCGTTAACTACACAGGTTCAGACGGTATCTTTACCAACAATGGTGACGGAACATTCAGCTTCGCACCTAACGCTAACTTCGATGGCGACGTAAGCCTTGATGTTGTCGTTACTGATGAAGAAGGCGCAACCGTAGCGACCAACGCAAGCATTGATGTTCTGCCTGTTAACGATGCTCCGGTATCGGGCGACTTGGCGTACAGCGTGGACGAAGATGGCTCAATTACCTTGAGCCAAGAGCAATTACTTGCTCAAGCGAGTGATGTTGATGGCGATGACTTAACAGCGGCTAACCTAACCGTTGGTGGTGATGCGACAGTTACAGCAAACGATGATGGTAGTTTCACTATCACGCCAGATGCTAACTTCAATGGCGACATTGATTTGAACTTCGACATTACCGATGGCGATGCGACGCTTCAAGCAACGGCTGACCTAACGGTTAACCCAGTTAATGACCTGCCAATTGTCGGTGAGCCACAGTTTGTGACTCAAGAAGACACCAGCTTTACCTTCACAGAAGAGCAACTTCTGCAAAATGCGGGCGACATTGATGGCGATAACCTATCGATTGAAAATGTGGCTTCAGATAGCGGTACTTTGGTTGATAACGGCGACGGTACTTACACATTCGCACCGAATGAAAACTTCGACGGCAATGTGAATGTGACGTTCGACGTGAATGACGGTACAGCGACAGTACCAGCAGAAGCGACGATTGATGTTCAATCTGTGGTTGATATGCCAGAGCTGTCGATTGCTTCTGACCTAGTGATTGCTTCAGACAACTTCGAGTCTGGCTCAAACGGTTGGAATACAGGCACAGAAAGCTCTCAAGGCTTCGAGTCGGGTGACATGCTAGGTCGTATTGGTGGAACGGGCGGTGATGAAGCCGTCAGCAAAACTTACGACATTCCAAGCGATGTGAGCGAAGTTAATATCTCGTTCAACTTCTACGAAATTGATTCTTGGGATGGTGAGTCGTTCCAAATCTTTGTCGGCGGCGAAGAGCTAACGACATTAGATAATTCTGCGTTCCGTACTCAAGATGGCACAACAACGCTTTACGATTCAGAAGGAAATGAAGTCGGCGAAGTGGTTCACGGCGTATCGCAAGGTGAGGGCTTCAGTGGTTGGAATGACCAAGCACATCAAATCAACCTAACGGTACCAGTAGAAGACGGCCAACTTGAACTTGGCTTCGGTTCAACCCTGAATCAAAGCGTCGATGACGAGGCGTTTGGTATCGACAACATCGAAATCACAGTGTCTGACGCGGATTACCAAATCATTGGTACTGAAGACACACCTGTACCACTTGATATTGATGCAGCTCTAACAGATACCGATGGCTCAGAAAACCTTGCTATCTTGATTGAAGACGTGCCAGAAGGCAGCTCGCTTTCTGCAGGTACCGATAACGGTGATGGCACTTGGTCATTGCAACCAGGCGAGCTAGAAGGGCTAGAGTTTATCCCTTCAGGTGACTTCAATGGTGATGTGGTTCTAACTGTGAATGCAACATCAACAGATGTTGATACCGGTACAACCGCAACAGCTACGCAAGACGTGACGATTCACATCTCACCTGCGAACGATGCTCCAGAAGTTGACGGTGATATTAGTGCCGTTACAGCCGAAGATAACAGCATCACGCTAACTCAAGAGCAGTTGCTAGAGCACGCTGTCGACATTGATGGTGATGACCTATCAGCAATCAACCTAACCACCAATGATGAAAATGCGACCGTTCAAATGAACGACGATGGCAGTTTCACCATTACACCGAGTGAAAACTTCAACGGTAATATCGAATTTAGTTACGATGTCACCGATGGAGAGGACATGGTCGCTGCTGGCCTAGACTTGACGGTAACACCTGTCAATGATGCGCCAGAGCCACAAGATCAAGCATTCACTATTGGTGAAGATGGGGTTCTTAACTTCACTGACGCAGACCTGTTAACGGGTGCAACGGATGTTGAAGGTGACGACCTAACAGTCGAAGGTGTGACATACACTGGTGCTGATGGTGTGCTTACCGACAATGGTGACGGAAGCTACAGTTTTGCGCCAAACGAGAACTTCAATGGTGATGTGAACTTCAGCTTTGATGTGTCAGATGGCACGGATACGGTTCAAGCCAACATTGATGTGAGCGTGACGCCTGAGAACGATCCACCAGTGGCGGGTAGCACGTCTTACACTGTGCATGAAGACAACTCAATCACGATCAGTAACGAACAGCTATTAGCCAACTCTTCAGATATTGAAGGTGAGGTTGCGATTGATAGCGTGACTTACACTGGCAGTGACGGTGTGTTCGAAGACAACGGTGACGGCACTTACACCTTCTCGCCAAACGAGAACTTCAATGGTGATGTGAGCTTAGCGGTTGTTGTTACCGATGAAGAAGGGGCAACAGAAGCGACCACCGCGGGAATCACCGTACTTGAGGTGAACGATCCGCCAATCGCAGGCTCAACCAGCTACTCAGTCAACGAAGATGAAGTTATCACCATCAGTGCAGAGCAACTGTTGGCGAACTCTTCTGATATTGAAGGTGAAGTGGCGATTGATAGTGTTACTTACACAGGCGCTGACGGTATCTTTACTGACAACGGCAACGGCACATTCAGCTTTGCACCGAACGCAAACTTCGATGGCGATGTTAGCCTCGATGTAGTGGTGACAGATGAAGACGGTGCGACAGTAGCCACCAGCGCAAGTATTGATGTTCTTCCAATTAATGATCCACCAGTATCGGGTGACTTGGCATACAGCATTGATGAAGATGGTTCGATTACTCTGACTCAAGAGCAGTTGCTGTCTCAAGCATCTGATGTGGATGGCGATGATCTGACCGCAAGCAACTTAAGCGCAGGCGATAATGCAACCGTTGTTGATAATGGCGATGGCACCTTTACGGTAACGCCAGATGCGAACTTCAATGGCGATATCGACCTAAGCTTTGATATTTCGGACGGCACCGAGTCGATTGTGGCGAACGCCGATCTGACGGTAAACCCAGTCAACGACTTGCCAACGACATCTGATGTTTATGCGAACGTTGATGAAGATAATGTCATCACTATCACGCAGGAGCAGTTACTTGCGAATGCCGCTGATATTGAGGGCGATGACCTTGTCGCTTCCGACTTAACCTTAGTGGGCGACGATGCAACGATTGTCGACAATGGCGATGGCACGTTCTCAATCACTCCAAGCGAAAACTTCAATGGCTACATCGATGTTGCCTACAGCATCAGCGATGGCGACACACCAATTGCCGCTAACTTAGGCTTAACCGTTGACCCAGTTAACGACGCGCCAATTGTTTCTGCTGATGTGGCGATAACCATTGAAGAAGACGGTTCATACACCATTACTCAAGAAGAGCTCCTACAATTCGCGACTGACATCGAAGACGATGACATGACCGCAATTATCGGAGAGCAGGGCGATGAAACAACCGTAACCGGTACAGTGTTGGATGCTGAAACTGGCAATCCAATCGCAGGTGCGGATGTTACGCTAACCGACAACGCAGGTCATTCTTACACAGCGGTGACCGATCAATCTGGTAACTACTCTGTGAGCGGTCCAGTTGTTGACCAAGGTACCGTTACGATTGAACAAGAAGGCTCAATTACTAGCAGCTTCCTAGTTCCAGCAGGCGAAGATACCAATGGTGGCGTGACTGCAATATCTGAAGTCCTTGAAGAAACAGATATGCGTATCGTGGTCACATGGGGTGACAGTCCACGTGATATGGACAACCACCTATGGCTCTACGATACAGAGAATGGCAGTGAGCTAGACCATATTTACTATCGCGACATGAGCCATGATTTGGGTGAAGGTAATGTCGTTCAGCAAGATGTAGATGACACGAATGGCGGTGGTCCTGAAACCATCACTATTCCAAATTATCAAGATGCTGACATGCACTATTCAGTACACAACTACACCAGCAGAAGTTGGGATGTAGATGGTGTTGAAGATGTACAGGTTCAGGTATTTGTTGGCGATACATTGGTTGAAACCTTTAGCCCTGATTTATCTGAAAGCCCATCGGGTGACCACTGGCATGTATTTGATATCGTGAACGGCGTTATTGTTCCAAGCCAAGATGTAGGCAGCGAGAATGCGTTTGATTTACCAACGGCAGAAGAAGCGCTCGCGAATGAAAACGGCATTGATATCTCTGAATTGCTAACCGGCGAGGAAGGTGATGATTCTGGTGAAACGGGTGGTAACGAACCAAGTGTTGGAGATGTTTCCATTGAGAACGCTCTTATCACTGACAATGGTGATGGTACTTACACCATTACACCGGAAGAGAACTTCAATGGTGAATTCTCGATTAGCTACAACGTAGACGATGGCAACGGTGGGGTTACTCCAGCGGAACTAGACGTGACCGTAACAGCAGTTAACGACCTTTCTGTAATTTACGACCACGACTACACCATTAATGAAGATGGTTCGCTGACCTTTACCGATGAACAGCTACTGACTGGTGCAACGGATATTGACGGCGATGATCTTTCTGTCGAGTCGGTTAACTACGAAGGTACAGGCGGTGTGTTCACGGATAACGGCGACGGTACTTATACCTTTGCTCCAAACGAGAACTTCAATGGTAATGTCGACCTAACTTACGATGTGAGTGATGGTACAGATGTTGTATCGGCGAATATTGATGTTCAAGTGGTTCCAATCAACGACGTACCGGTAGCGGGTTCTACGACTTACAGTGTTGAAGAAGACGGCAGTATCACCCTAAGCGATGCACAACTTCTAGCGAATAGCTCGGATGTTGAAGGGGAAGTGTTTGTCAGCGATGTAAGCTACAGCGGCACTGATGGTGTATTCACTGATAATGGTGATGGTACTTACACCTTTGCTCCAAACGAAAACTTTAACGGTGACATCAGTCTTGATGTATCTGTTATGGATGAAGATGGCGCAACCGCTGAAACAACCGCAGGTATCGACGTCATTGCTGTTAATGACTTGCCGGTTGCAGGTTCAACGACCTACAGCGTTGACGAAGATAACGTGATTACCATCTCTGAAGCACAGCTTCTTGCGAACAGCTCAGACATTGAAGGTGATGTATCCGTTAGCGACGTTTCCTACTCAGGCGCAGACGGTATCTTTACTGACAATGGTGATGGTACTTACAGCTTCGCACCAAATGAAAACTTCAACGGCAATGTCAGCCTAGATGTCACCGTTGCTGATGAAGAGGGTGCAACGGCTGAAACCACTGCGGGTATTGAAGTTATCGCGGTTAACGACGCGCCAGTGTCAGGTGACTTGGCTTACTCAGTGGATGAAGATGGTTCAATCACACTAAGCCAAGAGCAGCTGCTTGCTCAAGCATCGGATGTGGACGGCGATGATCTTACCGCTGCCAACCTAACCGCCGGTGATAACGCGACCGTTACGGCAAACGATGACGGTTCATTTACCATTACCCCGGATGCTGACTTTAATGGCGATATTGACCTAAGCTTCGACCTTTCTGATGGTACTGAAACGGTTGTTGCAACGGCTGACCTTACTGTGAATCCAGTGAATGACATCGCAGTTGTAGAAGATGTCGCTTACACCATTGAAGAAGACGGTTCGCTTACCTTTACGGACGAGCAACTGCTAGCAGGTGCTTCTGATATTGATGGTGATGAGCTTTCAGTTGCCGACGTGTCTTATACTGGCGCAGAGGGTGTGTTTACCGACAATGGCGATGGAACCTACACCTTTGCACCGAACGAGAACTTCAACGGTGACGTAAGCCTAGACTTCTCAGTATCTGACGGTACAGAGACGGTCGATGCTAACATCGACGTAACGGTAACAGACGTTAACGATGCACCAGTGGCAGGCGCAACGTCTTACCAAATGAACGAAGATGGCACCATCACATTGAGCCCTGAGCAGTTGATTGCTAATAGCTCCGATGTGGACGGTGAAGTGTCGCTTGATAGCGTGAGCTACTCAGGTGCAGACGGTATCTTGGTTCAAAATGAAGATGGGTCGGTAACGTTCGCACCAAACGAAAACTTTAACGGCGACATCAACCTTGATGTGACGGTTATTGATGACGACGGTGCAACGGCTCAGACTACCGCTGGTATTGAAGTTATTGCAGTTAACGACGCACCAGTGGCCGGAAACGTGGCTTACTCGGTTGATGAAGACGGTTCAATTACGCTATCTCAAGAGCAGTTGCTGGCTAACGCATCCGATGTTGATGGTGATGCACTAACCGCAAGCAATCTATCTGCAGGTGACAATGCGACTGTAACAGCGAACGAAGATGGTTCATTTACTATCATGCCGGATGCTGATTTCAACGGTGACATTGATTTGAGCTTCGATGTGTCAGATGGCCTTGAAACTGTTCAAGCTGGCGTCGACCTAACCGTTAATCCAGTCAATGACCTACCAACAGCAGAAGACCAAAACTTTACTGTTGAGGAAGATGGAACGCTAACCTTCACTGACGCTGACCTATTAGCAGGTGCTGCGGATATTGATGGTGATGACCTTTCTATCACGGATGTGTCTTACACGGGCGCAGAGGGTGTGTTCACTGACAACGGTGACGGCACTTATAGCTTTGCTCCGAACGAGAACTTCAATGGCGATGTCAACCTTGGCTTCACAGTGACTGATGGCACTGAGACAGTCGATGCTAATATTGGTGTGACGGTAACGGATATTAACGATGCGCCGGTAGCGGGTTCTACGTCTTACCAAATGAACGAAGATGGCACCATTACAATCAGCCCTGAGCAGTTAATTGCTAATAGCTCTGACGTTGATGGTGAAGTGTCACTTGAAAGCGTGACTTACTCAGGCTCTGACGGCACCTTGGTTCAAAACGATAATGGGTCTGTGACCTTCACTCCAAACGAGAACTTTAATGGTGATATCAGCCTAGATGTGGTTGTGACCGATGATGACGGTGCAACTGCAACAACAACGGCTGGAATCGAAGTTCTGGCTGTGAACGATGGACCTGAATCTGAGGATGTGAAACTAACCACAGCCGAAGACAGCACCATTCTTATCACACAAGACATGTTGTTAGCTCAAGCTACCGACATCGATAACACCGCAGACGAGCTGTCGGCTTCTGGTCTACAAATTGACCCTAGCTTGGGTGAGTTGCTAGATAACGAAGATGGTACTTGGTCATTTACACCAAACGAAAACTTCAATGGCGATGTGCCAATGACGTTTAACGTTAGCGATGGCCAAGAGACAATTTCAGTCGACGGCAACATCGATGTTACGCCAGTGAATGATGCACCTGAAGCGCCAATGATTGAGATGCAAGGCGAAGAAGATGTGGTCATGGTGATTGACCCGGCTTACATCGCGGATCAAGTGACAGACCTTGATGGCGACGAGATCAGCATTGAGAGCATCACAGTTCGAGCTCCAGCGAATGCGACCTTAACTCAGCAACCAGACGGTATGTATCACTTAGTGACTACTCAAGACTTCAATGGCTTAGTAGAACTCGGTTATCAAGCGACTGACGGTGAAGAAGTGGTTGATGGCTCGCTGAATGTGGATGTCATTCCGGTTAACGACGCACCATTCAACGTCGGCAACGCAATGATGACCACCAACGAAGATGGCGCGTTCACCTTCGATGCTGGCGACTTGATGAACTTGTTCGGTGACATTGATACCGCAGACCTTGTTGTTTCTCGCATTATCACCGCAGACGGTGAAGATGGCGGAGAAGTTACAGACAACGGTGATGGTACTTGGACATTCACACCAACAGGCGACTTTGCGGGTGTTTCTGACCTACAAGTTGTCGTGAGTGACGGTGAGTTCGAAACGGTTCTCGATGTTCCTGTGTACGTACGTCCTGTCGCAGATGGCGCGGTTATTTCAACTGACCATGACGGTCCATTAGTCTTCGGCGAAGATGAAACCGGTCACTTGGGACTGAACGTTGGCCTAGTCGATGATTCAGAAACACTAAGTAACTTGGTGATGACAGGTTTCCCTGTTGGATTCGAGGTAACAGATGGTGTGAATACCGTGATGATCACCGAGCCGGGTCAATACATCGACCTGTTCGACTGGGATATCTCAAACATTCAAATGACGCCGCCTGAAGACTTCCATGGTGAGTTCTTCGTAACCGTAAGCGCAACAACGGTTGATTACGGAGATGAGCCGGAAGCGTTTGATGATGGTATCGATTCAGGTGATTTCGAAACTGTGGCGGGTGATTCCATCATCCTAACGGCGGACGACCTAATTGCTTTGGCTGAGAATGTGGATGCAAACAGCGATGATGAAGTGAAACTGGTTCATCTTGCCGACCGCAGCCAAGGTGAGATTGTCGATAATGGCGATGGCACTTGGACGTTCACACCAGCACCAGGCTTCACGGGCGAAGCAGACATTGCGTACGTAGTTGATAAAGATGGCGTGCTTCATGATGAGCAAACTGGCGTAGTCGTGAAAGAAGGTCACTCGCAAGAGAATGCAGCACCAGAAGTTAACAGCATCACAACGACGGAAATCGCAGCGGATGCCACCTTGTCGTTCACTGATGAAGACATGTTAGCGAATCTGAGCGATGCAGAAGGCGACAGCTTGAGCATTGAGTCAGTAAGCTTGATGGAAGGTCAGGGCGTAATTGAGAGCGATAACCAAGGTAACTATCAATTCACTCCTGCTGAAGACTACACCGGCGATGTTCAAGTTGGGTTTATAGCGACCGATGGCGAAAATCGCATCGAAAGCTTCTTCAATGTGGATATCCAAAGTGGCGATGAAGCAGCGGCGAGCGAAGGTTATACCTTAGCTGATGATGGTTCACTAACTATCACGGATGCACAACTGGTGGATGAGTTGGGCGTGAGTGATTCTGCACAGGTTGTTGATGTTGCAGACGCGAACGATGCTGGCTTCTTTGCCGAATCAGGTGAAGGTGAGTGGACTTACTGGCCGAACGAAGACTTCGATGGCAATTTAGCGATGAATGTCGAAGTTAACGACGGCGGTGAAGTATCAAGTCACAGTGTAAGTATTCAAGTAGCCGATGAATCAGTGCAAAGTGATGAACCACAAGTACAAGCTGCTCAAGCAACAGAAGAGCAACAAGTAGATGTGGCTCAACAAGCTGATGACCAAGCTCAAGATGCTGAAGCTGAAGGCAGCACAGCAGATGTAACCGCGGCACCGGGCGATACCATCTCTATCTCGATTCCAGATGAGGTGAGTGGTAACGAATCGGTTGATTACGCTGATATGTCTGGCTTACCTGAGGGCGCTACTGTGAACAACGCACTGGATAACGGTGATGGTAGCTTCACAATCAGTGGCAACCTAGAGCAGCCTGTATCCGTTGAACTTCCAGAAGGTTATGAAGGTACTAGCGAGATCCAATTCCAAGGTTACGACGAATTGGGTAGTTCAATAGACGGTGCTAGCGGTTCTGTTGAGGTTGAGGTCGATGATCAATACACCATGCAAGGTTCTACTCAAGAGCAGCAACCAGACATGGCGGGTATGGAATCTGGAGGCAGCGACTGGACAAGTTCAGGTGGTCAAGATCAAGGTGTTGACTTCACGGATGACTCTGGAAGCTTTGATTCAGATTCTCAAACTGGAACCGATCAAGGCAACGACTTCGACCAAAGCTCGATTTAATCGAGAGGGCTTGGTTTTAGTCTGAACCGACATTTAGTCTAAACCGACAAGTAGATAGGGCAGCGTAAAGTTGCCCTCATTAAAGCCATGTAGAGTTATTGATACATGGCTTTTTTTTATTTATTTTTTTGTTTCGCTAAATAAACTTGAGAACAGGTAAATATGTCCTTAATTATTAGAAGGGTCCGTTAGACAGGAGGGACGACATGTATCGTTATGTCAGTTCACCGCAAGCGTCGAAGTACATAGTGCCACCGCCTCAACATCGAGAGTTGTCGAGTGTGGATGTGCCTGAGTCTGAATTAGAGATGCGAGAAATATTGAATAATTGGTTTGCTGATGGTTTAGCGCCCATTATTGAAAGTGACGATGACTACATCTCTGCGAGCGATCAAGTTCGATTTGAAAAGCTTAGCCGCACCGTTGGGATGTTGTTGAGAAACAAAGATTATTATTTTGCGGCTAAACGGATTTTATCAGTGTGGGAACAAGATTGTCTTGAAACCACTTATATCAATTATCTCATTTTGCGCAGTGAGCGAGTCACTTCTTTAAGGTAAGTTAATGGTGTGGCATTTTTCATTTTTCATTTTTCATTTTTCATTTTTCATTTTTCATTAGGCATTAGGCATTAGGCATTAGGGATTAGGCATTAGGGATTAGGGATTAGGGATTAGGGATTAGCGACTTAGGGTTCGTGTGCTTACGATCTTTTTATTTTTCTAACGAATCAGCAAACAAAAAGGCAAGCTTGGAGGCTCACCCTAAAGGTCTTTGTTTTGGCTTAACGTTATTTTCAACTAATTCTCAACTGGGTTACGACTTACACCCAACCATCAAATTTGAGTCGTTTTTGAATTCTTTCGACCGCTTCTTTCTGCATTTGTCTAACACGTTCATTAGAAACATTCACATCCAACATTTGTCCGACCTCAGACAGCGTTTTCACCTTGTTATCAAAGAAACCAAAACGGTGGATGAGCACCTTTTGTAATTTTGGAGGAAGTGTATAGATGATTTGTTCTAGAGCTTGGGTAAAGGATTGATCCTCACAATCTTGTTGAGGGTCTGGGATATATTCACTTTCGCATTGATCAAGCACCATAGGCGCATGGCTAGTTCCAACCGTTGTCGTCACGTCAATAAACCCGCTTAACGCCACCAGTTGATCGACGCGTTCGGCCTTTACACCTGAACTGTCTGATAGCTCAGAAATTGAAACCTCTTTACTCATTTTTTTGCTTGCATCGAGCTTTTTTGAGGCGAGGCTGTTTATTTCTTTACACACGTGGGCTGGCAATCGAACGGTTCGACCCGTGTTCATGAGTGCGGCTTCAATGTTTTCGCGGATCCACCAAACAGCATAGGTTGAAAAACGATAGCCTGGTTCTGGATCGTATTTGTCGATGGCCTTAATCAAGCCAATGTTGCCTTCCTCGATCAGGTCGAGCAGGGTGAAATTATTGCCTTTACGTTTTAGGTAACTCTTTGCGATTTTCACAACAAGGCGCAGGTTTGATTCGATCATGACATCACGCGCTTTTTTATCACCCGCGCGATTCAATTTTGCGTAATACACCTCATCTTCACGCGACAGCAGATCAATGCCAACAATATCTTTCAGATAATGAGCATAAGGGTCTGCACTGGTAGAAAATGATTCGGTAATGGGTGTTTCATCCGTGAGCCCCTGAAACGCAGCAAAACTATCGTTGTTCATTTCCTTGTCCTTATCTAGCCGACTGAACGTTTTAGTTTTTTTTATTATGCCACCAAGTGATTAACGCTTGGTTTCATTAGAGTGTAGATAACAATTTCTTCTTTACCAATAAATAAAATGCAATTTCGTATGTTTATGTCACAAAAAGATCTACAAATATTTAACTATTTTGCATCTCATCAAGTGTGTTGGTTTTTCGTTTAAAACATTAAGACGGATAGTTTATAAAGCATGTGTTATACATCGGTTTATCTAGATAAATGACGTGAATTTATAGGTGTGGGTTAGAACTATAATTGAGAGGAGAAATGATGAGAAAAATGTTAAGAGTCGAGGTTCAATGTTTCCAAGCACCTCAACTCTTTTAGCTGTGTCGGCTGTTAAGTATCGCCATGCACGTTTTAATTCTATCGACTAATAAGTGCTAAGAACCTCATCGATTTGCTGATTAATGATCTTCATTTCGCTGTAGATAACCGAAAGATCATCATCTTGCGGCGCAAGCTTATTGAGTGTGTTTTGTTCTACTCTTTCCAATGCAACTGTGGCCGTTTCTTCACCAAAGCTGGCTAAAATGCCTTTTAAGGTGTGCACGGTAAAATGAAGCTTGCCCCAATCTTGTTGTTGAACCAACTCTTCGATCTCTTGTAGCGAATTGCCATGGTCTTCTTGATATGTAGACAAAACGGCGTAAATGACGTCTCTGTCATTGTCTAAATAGGCGTTTAAAGCATCAAAGTCTAGCATGTGGACTCCTGTCGGGTGAATGTTGAAAATGGGCTAGGCGGCTTAGTGGAAAAACCATACCTTGATGAATCACTAATCCATTGATTCCATTTTGGAGGAAGTTCTAACTGTAAGATTTCTTCTAGATAGTCGTCGCTAAGTTTCTCATCTATATGAGCTTTATTGACGGCGTATATATAGTCAAGTTTGGCGGCAACTGAATATGGGTAACTGTGAATGTAGTCCTTTATTTCTTGGATCGAACCCAAATTTTCAATGTTTATACACGTTGAAGGGTCGACATTTTTGGACTCAAGTTGGTGATTTATGGCTTCTCCACGAGATTTGAGACATTCCACTGTTAAATGATAAAGAGAGTACTCACCAAAGTGGGCGAGCATGGGTAATAACTGAGTGAGCAAATAAGTCGGTTGGCTGTGGAAATTGTTCGCTAACAGTGTCGAAGCTCTAATCACTTTTTTGTGGGCAATCTGAGGGCTATTTTCGATGAGCAATATGCTGCTCTGAAATAGGGCAAGGCTGGCCAAAACTTGCTGCTGTTGTTTTACCGGAAGTTTCAGGTTTACCAACTCGGTGAATTGGTTGGCGTGCTCAAGCAAAATACGTTTGTACTTTAGTTGCGTCTCGCGCTGATACGTTGCTTTTAAGGAATTAAAGTGCGCACCAATGGAATGGATGACATCAATGTCAGCAGCTGAAATGTGGGTTGCATACATCTCACCTAACTTTATGATCATATGTGTGTTATCTGCGTTCTCAGCTAAGTCGATGGCCCTGATTGCACGATGGCTGATGCTGGGAGTCATCTCAAATGCACGAATCGCTAATTTAAGAGCAGGCAGCAGCATTTTATGTTTTTCATAGATACAGCTTAAGCAGTCAATCACGCTCAATGAGAGTGGCTGTGCTATTAGAAAATTGTGGAGCTTATCTATGGCTAAATTTGGCTTGCCTAAGCTGTCGAGAATCAGCGCCTCAGCCACCAATTTGGTTGGGTGCATGTTGGTTTTGGAGTTGTTAATGACGCTAGAGAGTAACTGCCATTTCTTACCTGCAATTAAATGTTCAATCAATGTCGCTTCGAACTGAACGCTAGTACCATTAGGGGAGATCGCCAAAGCTTGAGCTAATCTCTCTTGACTGGCAATGGGATACAAATCATTCAGTTGGGTGAGTTTCTTTGAAACGGACACGGCACTTTGGATCTTTTTACCCAACGTTTGAGTATTAATCGGTTTAGAAACGAAGTGGTGTGCTTCACCTGAAAGGGCGGTTAATACTGTTTCCTGACGCATATCCCCAGAGAGCAAGATTGTCGCCACAGTATGATCGATGAGGCGGTTTCGATACAGAATGCCCAACAGCTCAAAGCCAGTAAAAGACTGTTCTAAGTGGTAGTCAATGAGGAGTACATGAAAAGAGTGTGTCTCGACCGCTTTAATGGCTTTTCGATAGTCGGTCGCAATAAAAATACAGTCGCGCGAAACTCCCAAACTAGCCAGTTGCTGCTTAATAAGTATTGTTGCGCTTTTAGAGTCGTCGACGATCAAAATTCGAAGGTCTGTTGGTAAGGTCAAATCCATTTTCCTTAATACCAAATGTTATTTTTTAATTTAGGTGTCAAGTTGCACATTGTCAAGGTGCCTATATCACATACAAACACTCAATAAACTATTGGTAATTAAAGAGTATTAGATAACATTTATGAAAGCCTTCAAACGCAGGTGACTTTTACCTGATTTTAGTGGGGTTATACGTGTTTTAGAAATAAAAAAGAGGCAAGCCGATAAGCTCACCTATCTGTTTTATTGTTCGAGTTTTTATTCGAAATGTTGTTCTTTGCTTGAAGTTTTATTTACCGAAACTCTAGCGTTAATCACGCATGTTTAGAATCAATACTGCCGCTAGAGCCAAGAACGCCGTCATCATTAAGAACACATCGTTGTAAGCCATGATGGCTGCGTCACGTTGCATTGTGCCGAGCAAACTTGCTTGTGCTTGTTGCATCGCAGTTGCGGCATCACTTCCTGACTGAATGAAAAACGCTTGTTGTTGCTGAAGCGTCTGCCAACCAAGTTGACTCACTGAAGGTAGCGACTCCTTGATGTGTGCTAAGTGCTCACGGGTTTTGTTATCCAATAGCGTAGCGATAATCGCGATGCTGAAAGCGCCCCCTAAGTTCCGCATTACGTTGGTTAACGTTGATGCGTCTGGCGTGTCCATTTTGCTGATGTTCTTCATGGCAACCAAAGACAGCGGAACCATGATGAACGGACTACCAATAGCACGCAGAACCATAGATAAAATCAGCTGTTGCCCGCCAAAATCGATTGTCATGTGTGTATTTACGTAACAACTAAAACCGAACATCGCGAAGCCAAAGGTAACCAAGTACTTAGGCTTAATGATCTGTGTTAGCTTTGGCACAATTGGGAATATCAGAAGCTGTGGGAAACCCATCCACATTAGCACTTCACCAATTTCCATCGCGTTATATTGCTGAATTTGAGTGAGATACATCGGTAGAACATAGATAGAGCCGAGCAATGCCATTCCTAGAATCAAATAGGCGATACAAGACATCGCAAATTGCCCATCCCGCAATAGCCGCAGGTTAACCAATGGCTTCTTGTGTTGGAGTTCGTTTATCACGAAGTAAACCAAACTCACCGCCGACACGATACTCAAGCCAATAATAAAGCTCGAACTGAACCACTCTTCACGGTTACCTTCTTCTAACACCACTTCCAAACAACCTAGCCCTAATGCCATGGTGGCGATACCAAACCAATCGGCTTTTTTCAGCGTGCCAAGGTCGAGCTTTTCATCGTCCAAGCCATATCGGATCATGGTGATCACAAGCAAAGCTGGCGGAATATTGATGTAGAAAATATAGTGCCACGAGAAGTTCTCCGTCAGCCAGCCACCAAAGGTAGGGCCAATCGATGGAGCAAAGGTCGCGGTTACACCAAACAGTGCCATACCCACAGCACGCTTGTTGACCGGCAATAACTGAATCACCAGCGAGAAAGCAAGCGGGATTAGAGCACCACCACTGAAGCCTTGCATCGCGCGGAACACGATCATCGAGGTCATGTTCCAAGAGAACGAACACAACAAAGATGAAATGGTGAAAATGGCTGTCGTCCACGTGATATAACGGCGTTTACCGAGCGCTTTAGAAAGCCAACCACTGAGTGGGATAGCGATCATCTCTGCGACTAGGTAAGACGTAGAGATCCACGAGCTTTCATCCAAGGTGGCTGATAGCGCACCTTGAATATCTTTGAGAGACGAGTTGGTGATCTGAATATCCAAGATCGCCATAAACGCGCCAATCAAGCCGCCAAATAGGGCGATCCAATGGCGTCTCGAAACCTCGTCATCATCATTTGTTTGGGTGACAACACCAGCGTTACTCATGGTCTAGCCTCGTTTATCGATGGTCGCTACCACAGACAAACCAGGAAGCAGTCGACCTTTCAACTCTTGCTGATCTGGAATAGTAATTTTAACCGGTACACGTTGAACGATTTTAGTGAAGTTACCGGTCGCGTTTTCTGGTGGTAGGAGCGCAAATTTAGCGCCAGTCGCAGGGGAGAAACTGTCTACCACACCTTCAAGAGGCTGCCCCGGGAACGCATCCAGCTCTACTTCAACCGTCTGACCTTTGTGAATACCACTTAGCTGTGTCTCTTTGAAGTTGGCTTCAATCCACACTTGGTTGTTTGGTACCAAGCTCATCAGTGGTGCGCCTGCTTGAATCAGCAAGCCTTCACGTACGCTGCGTTTACCAATCACGCCATCTGTTGGCGCGTAAATTTTGGTGTAATCAAGGTTAAGCTGTGCTTGATCTCTCTGGGCTTGAGCTTCGGTCACGGATGCATTTGCTTGCTCAATCTCACTAGCGATAACGGTTAATTGGTCATTGGTTGCAACGAGGTTTGCTTTTGCTTCTTCTAAATCTGCCTGAGTTACTTTTTGTTGTGCAACCATGCTATCGACTTCATCTTGAGACGCGTAGTTACGCTTTAGTAAGCTACGAGAACGTACCACTTGTTGAATCGCGCGTTCGTATTCAGCTTGTGCAGAATCAACGCGGCTTTCTGCTTGATTGATCTTGCTACGTTGTAACGTTTGTTGTGCCACTAGATTTTTGACGTCTGATTGCACGACGCTTAAATGGGCGTTTGCTTGAGCGAGTGCTGACTGGTAATCACGGTCATCGATTTGAACCAGCAAATCACCTTCTTTAACCGATTGGTTATCACTCACATAAGACTTAACAATATAGCCAGAGACCTTAGGGCTAATATTCGTGATGTCGCCTTGTAGGTAGGCATTGTCGGTAGATTCAAAGTACTGGCCATAGCCGTACCAGTATCCAGCACCGGCTAAACCCAATGACAGCATGATCGCAGTAGCAATAAGCGGAGCTTTTTTACGTTTTTTTGTGCTTACTGTTTGCGAAGCGTTGTTGTTCTCTGTCATTTTTTCTTTCTCATTTTGTTTTTATTTAGATGTAACGAATTGTAAATGAATTCGATTGATTGATAAGATAGGAAAAAAGGGAAACACTGTTGCAAAAATCTAACTAATGGCGCTTTGGGAGAAGTACGATGGACTTAAATGCTGTGACTGTTTTTACACAAGTTGTTGATTGTGGGAGTTTCACGCACGCAGCTGAAGCATTGAACATGACCAAGTCGACCGTCAGCCGAAAGCTAGACGAGCTGGAACAGCATCTAGGTGTGAGGTTGATCACTCGTTCGACACGAAGTTTAGTCTTAACGCCAGAGGGTGAGCGCTTTTATCAGTCGAGCATGCAGATGCAAGAGATCATGAACCAAGCTGAGCTAGAGGTTTCAGCCAATCAGGATTTGATCCGAGGGCAGTTGAATGTTGTGTTGCCTGTCGAATTGGGGCATCAAGTATTAGCCAAATACATCCACAGCTTCCTAAAAGAGCACCCAAACGTGACTTTGAACTTAGAACTGTCGAATCGAGAAGTCGACATCATTGCGGAGGGTATCGATCTTTACGCACAAATTGGTGAGCTAGTGGACTCGAGCTTGGTTTCTCGCTACCTCACAACATCAAAGCGTGTATTGGCAGCCAGCCCTGAGTATTTAGAGCAGTTCGATGACGTCTCTTCACCCGATGATCTTGAACCGCCATTCAGAATGATTGAGGTGGTGAACAAGGCCGCGCGTCTACCCAAGTGGCATTTACAATTAGAAGGCGGTGAGTCGATTTTGATCGATCTGCCGTGTCAGTTACGGGTGAATACCATCACGGCATGCCTAACAGCTTGTGTAGATGGGCTCGGCTTGGCGGTGCTTCCTGAATTCATTTGTCGTGAGCACTTCAAGACAGGCAAGTTGATTCGTTTGCTACCTGAATATGAGATGCCGGAAGTTTCAGTAAGCCTAGTGTATGCAGACAGGCAGTTGATGCCGAAACGTAAAAAGGTCTTTATCGACTATCTACTGACTGCCTTTCAAAATAGGAAGCAAAAGTAACGGGGAAAACCTTAGCGGTTAAGTGCTTAGGCTTCCTATTATTCGTTATTGTCTAAACCGTATCGAAGCTAACTATGATCGGGCTGCCAGTCGACGACTTGCCCATTCGCCAATATAGCTTTGACCGATAGGGCAGCAATATCGACACCGTTGTAACGAAATGCCTTGTTAGAAAAGTTAGCAATGATCTTACTCCCGTCACTGAACTCAGTTTGTTGAACATCGCCGCTCTTATCTAACCATTCGGAATCGACTAACTGTTTATCCCATAACTGTTCGTGCATTGGTTCAAAGCCATCTTGATAGTGTTTGAGTGCTTTGATTCTCTGGCTTGAACTTGATAAAGCTTCATCTCTGGTCAAGTGAACCATCGGTGGTGTGTTGTACAGCATGGCGGTTAAGTCACGTTCTGCTTGTACATTAGTGAACTTAAGGCTGTCTGAATGCCAATGGTGCGTATTGATTACTTCATCATGGAAAACGGCTTGGTAAAGTGGAATTCGATATTGAGGCGAAAACAGTAGCGACTTATAGGGCTCTTTAACCGCGGCCGGCTTAAAGAAGAAGTCGGGCTTTTGGTCTGGGTACCAACGACCTAAGTAATAGGGAGATTGGCGGTTCTCTTTCATGTCTTTGTCTGTCCAACCAAAACCAACCGTTTCTAAGCCGTGTGCAAACGCGATGCCTTTTGTTGTTAGGCTGTTGCCGTCTTCAGAGCCTAATACTAACGAAGGTTGCTCGCTAAGCCACTTCATTCGGTTGTTGAACGCAGAAAGCATGTCTGATTCGTCGTTTGTATTGCCATTACTGTCTATAGAGACGCGGTAATCTTCACGTGCCATGGCGGTTGCATCAACATCTAAGAACAAGCTGTTGAAGTTGCCGAATCTCATAATGTCTTGAGCACGCTGTTTTACGTATTCTAAATGGCAGTTCGGGTTTAAGTAAAAGCCGTTTCCACGAAATCCTTTTTTCAAACTCCCATCCGCTAGTTCAATCGCACAACTTTGACGCATCGGCTCTGGTAATTGAGCGGTTAGCCAGTTGTCATTGAGCTTCGCAGGAATTGCGGTGTTGTAGGAATCGTAAGTACCGACCAGATATCCGGACTGTTTTGCCAGACCCACAGCGTTAGGTTGATAGAATGCTGGCATCCAATTATCGAATCCAAGCCACAGTTTGTTTAAGCCTGCCTTATTTAGATTAGCGACCATGTCTGAAGACAGCGCTTGTCCCCAAGTCTCTGACGAGTTTAGGTAAGGGGAAGCGTGCTCTAGCAACCAGTTCTTCTTATCCTGTGCTGCTTTATATTGCGCTTTAATCGTGTTGTCTTCGAGTGTCGGATTACCAACAGGATATAACACCTGCAATGACTGGCTAATAGAGTCCAACAATAGTTGTTTGTGGTACTGACTGAACCAATCTTTCCCCTTGGAGAGTGACGATAGCTCTCTTTTCGCTTCCGCAGAAACATTGAGTTTAGAGCCCTCTAGATACCATGTTTTCAATCCCCACCAGTCACTCACATCTTGGATGCTTAATGGGTCTTTGCCAAATAGGTAAACGTGGCTCGCGCCGATCAACTTAGTCACATCTGGATTGCGCTTTTGCTTTGCTACAAGCGTTTCAGACTGGTCATTATTGATGCGCCAATCTCGGTATTGTTTGGCACCATCTAACCACGAGTCTCCGAGGGTGATACGAACAATAAAAGGCTGTGACTGATTGAGCATCGTAAATTGGTGTGCTGCCTTCATATCAATTTTGGTTTTTGTATTTGAGGAAGCATTAGAGGATGCATCTGAAAAGAGCAGTTGATTATTGGTTGCATTAACCATTTGATAGCTAATGAAATGATTGTTTTGCTGTACTGTCCAAAAAGGCATCTTCAAGTCTTGAGTAGTGTTACTTCCAGAATGGTTACCGACGAGATAACTTGCCCAAAGCTTGTTGTCAGTAGGCACGCGCATACCTTCACTAAACGGAAGAAATAGTGTCTGAGTTTGTTGTTCGGCGAGATCAAACCACGTCAACTCGATGGGATCGTTTCGCTTCACCTGAATATTTGAAGGCAAGCTGAACTGAAAAGTGAGCTGGTCTTGATTAAGCTCTGCCTCAAGGTTTATCCCACTGGGTACTAAGGTCCAAGTGGCGATTTTTGCTGAGTCAGCTTTATCGGAAAAGCCAATGACCAGATTGGTCGCTTTCTGTGGTTGGCTATCAACGGTGAGAGCAGCGCTGTTAACGCTTAAGCCGTTCCAATCTATCTCTAAAGTATTCGATGAAATAGAGATTGTATTGTTGGTAGTGGTGTTAGTGCTGACGCTGCTATTACTGGTTAGCGTTATTTGGCTCGCTTGTGCATTGGATGAAAACAGACAAGCTGTTGTTAAAGCTACAATGGCACAAGTAGAAAGATTGAGTGGGTGACGTACGCTGAGCATATCTAGATTCCGTAAAGGGTAAGTACGGTCATTACACCCAAGTAGCGTTAGTGCTTTGTCACCTATATGTCTCTATTTTCTGCATTACCTAGTTCTAATCTTCTTCTGAAAGCATTCCATTAGAAAGGCACCGCGACACGCTGCACATATTGGACTTCAATAGCGCCTTGGTATTCAAACATTTCAACCGAAGCACTCAAGTGCTTGGCTTTGGTTCCAAGTGGACTTTCTGTGGGAACGGGTGCTTGCGCTGTTTTGATTGGCACTTTGTAACCCAGCAGGTTGTAGTTTTCATCAAACCATTGCCAACTCACATTAGCGTCAGGGCAGTTGTCGATCACCTTTGGAGGCGAGAGCACGATATGTGGTTCGCTGAGTTTACTTTCGAGCGTCAGCCATCGATTACTGTTATTTAAAGCGACAATAATAGGGTAGTGATTTGAACCTATCTTTAGTTGATAAACACCAGATTCGGGTTTGATGAACATTTCATTGGTTTCAATCTCTTGATACTCATTATTGGAAGCGAGTTGTCCATCGAGAAGGACTTTACCTTTAGGCGATACCAAAGAAAGAGTTTGAGTTTCTGAGCCTTTGCTGAGTTGCTCGGCAGAGACTTTGATTTGATAACCGTGCGACGACAGGCCGTAGCGTCGAATGAAGCTAACTTGAATGTGATGTTTCGTCTCAGTGTCTTGTCTTAGTGAAGTTCCGCATTGAGTTTGGCTCAGTATCTGTTGTTTAACTGGCAACCAAAGCTCACTATCAAGTGATTTGTGATCGAGTGCGATTTGCAGCTCTTGCCACGCAACTTGAGGTTGGTCATCAAGTAGAGATTGATAGGTGTGCTGCAATGGCGTGTCGGTAAACCATGCCGCATGACTTGCGAGCGGCAATGTGTAGATCAGTGCGGTTAACGAAGTAACTTTCATTATGATTCCCCGGCCAAGCGGTAACCAACGCCACGATGTGTTTCTATATTCAATGTTGGCAGCTTCTGGCGTAAGCGCAGTATGTGATTATCAATAGTTCGGGTACTAGGAAAAGCCTGATATCCCCAAATCTTATTGAGTAATTCATCTCGGTGAAACACACGACTTTGGTTCTGAACAAACAGTACCAATAGCTGAAACTCTTTAGGTTTTAGTGTTACAGGGCTTTCATCCAGATAAGCGATCCGTTCCGACAAGTTGATTTGGATATTTGCGTAAGTTAAGAGGCTCACACCTAACGGACGTAGCTGGGTAATGACTCGAGCGAGTAATTCGTCGTTCGAAAATGGTTTAGTCACATAGTCTTTGGCACCCGCCATTAAACCTTCAACACGTTGTTGAACTTCTACTTTAGCGGTCAACACAATCACAGGCAGCGCTTTGAGGAGCAACCAGTTTGGAAGGTGTTGCAAGCTGTCCCTATCTTCAAGCTGTCGATCCAGTATCACAAGATCGGCTCGAAACCATTTCTTACTGGCATTCTCTGAATCCTTCGCCCAAAGGCATTGGTAACCATTGGATTCAAAGAAGCTGACGAGGCCTTGTCCAAGCAGTTGGTCGTCTTCAATCAGCAGTAGGGTGTTCATAAGCAATTTCCAAAATACATCGGGTTGGGTTACGAAGAATAATGAGGCGGCCATTCGCTTGCTTCATCAAGTGCTCGACAATAGTCAGGCCAATGCCCATGTTATCCAGTTCGTGCGTTTCACTTGGCGTGACACCAGACATGAGCCGTTGTATCGGTGAAGGGAAGTGCCCCTCGTCTTGTACCTCAATCGTCAGCTTGTCACCGAGTTCGACCTTGACCAAAACCTCACCTTTACCATGTTGTTTGGCATTCTTGATTAGATTATCCAAGCAGATGGTTAGCCAGTAATAGGGAAGGTTCAGTTCAACTTCACGCGCTTCACATTGATAAGAAATATTGTGCTTTTCACAGACATGATCGAGCCACTCTTCTAATGAAGCGTTTTGCTTCAACAAAGGCTCTGACTGATCCGAACTTAGGTACACTTTGCTGTTTTCGGTGAGCTGAGAAAGCCTTTGATAGTCAGATATTAAACGCCAAACCGCACTTTGAGTTTCATCAGAAAAGTCATCGTAGCGATTTCTAAACATTTCGACGGTTAAGCCTAGGCTAGTAATAGGCGTGCGCAGTTCATGAGTAAGAAGCTGTAAAACGAACTGCCTCTCTTTTCGTTGTTTTGTTCTTAGGTATAAGACTCTAGCGAGCCCGGAAAGCAACGTTAGCAGCAATGTAAAGATCAACGTTTTCATGATCAGATTGTCATTGCTAGGCTCGTTTAAGCACACGTTACTGTAACGAAAAGTACAGGTTTCACCTGCCAAAGATACCTCTTGTTGCTCTGCGATAGGTTGCCAAACATCTAAGGGAATAGCTTTCCAGCCTTGTTCGCCACTTAACCAAAGCACATCATCTTGTTGCCAAGCGCGGTATCCATTGAGCAGTGCTTCTCTGCCTTGTGCACTTAGGCTTTCTAGTTTGTTATATAAAGGGTGCTGAGGGTTGGTAAGACTCAAAAATGGGCGTATCTGCTCGGTCACATCTGGGTAAGCGGCTAAATAACGACCAGCAAAGCTGCCACCGGCAGGGTGACGTTTGGAGTGTGCTGCAAACCAAATCGAATCCAATGTTTGTTGCTGACACAGAGCGAGCTCGAACTCGATGGCTTCATGTAATGAAGGGTTACTGCTTTCAATCGCTTGGCAGTGATCTTGTATTGACGCTAACGCTGCGATGTCGTCCCAACTGAATTGGTTGAAATCAGGATAGCGGCTATTTTCATGGAGCAGAACTTTCGGATACTGAGCCAACTCTTGTTGAGATACTAAGAGTGGGGATGATTGCCAGCTCAGTTGATACAGAGTTTGCCACTTATCTTGCAAACTTTGGGCATTGACTAGGGTTGGGAGCCAAAAGATCAAGCAAAGAGCTAATGTAAACCTGCGCATCCAATCATTCTCGTTAAAAGTCGTGGGGCGAGTCTAAAGAGTTTTGGGCGCGATTTGTAACCTGAATGTCAACAAGTGTTCTTTTAACAACAAATTGTCGAGTGGGTCATGCTTTTAAATAATAAAGTACAAATACAGTAAGTATCATTTATTTGAAATAAAATAGATAATTGTGTACTTACTGTCATTATTGGGCGAAATGTGGGGACTATACTGGGCTCATACCTAATAAGAGGAACCATCATGAAACTCATCATCAAATCAGTATTGGCAATCAGTATTTTGGCTACAGGCTCTGCTCATGCGTTCGAATTAACCAGCAACGATATTCAAGAAGGTCACCCAATGGCAAAGACTTTTGAATACTCTAGTTGGGGTTGTGACGGCGATAATCAATCACCACAATTGATGTGGAAAGATGCACCAGCAGGTACCAAAAGCTTTGCTATCACAGCTTATGATCCAGATGCACCGACTGAAAGTGGCTTCTGGCATTGGGTTGCGTTTGATATCCCTGCAACTGTGAACGAGCTACCTCGCGGTGTCGACATCTCTAAAGTCGGTGGCAAAGAAGGTCGCATTGATTACGGTACAGTTGGCTACGGTGGCGTTTGTCCTCCAGAAAAAGATGGTATGCACCGTTACCAGTTCACGGTTTGGGCATTACCAACGGACAAACTTAACCTCGACGAAAATACGCCGTCGGCTGTGGTTGGATTCACGTTGAACAGCATGGCTTTAGACAAAGCTAAACTGACCGCAACTTATACACGTTAATAGCTTATGTACGTTAAAGCTTATACACGTACATAATAAGTAAACAAGGGGATGAGATGAATCATCAATATCAAGTGACGATCTTTCGTGCAGAGCAGTTACAAAAACTGCGCAATGTGAGGATTCTATCCCCTAGTATCATTCAGATCATTACAGGCAGTAAGCGCCTGTTTTGGAAAGATTCAGCGGCAGAACTCTCACATTCTGAGCTGTTGTTGTGTGAGGCATCAGCTTCACTAAGTTTTGAGAACATGCCCCACAAAGGGCGCTTCTTATCACGAGTGTTCAGCTTTCAATTCCAACCTTCTCAGGCGATGCTTGATTTAAGTGAGGAACGCTCGAATGATCTGGGGCTGCCTAAAGTACAAGCGGATCGTAGCTTACAAGATTCACTCAATGCTCTGTTTTCCTTTGATAAACAAAGCATGAGTAAAGAGACCCAGCAGTTTTGGTTGCAGGGCTTATACCAGCAATTAGCCGAGAAGGGCGTACTGCATCGATTGTTTATTAGCTCAAACGTTTCGTTTAGCCAGAAACTCAGCCACTACCTTTCACATTCACCGGACGAGAAACATCCGTTAGAGTCGGTAGCAGAGCGCTTTGCGATGAGCCGCGCCACGCTTATCCGTAAATTGAAACTTGAAGGCATGCAATATCGTGAGGTTTTGGCTGAAGTTCGGTTGAGTCATGCGCTTTATCTGATGCAAAACGGACAGCAGAATGTGGCGATGTTAGCTCAGTCTTGCGGTTATCAATCGGAAGGGCGTTTTAGCCAGCGCTTTAAAGGGAAGTTTGGTTTGTCGCCAAGTGAATACATCAAAACTGTCGTCAGCAATAAAGTCGCGACACCATAATCATTCTGTTTGGCCTAAACGCTCACTTTTTTATCTCGTGCTGCCAGTGCTGCGAAAATCGTGCACGCAAAGGCAACAGATGCGATCAGCAGAATAGGAACACTCCAAGAATCTGTCTGAGCATGAAGCTTACCCACCAATGTTGGACCAGTGGCAGCCAACGCATAACCGATTCCTTGCGCCATACCCGACAGCGATGCGGCTTGGCTGCTATTCGAAGTTCGCAGGCCAACAAAAGAGAGAGCGATAATAAACGTAGAGCAGTTGGCTAATCCAAAGAGTCCCACCCAAAAGATCGCAAACTCAGGCAAATACAGCAGCCCAATCAATCCAATAAATACACTCGAAGTACAAAGCGTAATGAGCCATTGTTGGTTATCGCTTTTACCTAAGAACGGCAGTAACAGTAATCCCGGAACCATAGTCGAAAATTGTAGAAATCCGTAGATATAACCCGCATCGATTTCACTGTAGCCAAGGTCGTTTAAGATCTGTGGAAGCCAGCCTGCCAAAGAATAGAAGGTAAATGAGTTAAGCCCAAGAGCTAGTGTCACTTGCCATGCAATGCCACTCTTGATCATCTTCTTCATCGGAATCGGCTTTTCTTGATGCTTGTTATTGGTCGATGAAGAAGAGCGTTTTCTGATTTTAGGCAACCAGATCATCAGAGCTAATATTGGGAATATTAGGTTCATTAACAGCGCTAATTGCCAACCCGTTATCTTAAATAAGGTTAGATTTGAAAACGGCACCATCAAACTTGAGCCTAACGTCGAACCGATGCCCATCGTAAAAATGTACAAAGAAGTGACTGTCGCAATACGAGTAGGGAAGCTAATTTTCACTACAACGGGCAACAACACGTTACCAATCGCGATACCAAGTCCAATCATTACTGTGCCGATGTATAACGTCGGAATTGCTCCAAAAGAGCGCAGTGTAATACCCGTAGTGATCAAAACTAAGCCTAAGAGCAGGCTAGGTTCTAGACCAATTCGTTGAGATATCTTGGTGACTAATGGTGAAAATAAGGCAAAAGTTAACAGTGGCAAAGCTGTTAAGAATCCAGCAGCCGACGACGTAAGGTTGAGGCCTTCCATAACCTGAGAAAGCACAGGAGCCAAGCTCGTAAAAGGCCCACGAAGGTTAAGTGCTAGGAATAGAATCCCTAACATGACGAAAATGCTATTACGAAGAGAGGCGCTCATAGGTTGTTCTACTGTTTGCTTATGAGAGACAGGCTAGCCTACAGATCATTGAATGATTACACAAATACCGTTTAAATAGGTTTACTAATGACTGAACCAGCGTCGCGCGCGCTTTACCAAAAAAGGTAATCCATGACCATATTGAATACCCATAAACTCATCTCAGATTTCCCATTACTTCAACAATTGATTGCATTGGAAGAAGTGGTTTGGTTTAACCCAAATGTGACGACTCTGGAGCGCGGTTTACCTTATGTGGGATTAGGCGAACAAGATATTCATGATGCGAGTTTGAAGCTGCAAAGGTTTGCTCCTTATCTAGCCAAGGCGTTTCCTGAAACTCAAGCGACCAATGGCATCATCGAGTCTGAGCTTATTGACATTCCATCTATGAAATCAGTATTGGAAGCGCATTATCAGCAGTCTATAAAAGGGCGTTTGATGATGAAGAAAGACAGCCATTTGCCAATTTCAGGTTCAATCAAAGCTCGCGGTGGTATTTATGAAGTACTAACACATGCCGAGAAGCTTGCGATTGAAGCCGGGTTACTGTGTGAGAGCGATGACTATAGTAAGTTGCTCGAACCTGAATTCCGTGACTTCTTCCAACAATACAGCATTGCGGTAGGATCCACGGGTAATCTAGGCATGTCGATCGGTATCATGAGTGCCAAATTGGGTTTTACGGTCTCTGTTCATATGTCGGCAGACGCGAGATCTTGGAAGAAAAGCAAACTTCGTGAGCATGGCGTCAACGTTGTTGCAAATATGAGCTGCTAAAAAGATAAGTCATGATAGAAGAGTGTTGTTTATAGCTTGTACACACTCTTTCTCACCTCTAAATCCCACCTTAATTCAAACAATAACTTGCGCAGATCGTTATCCAAAACACACATTTTATAAATTAAGCTTCTTAGATGTTCTAACTATCAGTTAGGTTGAGTGGCATTCAACTTGATAGGGATTGAGCAATGCAGACGGACAAAGTGATACAGACAAGACACATAAACACACCAGAAAAATTACTCCAGCGTTTAGATGCTATTGGGGAGTCTTTGGAAGCATCGGGTAAGGCTCATGCTTTGCTGGGATTGGGCTCAGTAGGTATTGAAACAGAACGACTTGATCAGTACTCAGATGTCGATTTTTTCGCAATAGTGCAAACAGGGCACAAGCAGTATTTCTTAGACAGTTTGCATTGGCTATCTGATATTCACTCAATCGACTACACAGTGAGAAATACCGTCGATGGCTATAAAGTTCTGTACGCTGACGGAATCTTTTGTGAGTTTGCAGTGTTTGAACCCCACGAGTTAGCGCACATTCCGTTTGCTGAAGGGCGTATTGTTTGGCAGCAACATGAATTTGATACACAGTGTTGTGTTTCACCAATAAAAGGGGAGACAGACACTAATTCCCAAGATTGGATCATTGGTGAGGCTCTAACCAATCTTTATGTGGGTATGTCTCGTTATAACCGAGGCGAAAAGCTGTCGGGCAGTCGGTTCATTCAATCTTACGCACTCGATCGTTTGATCGATCTTGTGGATCAAACTGAACAGTCTGAGCCTGAATTCGTTGATGAATTTATGTCGGATAGAAGGCTAGAAGCACGCTTCCCTAAGTTTGCCCAATTGCTACCAACCTTTACCCAAGGCTACGAGCGCACCGCTGAATCGGCACTTGCCCAACTAGCATTCCTCAACACCCACTTCGCAGTCAACCAAGCCATGTGTGACCGAATCTCTGAACTGTGTTCCAGTAAAGATTAAGCTTATAGCGTGTGAATCCTCAAGCCTAACTGACACCACCTTTCAGATGATAAGCGGCGGGCAACCTAATTGAGCTCTCGAATTATTATTCTTAAGCACTAAACCCGTACGCTTTTGTTTACTCTTCAAGACCGTGACTGTTCGTGTTTACTCCGCTTATCACTGGATGTCGTCAGCCAAATAAAATACAATCGAACAATGTTTTATTAATTCGTGCTTTATCATTATGATGAGAAACTTACTCATATTCATCGTTAGCCTGTTCTTCTTAACAGCCTGTTCTTCAACGAGTAATCATCAGCTAGACGATGAGACATTGAGCAACGAAGATGCTATGTCGAAAAGCGTAGAGGGAGAGAGTAATCTCGAGACTTCAAAGGATACAAACGCTGAGACCAGCGTTGATTCTTCCCATGATTCAATCGTTAATCATCAACCACTCACTAACCTTGATTCAAATAAAGATACGATAGCTCACGCCAATGCAGAGCCAGAATCAGTGGAGCCTTCTCAAATAGAAGCGACAGAAACAACTGAAAGCGATGCTAAGAGTGGCGGTGAAAAAGGCATCGGAAGCTATTTTATTCGTCATAATAAACCGACTAAGACGGTGATTAAATCACTAGAGGGCGTGACAGATGCATTGAACGTCATGACGTTTGGGATATTTGCCACCGGTAACGGTTAAATCGTTAACCTAGAACGACAACCTAATAGATAGAATGAAACGTGAAGGCGAGCCAGATGGTTCGCCTTTTTTGGTCTTCTAAATCTGGCCACCATTCTTCCTAAGAATCGTGTTCACTTATCTGAGCGCTGAGTCAGGCGACGGTTAACGAAAATAGGAAATTATTCGTTCTGGAAGGGAGTCGCCGAATTTACCCTGTTTGACTTGTTATATGCATCAAGGGTTCTAATACTCATCCCAAAGTAAGCAATGAAATCTAATCTTACAAAGACAAGCCTTATATTCACTTATGAGCATAGTAAGATGTTTGCTGTTAAGTCGGTTTGGGTTTAGTTATCAATATTCTAGGGAAGAAAAATGAAGAATAAGAGTGTGTTTTTAAGTGCCGCATTGGTGATGTTGTCAGCTCATGCAAGTGCATCAGACGCGAACCATGAGTCTGTATCAGATGGTGTTATCGCAGAACAAAGAGCAAAGCTTTCTGAAAATACCCAAGGACAAGGTTTTGGACCGCAAGCTCCAAGAGATTTGGGTTCATTAGAAGGTACAAATACTAGGCTGTTCTCGGATGCCCCTGATTCAACAGCGATGAACTTATGTAATATTCACTTCCATAAAAATGCTGAGCATAAAGGTGGAGAGTTTACTCAATACGCTGGTAACGGTGATGGTAAGGGATTCCAGAGTGGCTTTAAATACACAGGCAAGCTGAGTTCTGCTGAGCTGAAACCATTTGAGGGCAAGGTTTGTCCGAGCGAGCATGGTTCTTTGCATTCGGGTGACACCATTGAAGTTCACTATGTTTATTCAACGGCGCAAGTTGAACCGGGTGAAACACTGGGTGCTTGTTTTAACGATGCGATTACCAACCCGCAACTGCGTGTAGAAACCCAAGTTTACGTATTAGTGAATGACGACAAAGCACCCGACTTTGAAGCGCTCGCTAAACATTCAAAAGTGAACGGCTTACATCAAGCACCAAACATCCCACAAGATACGGGCTCAGCGATCCAATACGCAGGCTCTACAACGGGTCCTGGTTATAATGAGCAAGGTTCACCTTTCCAAGTAACATGGAGCGTTAGACCACAAGTCGCGAAAGTAAATATCGCGACAGTAGGTAGCTGGTGTGAAGGCAATGACTTTAACGAAGATCACGCCCACGGTGTGAGAAATTTGGTGGTTAACCCTGAGTTGTTATCACCCATTCGTAACGACTAAACGATTCTGGCGAACAAAATGATTAAGGCGAGCCAATAGGTTCGCCTTTTTTATGCCCTAACGAAAAGTACTTAGGTTTAGGTTTAATTAAGTCTGGTGGGTAAATTACGTGCGACACTTATTCAATACATGAGTTGTGTAAATCGTATTTAGTAAAAAACGTTCTTTACCAGAATCGAAGCTCCATGATACGTTCATGATCAATTATGTTGGGTTATAGAAAAGGACAGTCCAATGTCATTAGAAAGTGCGATTACATTCTTTATTGCCATGTTTGTATTTGGTATTACTCCGGGGCCTGGCGTCTTTGCCATTTTAGCTCGTGCTATGGTTCAAGGATGGCGAAAGTGCGTCACGCTTTCGTTAGGTATGATATGCAGTGATCTTATTTACCTTGCGCTTGCCTGTTTCGGTCTAGCAACGATTGCCGAGAATTGGTCGATTGCGTTTGAGGTGATTCGCTATGTTGGTGCAGCTTATTTGATTTACTTGGGCTACAAGATGTTTAAGAGCCTGCCTGAAGTGCAAGGCTCTGCGGAACTTGCGGCCAAACAGAGTCAGAAATCTGAACTCGCGAGTTTCGCGCAAGGCTTTTTGATTTCAGCATCGAACCCTAAAGTGATTCTGTTTTATATTTCGTTCTTGCCGACTTTTATTGATCTGACTGTTCTGCGCTCACAAGATATCGTATTAGTTTCTGCTTTAGCATCTGTTGCTCTGATGTCAGGCTTAATGCTTATCGCTGTGGGCGCGGGCAGAATGGCAGGTTTGTTAAAAACGCCACGCGCACATAAAAGACTAAATCAAAGTGCTGGTGGAATAATGATTGCTGCTGGCTCATATTTGGCGATAAACAGATAAACACAGTTCAATTTAAATAGAAAAAGCGCGTTATTGCCTTGTGGCAGTAACGCGCTTTTTTGTATTAGCTTATAGGTCTATCTTAGTTTGCTAATGGAGCACTTGCTGGTGGCAAGTCACGCTTCTTAATTACGTATCGCAAGCGAAGCAACATCAACGCAGCTGATACGCTTAATCCCGTTAGAATGCCAATCCAAAAGCCTTCTTCACCCATTGCAGGAACAATGTGGTCTGTTAAGCCCAACACCATGCCAAGTGGTAGTGCCAAGCCCCAGTATGAAGCGATGGCTAAGATCATTGGGATCTTAGTATCTTTATAGCCACGTAATGCACCGTTAGCAGACGTTTGCAATGCATCACTGAATTGGTACATAGCAGTAAAGGTCAACAATACCGCTGCCGTTGCGCTTATCGCTGGGTCAGTGGTGTAAAGTCTAATGATCCATTCTGGGAACAGCAGGAACATCGCAACCGAAAGCAATGAGATCAACGCTGCAACCAAGATACCGACTTTACTGCGCTCAATCGCACCGAGTTCGTCTTTTTCACCTAGAGCGTGTCCAACACGAATCGTAATTCCAAACGAGATACTCATTGGAATCACGTAAGTCAGGCTCGAGATGTTAAGTGCAATTTGAGCTGCTGCTACGTTCTCAGCACCAATACGACCAATCATCAGTGCGATTACCGCAAAGATGCTGCCACACACTGCAATGTTCATCCCGATAGGTAAACCTAATCTTAGAAGGTGAAGCATCTCTTTTGCTTTTGGCTTCGCATCTGAAAAGTTGATGATGGTCTTGTAATGGTGATGACCTTTAATGTAGGAATACAGCATTCCCGACATTAGCCAATACACCAAGCTTGTTGCCCAGCCACAACCCACAGCGCCCATTTCAGGGAAGCCGAACTTACCGTAGATAAGCACGTAGTTGACCGGAATATTCACCAACAAACCAACCACAGAAATGATCATTGGTACTTTGGTATTGTTCATCCCTTCACAGAAGCCGTTCAAGGTGTAGAACAGGGCAATACCCGGTACACCGAAGGCTAGGGCAAAGGCATAGTCACTGCCGATAGGGATGATCTCAGCGGCTACACCAATCCATTCTAAAATCGGTTTCGCACTCACCAAGTAAGCGATAAGCAGCACGCTAGCAATTAATGCGAGCCAAACCATCTGGAAGAATTCAACAGAGATACTTTGAAAGTCACGAGCACCGCGGTGGTAAGCGACAACTGGCGTTAACGCCATAATCACGCCACGCAGTAGCAGCAATACAGGAATCCAAAGGCTAGTGCCGAGTGCAATTGCGGCGAGGTCGGCAGGGCTTACTTGGCCAGCCATTGTCGTATCGACAAATCCCATCGCTTGGGTCGCTATTTGAGTCAAAATGATTGGAACCGAAAGATGCATAAGTGCACCCGATTCACGAGTAAAAGGACGAAGTTTCGTTAGCATGGAAGTTCACAACACCAATATAAATACACGAATGATGGCAGGATGGCCGGTGTGCATTTTAGGATGTGCCCCGTTGGGCGGGCGACAATATAAACACCTTACCGTATAGGGTCAAGCATTGGATTTATTGAGTTCAATTAGCTTGGAGACAGTCAAGGGTTCTGATGGTTAAAACACAGCTCTAACGCACGTAAGCTCATGATTTAGTGGGAATCATACTAGATGGGTAAATTCTACATTTGCCACGCTAATCACTAAGGCTACGGTATAAGTGATTGTTATGGAAAGACAAAGGCTAGTACAATTGATAGCATAAAAACTTGATAGAAAAGTGCGGTATTTAAATATGGAGTTTTTCGGTCTAATAGCTGTTAGAGCTCAGGCTAATAAATTTAATTATGGAGTTATATGAAAGATTTATTAATACCATTGTTTATTGCAATTATAGTAACCATTATTTCAAAATTATTAGAAAACAAGTTGAGTAGTATGTCGTCACGCAAAAAGTCTGATGATTACTTAAGACAAATCATGATGAAGTTGCTAACGTTGGGGGCAATTTCTGTTATTTCTTACCAACTATACTTGGAAGTTATGAGTGATGGCCCTATTGATAAATTTTCAGTTTTGAAAATGATTTTATTATCTATCTCTGGTGTGGTCTTAATGTTTCTGAATTTGATTCATAAAATTTGGGTGTTTTTAGGAGAGATGAATGAAGTGCAAAAGGAGTCTTTAAGTATAGTTAAGGACTCAATTCCACGCCCAAAACAGTGAAGCCCTAACAAACGACTATGGCGCCAATAGCAATTTGTAACTACATGACTCTTAAGTACTTTCACGTCTTCGTTTGAAATCTAATGCCATATCAGGTTCCTACTGCCACAAAGCCAGCAGAAACACAAAAATCCCAATCCCAAGCGTGACTTTTAGAAGTAAGCCAAGAGGGGCACCACCTGATCACAGATAACTAAGATGGAAACTTGTGATCTTTCTTTATCAATCGTTTGGAAATCATGTTTAGGGTAACTAAGTTGGAAACTGTTGGTAACTTGGAAGTCTTATTAAACTTTGTAGCGATAACTAAAATGGAAACTAAGAGGGTAGGGATTAGTCGGTTTTAGCTTCCATACAGCGAACCGCCACTGTTTGATATAGTTAAGGAGAACATCATTGAGAAATGGCCTGCTAGAGCTTCATTTTTTGTGGCACTCTCTTTCAAACCTCTTATTCTGATGTTTTTCTCAAACTAGCTTCTTAATCTGATACTTTTCCCTTTGGCTGCATTTACTCTGATGTTTTTCTCAAACTAGCTTCTTAATCTGATACTTTTCCCTTTGGCTACATTTACTCTGATGTTTTTCTCAAACTAGCTTCTTAATCTGATACTTTTCCCTTTGGCTGCATTTAATCTGATGTTTTTCACAAGTTAGCCTATTAAACTGGTGTTTTTGCTTGTTCGGTTCATTAAGCTGGCATGAAATGATCATAAGAAAAGAATTTTGAAGGCTGAATCAGTAGTAAGCCCATGTAGATCAGAGCACTAGTTAGACTTCGGGCAACCTAGTTACCATCGAAGGCTACCTTTTAATTGGAATTATGTTCGTAAAAACAACATTATATAGACTCTGTGAATAATTGATTACGATCTGAATCGAACTGCCTCTTAATAGAACATTGGCTATTCGTAAACTTCTAGAGCAACGTATTCAATTTTAGATAAGGATTATGTTCTACTGGATCTGATTCAAGATGTTTAGCTATGGAGTAAAATTAAACTGTCAACCGAACTTTTAACGCGACTATATTCAAAAATGTTGGTCAAGTGGCTGTTAACAAAGAACATCATGCTGAGAAAAGCAGATAAACTTTAATCAACTAACTCCCTTAAATTAGAGATCAAAATCTGCAAATAAAAAACGCCCCCACAAGTGAGGGCGTGTTATCACCGAATTACCTTTTTGTATATACGCTTTTCGCAGTCGCTCTAACTTTAAACTTCTCCCGAAGTACCTACATTAATTCGGCTATAGAGCGGGTGGAAGGGCTTTTTCAATTCGACTAATCCTTCTCTTACCTAAGCCTATTGTAGCTGAAGTCCCGCTTGTAGACCATCATTGACACGAAAACACTTGAAAGTAGAAGCTAAGGCAGAGCAGGCATCCCGCACGGACAATTTTGTGTTAGTGAAACTACTAAATTAGCAAATTATGGATTATCTAGGGCTTTGCAAATCGCTAGTTAAGGTGGCCAAATTTAGTATTCCACTACTGGGGTTCGATAATTCTCAAAATACAATATCTAAGGATTTTCGGGAAAATGTTAAGTTCGAACCTACAGTAGCAAGTTGTACCGATGGCCTGTTATTCCTTTTTTTATCAACGAAGCAGAATCCGTTAAAGCCAGCGAGATTTGATTTCGCTAATTGATATCCTTTATAAGGGAGCCTGTCTTCATAAAGTAACAGTTCAGTTTCCGACATTGACCTGTGTAACCACTCTAAAGCGCTCGATGAATCACTTTCAAGTAAGCTTTCCGCAGTTTTAAAAGCCTTTTCATCACCATCTAACCTTTGCATCAGGAAAAGCATTTGAGCGTTTGCGCAGTGAATGATTTCGCATTCTTTATCACTATTTGATAGCCGTGGAGCGTCGCTATAGCTTATGCCTAACTTAAAAAGCAACCACGAGACGTGTGCTAACAACTGGGTGTATTCGTTGCTGTTGTAGATGTTTTCACTGTCATTGAGGATCTGAATTGGAGATTCTTTTTCATTAAAGAAACGGAAAAAAGAGATCTCTCTAAGTTTTTTAAGGTGCTTCTCATCAACTATTGGTTTTGTTTTGTTGGCATTGTCTTTAGTCGGCTGTACCTTGATTTCATGCGAACCGACAATAAACTCGTGACGGCTAAGGTTATGAATTACAACGAAGGCCATTAGTAGAAAGCTCATTTTATTGGCTTCATTATCCGAGTTCGAAACATATACCTTTTCAAGCTTATTAAGTATTTTCGTGAGCTTTTTATGTACATATTCTACTTGCTCAGGAGAAATACTTGGGTTTTCAGCGGTATCTTCATCATCTGTTCCGACAAGTTCTTCCTCATTGCGTCCTAAATGGTCTTCTCTATATAGAGAATTGCTGCCTGGCTGGATAGAAGGTATGGCATGAAGAAACATATCTAAGATTAGGTTTAAACCATCCGACGATATGGCACGCCTTCCTGACTTGGTGTGAGCGTAGTTTTCTTGATCAATGCTAACAATGAGCGAATCTCTCTCATTCGTATCACCATGAGTTTGTGGTATATATTTTTCAGATGTACCGACAGGGCGGCGTAATTGAGGTGTTAGCTTCTCAATGCAGTTAAATAGAAGATCAAATTGAGGGTAATCAGTACTTAATGATGAAACAGCCTGTCTTAACTGGCGTTCTTCAGAAGACTCACATAGTTTTTCTAGCGAGGGGACGTTATGTGTAACGACAGTAGCGATTAACTTTTCATTAAGGAGTAGGTAGATCAGTTTCCCGCAGTCTAACAACTGCTCAGATATAATAATGACCTGATTTTCTAGAGTATGTTCAATTTGGTAATAGTCACCAAACTCATCCTTGTAAAACGGCTGACAACCTCTATGGCTATCCTTGAGCTCGATTTCTAAAGACTGGTTAAGTTCTAGTTCAACAAATACCAACTCGATATGTGTAGTGTCTGTAGAGCCTTCGCTTAGCTCTTTGCTATTTACTTCCAGTACTTCTTCTGACGCTACCATATCCAAAAAGTTGGTTGAGATTATTGCGTCCTTTGCATCTCCATTTCGGAGAAGAAGCATTGCCTCAGCATTGGTATTACTGCCAGTCTTAAGCCATGCATTGCTACTGAAATTAGCACTACCTGATATGAAGAATGTTTCTTGATTGGCGATAAATACTAAAGCTTTTGCATGAGCGTATGTTGTGAACTCTGGCATACTATCAGGTTGGATAGATTTTATATCTACAAATTTTACGGTGCCACTGTGCAGTATTGTGGTATTCAGGCAAACGCTTTTAGGCTGTATTGCAATGATGGGTTTAGCTACAGAAAACTCAGAAAGAGATGAAACGAACTGTCCCGAGCTGTCAAAGAACGCTGAAACGCCGTATGTTTTGTCAACTGTTTTCGGTAGGTGCGTTTGGAGGCTTCTCCAAAGACATTCTTTATTGGAAGAGGATGAAAACAGGAAGCTATTGCTACTAGGTAGCTTCGGCTTCTTTTTAACCCATGGAGCTAAAGTCTTGGCTTTACCTAACATCTCTCTAACTATCTGAGACGAGCTTTGCCCATAATCATTCAGCCATATTTCAAACGCATGAAAAGCATCTTTAAAAATAGAAAGATCTTCTTCGTTAGATTTCTCATCGAACCTAATTACATTTGTAACTTCTAAGTTGCTGCCGAAACCAGATAGAGTCATGTTGTGGCTTCCAACTACAAGCAAGCCTTTCCTTTTACCAAGGAGCATATACACTTTGGGGTGAAATGCTTGGTTACATTTCATAGGTGCAATGCCGTATGCGTAGCCAGCAAACTTAGGTGGAAAATTCTGGATAGCCGCTTTTAACATGCGATTATCAACGAACAGTAAATGATTTGTCACACCAGCAATTTGCATTTTTCGAAGAAGGTACTCTTCATAGAATGCAAAGTTAATAGAGTAGCTTGTCATTAGGCATGAATCGTAACCACCTTTCTTCAGCTCTTCTATGAGCGAAATAGGGCTGCTCATAGGCTCACCTTCAGAATGTCATAGCCCGCAGGTTCTACTAGAAAAGAGTTCTTTGTTATACGAACCATGCCAAGATCTGCCATAATTTGAATAACTTGCTTAAATCTTGGTGACGTAAAAACTGCTGGGGGTGGCTTTATTATTTCGATACCAAATTCACTGGGTAGGAAACGAAAGGTCATCTGTTGTTGGTTTCTTAGCTTTCTCATAGCAACAAGAAAGTGGTTCTCAAGTAAGCTATGGTGAGTTAATTGTATCAACCCTGACAGAGTAGATTGTTTACTCAATTGGGTATTTAAAGTTTCACAGATAGCTAACAGATTGAGTGGGTATCTATCTAAAAAGCTTTTCTGGAGCTCTACGCTGTTATACCCCGACTTATTCTGAGTGCGGGAAACCAGTGCTGCCAAGATCATTAGGCAATTATTAGTTATGGATTCTAAATCGTTACTGCCATTCTTTGTAAGTTTCTCTACTCTGTGGGCAAGAGTCATTTCATGGTTATTTTCATCCCATCGTTCATAGTTAGGTAACTGAACAGAAAGTTGAGACAAGGTTTGATCGAATTGTTGGTGATGATAATTTGATATTACCTTGCCACCAGGCCCTTCTTGCCAGTACCACGCAGCTATTGACCGAGTGTCTTTGAAGTTCGGTCTGCGAGATTCAGTTGCTTTTAGAACACAGTAAAATATTCCTTGCATGGCAATAGAGGCTATCTCATTTCTAGCGTAATCTTGCCAGCTAGATTCAATGTTCCAAAGGTGCTCGTATTTACCTGTGTATTGAAGAGCATTTGTATAAGCCAGTTTTCGGAAGACCGCCACATCAAAACTTTGAGAGGTGTCTGTTTTAGTAATATGCTCGGTGAGAGCAAGGATATAAGCCATCGATTCAACGCGGCTGAGAGCTTGAAAGTCAGTTTCGTATTCTGTTTGATAAAGTGACGCGAAACCTTTGGTGAATAGGTTAATTAAAAGAGTTCGTTCTTCACTGTCGCATGATAGATTACATGGGCAGAATGACTTTAAATAAGTCAGAGTTTCGTAGGTAAACTCATCATTTTCAATAGTTTCCAAAAAAAGTGATGAGTTAACGTTTTGGTCAAATGCTTTGGCTAGTTTTAGTCCTACTTCTTCAATGAGCTTCCCGTTTTTAGGAGACTCACCCGCTAGTATTTTTAGGTTGCAAAGTGTGCCAAAGTAATACTGTCCTAGGCCGCCAAAGGAGTTCTTAAAGTATCGAGAGGAATCAGGATTAGTATGGCTAAATTGCGATAGCTTGAATTTTTTCCCTGAGGTGATGTCTTCGAAGTGTTTCTGAAATGTATCCTTGCCTACAAGAGCCCCAGAGTGATTAACTGTACCGTCATCACTTGTTTCATGTGCCATAGCGGCAAGTGTGAATAGGCAGTCTGCTCTTCGGAACATTTTTAAAAAAGTGTCACTATCTAACCACTTTTTCCTTTCGAAGGCATAAAACACCCATGCGTAGAACGAATAGTACCGAGCTCTATCGGTAACATTAGTGATTCCAGGAAGAAGTTTACCGTAGACTTCGATGCATGGAGCTTGCACTCCTAAATGGTCGAGGCCAGTAATCTGATTAATCGGCTTAACCCAGCCAGTATCTGAGGTAGCTTTCAAGCTCATTGTCCTACTCGTTAAGGATATACAAAACAAATATGTATAGCTGTCTATACGCTAATTTGGTGTTTAGTGATGGTCATCGGTTTCCTGATTTAAATCCAGGTACTAGGGCTCGAATAGAGTCAACATGCTCTAGCTCGTGCCTATTCATCAACTGCAAGTTGAAAGCATGCGGCGGCAAAGAAGCATCAGGCGTACAGTCTACGTGAAGGTCATTGAGCACGTAGCCCGCTAACGCCTCATTGATTGTAATGTTTCGAACGTATTGACCTTCCATACCAAGATCAATGGCTAAGTCATTTCTATTTTCATGCTTAGAGTGTGGTGCAACACTTAAGACGACATCACGGTTCCAAAGAGTATCGTCCTTTATAGTCTTGTCGTATGAGCAGTCAGTTTGCTGAGCCTTAAGAATTCGACTGATTCTAAAGCACAGGAATTTACGTCTTTTGCTGTCCCAAGCACGGATGTGCCAAGCCCCAAGTCCTTTGAATAGAGAATGAGGCGTAAGGGTTCTAGTCTCGGTGCTAGTTGAGGAACTGTACAGGACAGAAATACAGTGCTTATTCAGGATCGACCTTGTGACTTGAGAGACGATATCAATGGATAGTGAATCCAACACTGTCGCGAAGCTGCTCACACCATAAGTTGTTACTGGAATTGAGTTAAGCTCCTGACCCCATGCGATTAACCTCAGAGCAGCTTCTGGGGCATGCTCAAAAGCTGGACTAAACGATGCTGACCTCATATATGCACGCAGGCTTTCGTTGAAAACCGTGTTGTCGGAAAAACGTTCCTTGTAAGCGTTAAAAGAACGGCTTGCTGTAGCAACGGCAATATCGCCGTGCTGAATAAGGTCGGAGCGATTCACTTTCCCAAAGAAGCAGAGATAGAAATCAATAAGCCTTAGTCGTTTGGTTTGTGGAGATTCGACACAACGCATAATGATTACCCTTATCAAAATGAACTGTACTAATTTACTCTAACGAATCATTTGATTCCAGTGTAATATGATACTAGTTGATTCTTTGACCGCTAGTAGACACGATACACTTGGCTCTTTTGGGTGTTGAGGCATTTCTATCTTAAACGCAGCCTCTTAACTCTGGTGGAAGTTGGAAGCACAAATAATGGACTCACTTAGTGGCAGCCGAGTCAGTAAGTTTGTTGTAGATCATTCACTAACCGAGGGGTTGAGAATATCTCTGCCGCACTGTGATGAAAGAAATGAATAAATCTGAAACAAAAAGCTCAAAACTATTAGGGATCGTACTTTTCCACTCATTTATCCCTGGGAAACTATTCAAGGTCAAGGCTATCGGGCATAGCAACAATACGGGTGATAACGGAGCTGGTAAATCCACTTTGTTAAGCTTACTTCCAGCGTTCTATGGAGCCGATCCGAGTAAGCTGGTGGATAGACAAGCGGATAAAGTTTCCTTCGTTGATTACTATTTGCCCACCCCAAAATCTGTCATCGTGTTCGAATATGAAAAGCTTGGTGAGAGAAAGTGCTCTGTAATGTATCGGAATGGCTCCAGTGTCGCCTATAGGTTTTTGACGGGAACCGCTGAACAATTGTTTTCTCAGCATTTGTACGACGAGCTGATTAAGCAAGGAAATGAAACTCGAACATGGCTTAAAAACGTTGTTTCTCAGTCAATGTTGGTAAGTTCGCAAATAGAAACAAGCGTCGATTACCGTTCAGTAATTCTAAATAACAAAAAGCGTTTGGCCCATAGACGCCGTACGGGAAAAAACTTAGTTGCAATCGCTCATGAGTACTCGTTGTGTTCTGCGAACCATAACATGAATCATATCGATATTTTGACGGCGACAATGATGCGCCACAAGAAAATGTTGAGTCGTTTTAAGACGATGATTGTAGATTGTTTCTTGAACAATACATCGATGGACGATGTCCCATATAAGAAAGAGTATATCAACCTAGCAAATAGCCTAGACGTATTTGTTCAACTAGATACTAAAAAGAGCAAGTTCGATGAAGCAGTTGCAAATAAAGACAGCCTTGATGAGTACATCAAGCAATTAAACTTGTACCGAGCTCAAATCTCTTCTTACCTGCATCAACTGGCATTTAGTGACACTCAGTTGTCAGACAAGATTCGTTCGCAGAAGGTGTTGTACAGCTCGTTGGTCGGTGATAGGAAAGATCATCTTCAAAAGCTCGACACTGAGTTAAGCATTCAACGGACTGAGTTTGAAAGGAAATCCAAGGTTGTTGATGCTATTTACAATAAGCGTGACAAGTATGAAAGTGAAGATGATATTTTAGGGAAAATCACGCTTTACAATAGCTTGAGCGATATGCTGAAGGAAGCGGAATCGGCCAAGAACCATTACGACAATCTACTGGAAGATGTACAAACAGAAGAAAGTACATTTAACGCTCAGGTTCAAAAACTGGAACTCGAATGTTCTGATTTCCGCTCTCGCAAGCACCAAGAAATCAATAGCATACTTAAAACTAGGGAAGAGATATTCGAGCACAAGTCTGACCGTATAGAGGCGATGCAAAGTGACCTTCACCTTGAAAGAAAAAGGTTGCAAGATGAGTTCGATGAACGGTCTGAAAAGATAAGACAAGAACAAGTTCGACTTGCAGTTCTTGAAGGACAATCTCTTGAGTTCACACAAGAACAAAAGGGTGAGTTACGTAGTCTGGAAAATGATCTTGAGGGTAAGCGCCAAGACCTTAGTGCTTCGCAAAGTGTAGTAATTTATTTAAATGAGCAACTTCGTCAAGCAACCAAAACTCATGAGGGCAGTCTATCGGTTTACCATGCTTGTAGGGATGAGCTGAAAGAAATCTCAGATGAAATCATTTCTGTAAGTCGTGCATTGTTGCCCACAAAAGGGTCACTCAACGAGTTTTTAGAACAGAAATTTCCTGATTGGCGTTGCAATATAGGTAAAGTAATCGACCCTAACTTGTTAGATTCAAACAATCTAAAGCCAATTTTTGACCTCGATACGACTGAGTCAATGTTCGGTCTTCATCTGGATCTTGATTCAATTGCGCTTCCTGATTTTTGTCTTAGTGAAGAAAAGCTTTCAGAGCGTCTGGATACTTTAAAAATTAAAGAATTGGAAACAGAAACACGCAAAGAGAAAGCTAAGAGTCGAGCCAAAAGTGATGAGCAAGAAACAGAGAATCTTCAGAAAGAAGTAAAAATTCAGAGTCAAAGATCAAAAGTCTTTGAGGATGAACTGAGTAAGCTTAACCTCCTAAAAGATCAAAAGATAGGCCAGTTTGAAAGTGATGCTGAAAGTCGTACATACGAAGTTAAGAAACAAAAAAGCGTACTAGAGTCTGATTTTTTTGCAATTAAGTCCGAGTTGAAAGCAAACCTTGAAAATGAAGAACAGCGCCACCAACAGGAGCGTGTTCAGGTAAAAGCTAACTTTGATTATAGGTTGTCAGAAGAAGACGCGAAAAAAAGTGCTATTGAAGCTTTGATCAAAGATAAAGAAACGGTGACTTCAGACAGAATCAGAGACTGCAAGTTAACGTTCAACCATGCGTTGATGAATAAAGGCGTAGATCCAGTCAGCATCGAGAGTGCCAAGTCGAAGTGGGGTGCGCTCGAGCGCCAGTGTGAGGAGATCAAATCTTTTCAAGCTTTAATTATCGACTACCACACTTGGCTCGAAGCAGAATGGAAATATATTGATACTTATAATTCTGAAAAGCTGGATTTAGAGCGACAGATCGCGAGAGGCGTTTCGAAGAGAGACGATTATGAGAAATCGGTGGGCAGAAAAATCGATGACGTAGCGACTTCAATTAAATTGGATGAGCAGGAGCTAATTTCAACCAAAGAGGCTATAGGGCAGCTTACAACTTGTACCAATAACTTGGAAAAAGCGGTCGATGAATCAGATTTAGTTAGTTTAGAAGATGTATCTGTAGATTTAGAGTTTCATTCTGTTGAGCATGCCGTAAGTTTAGTGACAGACAAAATCACTGCTATTAACACGCTTAAGAAAGAAATCGTTAGTAAAGTAAAAGATGTAAGTAACACAATCTTAGGATTGGACGACAACAATGAAATAAAAATGATGTGGGAGCAGATGCGCTCTGCGACCATGACGAAGCTTTCAGAAAATTATGAATATGCTATCAACTACGATAGTCCTCAATTTTCCCTTGCTTGCTTGGGAGACCTTGAAGAGCTTGTCCTAAACGTGATTCCAGATGTTAGGGACGTTAAAATTGAAACTCTTCGTTCAATCTCGACTCAGGTTTCTAACTACCACCAAACCCTTAAACAAGTGAACAGTAAAGTAGATTCAGTTTCGAGCACTTTGGACAAGTCGATTGAAACAGGCAATCCTTTCCCTGCTATCGACAGCATACACATCAAACTATCAAGCAAGATCCATACTTTTGATCTTTGGAAAGACCTCAATCTCTTTAGCCTCGAGTTGGATAAATGGTCAGGCGAAACCTCAAGAGGTCTACCTTCCAAAGCGTTTCTTGCTTCTTTCAAGCAATTGTTGGCTTCATTTAAAGAGGCTCAGATATCTAAAAACCTAGAGTCTTTGGTCGAGATGGAGATAACGATTGTTGAGAATGGACGTCCAGCAGTGGTTCGAAATGATGAAGATCTAGAAAAGGTCGGCTCCGAAGGGATTTCCAAACTAGCTATTATCGTTGTTTTCTGTGGGATGACTCGATTCTTGTGCCAGGATGAAGACGTTGTTATTCACTGGCCGCTAGACGAATTAGGGAAAATCTCTATTTCTAACCTGGCCATTTTATTCGACATGATGGCTCAAAAAGGTATTTGCTTGTTCACTGCTCAGCCAGATCTGCATCCAGCCACTTACAAATACTTCGCGACTAAAAATCACATAGTGAAGAATGTAGGTGTTAAATCATTTATTGGCGGACGTAGAAGCAAAGTCAATCCATTGCTTTCTGAGTCGAAGCAAAATCAGTCTATAGAGGTGGTTGAATGAATAAGTTCGAATCGGTTTTCCGACTGCTCATGAGTAAAAAAGTGATCTGTGAGTATGCGACTCCTATTGAGTTCACATATTTATCCGATACCAGAAATCGAAGTGACATGAACCAATACTTGTCTCGAATAAGTATGACAACAGTCGAAACACAAGACGGGCTAGGTTTTTACTGTGGATACGAGAACATAGATAACACACGTAAGAAAAACGAAGTACTAAAAGACTTTGAAGTTTTTTCGCAGACAATGGAAGGGATAATAACTTGGCTAAAGCTAGCCCGAAATATTGACTCAGACTCAAGACCTATAATGGCTGGTGGTAAACTATCGGAGTCAGAGTTACTCGCAGCAATAGAGGAAAGTAACTCTCTTCAAAATCAGCTTGATCATATTGCACATAAACTTAAAAGAGCTCATAAAAGCAAAGAGAGTAAAACGAAGCTGCGGTCGATCTTAGATTACCTTGTCCAAGAAGGATATTTTGTATCTCCATCCTCAACTGGTTCTCTTTTTATTGCTACAGCGAAATGGTCGCTGCTTTATGAGACTTTGGAGTTTATCGCTACTAATGAAGGGATGCTGGAAATCGAAGCTGATGCTGAAAACCAACTAGATACTCAAATGGGGTTAATTTAGATGTCTCGACAGGTGGAGTCAAAAGAAGCTGTACGAGCGCTGAGTACTCATACTGAGGTAGTAGACGAGGCTTGCTATGAGCATGCTGGAGTTCTTCATTATAGTGAAAGCAATAAGGCTGCAATCGCTGCGCTTACAAAGCATCAGTTAGCGTATGACTTAGATGATGAACATGGAGTCCAAATCCATTCGTCTGTTAAGCGTTTACTAGATAGGGTGACTAGCCGTTATAGATTCAGAGAACGTCATGGCGAGTTTTCTAATCAGATTGAAAATTTGGACTATGCCGTTGAAAGTTATAGACGAGTTAAGGATTTCAATGACGATAAAAAACAAAACTATTTAGATGAAATTCGAGAGATAACCGTCGAGATAAATGACGCCTTGGTTGAGACTGTGTCTTCTTTTCATAGGATCGTTGCGGATGAATTTAGCATGGTCACTGATGTTGATGACAAAATTCGCCAAATCGGTCGATGCAAACGTGAGATCGGTAGAATCAATGATATCTTCGAGCACTTAAGTGTGAAAAAGCTTAGGGAGTGGGTACAAACTGATATTCATCTTGAGAGAATCCTTCTTAAGGTACTTAAATCTAAAATCGATCTAGCATTGAAGGATTTAAATGTATCAAACAAAAAAATGGTCGATATGTTGGCAAAGCTTCAGCGAGATAAGAAATCGTCCAAGCTTAATCGTATTATTGATGTTTTTGCAATTAAATTCCAAGATGACAAAACCTTCTCTCCATCCATAGATTCAATTGAATGCTTGCCTGACTGCTTGTCTCAGGTTTCGGAAACGGAAGTACGAGCCTATGGAAATACTAACAGTGAGCTCCAAGCTGATGACTTAATCGATTTGGCAGTGAGGGCTCTTGCTGGCGGTGAGCGGAAGAAAGGTAAAACTTCAGATTTAGACAGTATCGAAGTCATGGATGTCCGTGAAGATGAGGAAGAGTTTGAACTTAATGAGGTAGACGAAGCGTTGGAATTAATGTTTGAGGCTATTAAAGCTGATCTGAACATTCTCCCTCTGTCTGCTGCGCAAAGCTATATGATGTTTGACCTTAATATAGAATTAGAAGACTGGCTTTTATTGGTCGATGGATACATTAGTGCGCAAAAAATTGGTTTGAAGAGCATTGTCCAAATCAAGGAAGAAAGAGAAATAATACTTCCTTATGACGGTAATGTGATTATTAGTGACATTGTTTTTGAAGCAATCGGTGGTGCTTAATGATGTTATCTCGATCGTTAATTAATGCAGCTAAGAGGATTGTTGCCAGTTCTAGGGAGAGGATATCTGCCAACAAGTCCAATACTGAAGTTTGCAGACTCGTGGAAGTAGGGGTTGTTAGTGGCAATTCAATTCTCGTATCCCGCTCCGAATTGAGGGAAATTGATAATTATTTTACTTCTGCATTGGGGCAAAATTTATTGACCTTTCAACAGTGTAGTAATTCAAGATTGGACGCAGCAGGCCCTAGTATTAATGAGAAATCAGCTAAAGGTGGTGTGTTTCAGCAGCTAATTAGCTTAGCTGGTAATGTGAATATCCCGTTAAAGAACCAGCCAGATGTACCGAAAGAAGCTAGCTATATTGTTTCTGTAGAATTGGATGACCTTGATTTCCAGCGTTTTAGCCGTGTCCTCATTATTGAAAATGGTGAGCTTATTGTGCGATGGAGAGATGTCGTACACTCCTTACCTGCGGAATGGCAATCCGCAGTGCTCGTCTACCGTGGTCACGGAAAGAACCAAAAAGACCTACCTACTATGATTGAGTGCTTTGACAACAATGATGTTGAGGTGGGTTTTTTCTTTGATTACGATCCAGCAGGCTTAGATATGATCGACCAACTAAGTAATGATAAACATCATTGGATTGTACCTGTCAAAAATCTGGAGTTGTTCCAAAGTATCAACAAGCTAGATGAATTTTTGAAGCAACTAGAACAGCTTGATAGGCTAAAGAACAGAGTTGTTAGCGCATCAATACGAGAGCATTTAACCTTCATTGAGGAGAATTCACTGGCAATAACTCAAGAGCACTTGATTAGAAACCAGTGCACTTTGATTATTATAGATTTATCTAGAGCTCCCTTGGTTTAGTCCGTACCTAATTTTGAGTGTTCAATTCTAATTTAACTGTTATTTAAACAGAAAGTCTAGTTCAACATGATTAGTATTTAGTGGCTCCATTAGAGGATAACTACTAGTGCTGTGAATAGAGTCAATAGTAACGTGTTAATGAGTGGGCTTTAATGGCAACTTTGTATATTTTGATTAACTAGAAAGATACTTAGACACTATCTATTGAATTTGTTGATATGCACCCCAATGTTATGAGTTATATTGCATTTTCAGGAGATAGGTGTGCTATGCGATTCGAACAATACTTAACAGGTAAAATACTTGACCCCATTCATGGAATAATTCGGCTGACAGAGCTTGAACTAGCATTTATTGATCATCCTCTATTCCAGAGACTTAGGAATATAAAACAAAATACATTCCTCTATAAAGTCTTTCCATCAGCTATGCATAGCCGCTTCGAACACTCATTAGGTGTGATGCACTTGTCATATGAAATCCTTACCAATATGGGAGTGAATGCACATCGGTATGAGAATAAATACAATGATGACTTGATTTATACTGGCCTTACTGAGTTACCTGTCAATTTTGTTAAAGAACTTCGTTTGGCGGCGTTATTGCACGACATCGGTCATGGCCCTATGTCTCATCAGTTTGACTCCTTTATGTTTTCTAAGGATGACTTTCAGGAGTATTTTGGAAATGATTTCCCTGAGATATTGGAACTGATTAAAGACGGCAATAACGTAGAGCATGAGCACATTTCACTTTTATTTATTAAAGCTATTTACAGTAGCTTGGATGATAAACATAAAGCGGATATAAATATCGATAACGTCCTCGCAATTATTGAGAAGGATTACAAGAGCAATAACGTGTGCTTGGACATAGAGGTTGAACAAGGAAACTTAAACATACTACCTCTTTTGACTTCAATAATTTCATCATGCCCTATTGATGCAGATCGAATGGACTACCTTCTAAGGGATAGCTATTTTTCAGGCGTGAAATGTGGAATCTATGACCATAACCGACTCTTTATGTCTATGGTTCCTGTCCAGTGTGATGGGGCTGTTCACCTAGCTTATAAAGAAAGTGGCCTAGACTCTATTGTTGAATTCATCAACGCTAGGGCGAATTTATTTGGACAAGTCTACTACCACAAGACTAATCGCTCTTTTTCTTCTATGTTGAGCAAAGTGTGTAGCTTAGCAAAGAAAGTTAACGCAGATGTTGATTTGTTTGAGTTCACTTTGCCTTCAGATGCCGAAAAAAAGTCTTATTTAGAGCAAATCCAAGATTTCTATGAGAATAACTCGGATGATCATTTCTTGAACGAACAACTGGCTGTGGCGATTGAAGGGAACATTGCTGCTGAGGAAGTGAATAACGACATAATCCATCGTACGCCATGGGAAAAAGTCTACGAATCAAAGTTGTATCCCGAAAACTTAAATATCACGGATGTTATCAATAAGGATACAGTCAAGCTGTTAACGTTAACAATCGATGAAATGATTACAAGCCAAGGTATTGATAGGTCGAAATTTACCATAGATGTCATGACCGATAATGCTTTCAAAGATATCTCAAAGACGGAGATTAAATTGTTAGAAAAACAGCTTGATGGAAAGTATTCTGTAACAGCGTTTAAGGATTCAAACAAGAAGTTGTCAAGATACCAGTCCATAAAGTGCTTCATCAGGATATTCGCTCATAATTCAATTTCCGATAGTTTTGGCATGGAACTAGTAAGGCGAATAGACCAATATAAGGCTGAGTTTTTACATGAACATAAACTAGTCAAATCAAAGAGCGACTAGTTTTTGATCTGTTCGTTGGAAGCCAAGCTGCTAGTTTAGCTTGGCTTTTACGTCATGAAACTTAAGAAAAACTGTCATTACCTCATACTCTTATAGCGGATTAGTTGCGTATCAAGTATCCTATACAGTCTTAAATTCACATTTGTTAGTCCTGTTTTTGGGACTACCTTTCACACTAACGAACTAACATGATTACATACAAAAAAGGTGACTTGTTCGCTGATGATGCTGAAGCCCTAGTCAATACAGTGAATACAGTAGGGGTAATGGGTAAAGGCCTTGCTTATCAGTTCAAAGAACGTTATCCAGATAACTTCAAAATTTACAGAGATGCTTGTAAAAATGAAGAGTTATCAGTTGGTAAGGTTTTGTTAGTAAAGAACATTGCTGAAGGTTCTCCCCGATACATTATTAATTTTCCAACTAAAGCGCATTGGCGCGGTAAATCGAAAATAGAGTATATCGAGAATGGTTTAGATGACTTAGTTAGAGTTGTTTTAGATAAGGGGATTAAGTCAGTGGCTATCCCTGCCCTCGGTAGTGGATTAGGGGGGCTACCATGGAGCCAGGTTGAAAGACAAATTCATGATAAGTTGTCCTCGTTAGATGACGTAGAATGGAGAATTTATGCTCCAAATGACGCGCCTCCAAAGGACAGAAGCCTTGAACTAACGCTAGGTAGGGCAACACTTATAGTTGCATTGAAAAAGTATCTGTCATCATCGCGTAAGAAACAAATGTCGGAGCTTGAGGCTCAGTGTTTACTTTATATTCTAAGTTGTAACGGTGTAGAGCTAAACAAGATGGAATTTAATGAGTTCAGGCAGGGGCCGTATTCATCTGTTTTAAATAGTGCGATAAAAATAATGGATGGAGATTTCTTATATATCTCTGGGATTAATAAGCCTGCTGATAGTACTTTCATTATGTTGGAACCTAAAGTTGTGTCTAAAGCAACTCGTATGTTGCGAGAACAGAATTCTAATGAAAAAAGTATATCGTACGTTATCGACCTCATTGCTGGCTATGAATCTAAAGATGGAATGATTATTCTGGCATCTACTTTGTGGTCAGCTAAAAAAATGAGTGACGCTAACAAGGAGGTCTTTGCAGAGTCTCTTGTGGAACATGTGTCATCGTTAACATCATTACAAGCTCGTGTGTCCCCGACTTTAATTAAGTCCGCATATCAACGTTTAGTTGAAGAAGGGCAGTTTACCTAAGCCCTTCTTATCTGAAGTTTTCGAAAGTTTTTTATTGCTAGAGACTAACCTGCAAACATATGAGTATTAACGTTTACCCAACACTTGATACCGAAGTCTCGCAGCATAGCCTCAACGGTTTGTTTGTCTTGCTCTGACTTTACAAAGATCTGTTGAAAATCTTTTGCAGGGACTGTTTTGGGTGAAAGGCATTCTGCCATACATACGCTTTTGCCTTCGCGTGTAGTGTAATCTCGAGCATTCATTGCATCCCAATCAATTGCTTCGATACCTTTCGCATAACCTAGCAATTCAAATTCCCCATTTAATGGGTGCTTCGCTGATATGTTCCAATTATTCGAGTTGGCATGTGTGCGAGGAATGCCAATAAAAATAAAGGTTTCTTGAGGGTGATCTTTTTGGACTCGTCCATCAAAAGGATTGTCGGCAAAAAAATGGAAAGGAACCATTGAATCTAGCCCATACTTTGCACGACCAGTAAGTATTTCTTGGTCTGCTACATCGACAACTGGCTTCCTTTGATTTCTGGGAAGTAAACCTTCTTTCAAAATACTCGGAAGATTTTGGATTGAAGTTATGTGGTAAAGTAATCTACCATTTTTGTAGTCTCGAACAGACATATTCATTAGTCCTTGTTATTTAGAGGGTTACTGGACTATATCACTAACATATGTGTTTCACAGTGTTAAGTTTCACATTGTTAATTTGTCGCTGAGGCTATTCAAGTGTCAACTTGTCTTCAGAGAATAGGTCACGTATTGACTATTGACCTGAACATAGAGCTTGTGTACTTATGCTTCTGATTTTCGTTAAAATCAATTGGCGTAACTTTCTAAATCAATGGTTTGTTTGAACCAACGCAGGTGGAGCTACTTGCGCTCCACCAGAGTCAACTCTTCTGAGCTAATCGATATTTTGGATAATTTCGATTGTAGAACTCATCATTTTCTTCGTCGTAATCGTCTTTGATGATATTACAGTCAGCGATAGCCGCTTTATGATGTCTCTGTTTTTTCTTGTATTCTTCACTCTGCTGATCGATGCGGGAAGCTTCAGCAAACCAAATAACCCATTCAGTCGTTGATATCTCTTTGCTTTCAATGGCAACGGCGTTAAATGTACACATGTAATCACAGAACATGTTGAATAGTTTGCCGTTGTCATTTTGTTTGAGGAGTGATTCAGGACTCGCAGTTAGATAGTTATGGCTTCGCTCAAACATTTCTAGTGCTTTTAGATGGTCGTTAAGTCGCTTATCAATAAGATGTTTATAGTCAGGATGCACTTTATAATCCCAAACCTGGTAAGTTTTGGGGGTAAGAAACCACCTTACCGCGTTGTGTCGCTTGATTACCTTTATGAGGTTTAGGTGTGGCGCGAGGTACGGGTGAATGTCTCCATTCTCATCAAACTGCTCAATTGGGTAGAGCCTTGTATCATTCAGAGTCACAAACATGGCAATGTCACGCAAGTGAGGTTTAACTTCGTGTGCTTCGAAAATTTGTTTGAATTTACCGAGAAATGTCATAGTAATTGTTCCTAGTTTTTAGATTTTTCGACGATTTGTTCCGCTTGCTTAATCGAAAGGGGTAGGCGTTTTCTGTTTTTGATTAAGGAGTGTCGTGAGTTCACTTGTCTTTCGACGTGAGACACCGAATTAGCCTTATTTACGTGTTGCTTAATTTGTTTAGCCAGCTTTTTATCTACCTGATTCCAATCAATAGATTTATGGAACTTAGCTGGCTCTCGTTTTGGTAAGTGTTGGTTTAGCCAATCTTTGTCATATCGAAAGAGCCACATGTAGCAACTGCTCGAATGTTTAATCTCTGTTCTAGTTAATGTTGGGTTTTGAGAAATGATTGACTGGAGTGTTTGACGATATTGATTTCGTTTTTGGCAGAACCAGAGCCGTTTTCTCCAAGCCGCTAACCCTGACATCGAGTTGATTTTTTGTTCCACGGTTCCAACGCTAACACCGCATAATTTCGCGATATCTCGTCGATGAAGTCCACGGAATGCGAGTTTTATGATCATATCGACTAGCGAGTTACTTAGTCGTTTGAATCGATGATTTACCGCTATCCCATTCCTCTGCGCTAGGGCTGCTAGATAGCCCACCGAATATCCTGTCGCCTTGGCGACAGAACGAAGCGAGTTTCCTGAGGTCAGCTCTGATAGACAGACACGAGGTTTAGATGATTCCCGATTGCAATAATTTGAGGCCTGCTCAGTTTGTTGAAGATAAAACTTGGCGTTCTTGGAAAAAAAGCACCAACCAATGCATGCTGTATGTAATGGTTGTAGTTGCCATTTAAGAGAAGGAATCTTAAGAAATTAAACTGGTATAGCTTCGAAGGCAGTAGCTTTGCACCAGCAAATAGAGGAGCCCAAAAGTTTTGTAGACGATTGACTGCTTCTGATTGCCTGATCTGTCCTTTCGGAGTTAACAAATGAGCCTTACCCATCCAAGATGAGTGAGAGGGCGTAACAATATGACCGAATCGACGTTCGCATTCATATTGATGCCAACTACTGATGAATTGCGACAACCTCAACGCTCGTTCTAAGCACAGATCCGAACCATGGAAACATCTATCGTAAGGTGTTGGTGGTAGTTCAATGCGTTTGTTAAGACCATCGGCATTTGTCGGTGCATATTGCAGCCAACATGCATGCTTTGGGCAAACGAACATACCGTAATACTGATGTACGGTACGCCAAATACCATGCCCCCATTTCAATGCATCTTCCTCTAGGCATCGCGAGCAGAGCTTTAGTGCACTGCTAAACTGTAACCGAGAACAAGCGGTACGTGATACAGCAGCGATGTGACTGCCATCATTACTCAACATGTGCCATCTAAGTCTTGCTTTGCTTTTGTTATCTTGAAGGCAAGAGCCGACAACAGGGAAACAAGTACCGTCAAACAACAACCTTTCCGCGTCTATTGAAGTCTGTTTGGCAACGTGTTTGAGCATGCAAGGAAGCTGTGGGTTAATGCGCACATCTGTACGCCCAAGGAGAGCTCGGTTTTTTTCGCGTAGCGAGCGTCTTGGTGAGGCTGCGTGGTGTCGCGCAACTAGACTATAAAAGGCTTCTCCAGCTATTTCGTGCAGGTACATAGATCTATAGTTGTCCTGTAGCGACCAGCATGAGAATGTAGATCAGTGGTGGACTAAATCTGTTTGTTGAAGTTGATAAAAATAGGCGTGTAGTCCTCATAGTAGGAGTAATTATGTGATCATTTACTTTCCTCGTATTCGAGAAGTACTGCTCTAGAGCGCTTTTCCCTAGAGTCATGAAAATCTCTTTGTACCAATCGCCACAAGCTTTCTTAAAAGCTAACGTTTCAGTTTGCTCAAGCGTAAATCCCATGTGTGCCAACGTATTTTGTTGCACGGATTCAAGGTCTAGGGCGAGTTCTCCATTGTTTAATGCAATCATTAGCCGTTCAACCTTCAGCGTTGTTTCATCAGAATACAATTCTTGACATGTCATGCTGGAATCACATTTTGGACAAGCTAAAGCTGGTGTTGGCATTCGGCTGATGTTCTTCAAGCGGTAATCACATGACGAGCAGGCGTTGATAAGTCTTGAACCGTGTTTGTAACAGTGAAACACACCTTGCAGTTGATGTGGTTGATGGAAATATGCCACACCATACGTGTCATGATCTTCTTCTATGCAGTCTTTGCAGCAACGCCATGTGCGGTTGTGAACTGTTTGCGAGTGTATAAATTCAATGTCATATTGTTTCCCTATCAGGAACAACGGAACCTGTCTTTTCTCATGTTCGTTCAGGAAAGACTCAATGACGTTACCGTGCAAATGCTTTTTCCAAATAGTACGATTATCACTATTTAAAGTGTCCATGAGTAAGAAGTCGAGATCTGAGAACACTGTCACTGGAGAAGAACTAAATTTTTCGAGCCCTAAACGTCGTGCTGTAGTACTAAAAGTACCAAATGGAGACATAATATGAATCCGATGAAGAAAACTTCTCAGATGTTCGTGGGGAAGCAAGTTTAAGATGTTATTCATACTTGCGAGCCTGTGCTAAAAGAGATTCAGGAGTGAGCTTCTCAAGCATTTCTTGATCTTTTTCAGATAGGTTTACGGCAGAGCGAGAGCTTTTAGTGGGCTGCTTCTTGAGTTGGTCACTGCCAAAATTTGAATCGCCGTAGGGAGAAAAATCGTCTTGAATCGAGTGAAGTTGAGACAAAGGAATACAATCTTCATATTTATGGAACTGACCACGTTTTAGAGCCGTCAGTGCTCCTGAAACCAGGATAAACTGTTCTTTAAATACATGGTTTAATGCAGCCATGCTCAGATCTTGATTGCTTGGAGTTAGATAGGTCAGATAAGACAACGTGGCCTTTATTAAACTACTTGCTATGGCAGGTATTCCTGCTGACAGGTAGTGTATATGACGCGTTAGAGTATCGATGTCAGTTGTCTGATTCTTAAGTAATTGTGTAGAACACATTTGCTTAATGAAGCGTTTCCAAAAAGAACTTTCAACATCACATTGTTCTAAGATAAGCGAACCTGTTTTTCCAATACGCCTAGCGGAGGTCATCTCTTTGGAAAATAGATTGAGTGTTGATAATGTCCCGACCAATAGGAGCGGTACACCAACCTTGTTAAACAACTCTTCAACGAACTTTAGTGTGGCATTTTCGTTGTTACCGACTTTCTCGTACTGTCGAGTCTCTGATAGGTTTTGAGCTTCATCTAGAGCAATAAGCCCAACTCCATGAATGAGTAAAGCTTTACGAACAGCAATCATTAGCGCCGTGACTGAACTTTTTTGATGTGATTCGTAATAATTCTCTCCCGTTACACTATCAATAGACTCAAGGATTCTCCATAGCAATGCCCGTTGGCCTCTCGCTGTTGGGATATCCACCTTAAGCCAGACAATCTGTTCGTAGATGAATCTTTTCCCTTGATACTCTTGATGAGAAATGATTTGAGGAATGGCTGACAAGATGCTTTCAACCATCGCAGACTTGCCGCGACCTGATAGACCCGCAACCAAAAAGCTCTGCTGATTTGCTGTTTGCTTTAGAGTGCGTTCTTGCCCTTCAGGTATTTCAATAGAGTTGGCAAATTGCAATTGTTTAATATCGCCATACACCAAAGGATTGCGGTAGATATAGCCTCGCTCAATCATGCGAAATACTGTGTCATAAAGGCGAGGGGCTTCATCCTGAACAACATAGCACTCAGATAGGTTATCAATGAATGTTCTGGTGTAGTAGCCATGATGCTCAGTAGGGAGTGAACTCACATCAATCAACATGTCAGGAGATAATGTTGTTGCCTGTATAAATTGTTTAGGTAGCAATGGCATTCCAAGCGCTTCAATCAGAGGATTTCTTGCCATCTGAGAGTTAGGGTGAGGTGTATAATTAGCTATCATCTTGTTCATCATCAAAGTCAAAAAAATCAGGTGTTTCCAAGTGTTGGGTTTTCTTTTTAGCGGTCGAACTATCGATCTCTTCGTAACTTAACGTTGCTGCTATTTGTTCAGATTGTTTGTTGCGTTCAATAGAAGAAACAATATTCTTTCGTTTTTTAATGCCAGTCTCGATAGACTTTGCTGACGATGTTTTTAGGAATCTAGCGTCAGCTTTTGCTTGTTTATCGATTTCATCCAGTTTGTTTAAGAACTCAATTTTGTTAGCGAATGAATGCTCTTCATGAAGGCTTTGTTTTTGTTTGGTTAATTCGATTTCATGCAGAGTCGATTGCCAAATCTGATTACGATACGCTTCAGAGCGGTCAGTGAGTTCTAGAGTAATTAGTTCGTTAGATTCAAGGTCTTTACACCAAATTAAGTTCGTTGAATTTTGGTCGTATCGAACCTCTACTGTGTATCGACCAAAATTACGAGCTTTGTCTAACCACTGTTTCTGAATGATTTTGTTAGAGCTGTAATACAGCCCCTTAAAGTAAACACCCTCCATTCTCACAGTCGCCTTGTCAGCAGGTAGTAATGCGAAACGAAGTTGCTCCTCAGGTATCTGATCTGGCGGGATCATCATTTCTTCTAGCCCATAGAGATATAAGTCTCTAGGAGAGAAACCAACATCATCTCGAGACATCTCAAAGTTATGGTTGTTCTTTCTCAGACGGTTATTGTTGGTATAAATGATTGTCCTTATGAGCTTTTCCATGAACGCTTCGAAGGACATCGACGCTTTTCTAGAAGCGTGTTGTTCCTCCTTGCAGGGCACTTTCATAACTTGACCAGGCACAAATCGAACAGCATTTTGATGAAAGATATCAAACGCTTTCTCGACAGTCCCTTTACAATCCCCGCGATGATACGGAGCGAAGCTGGCGATTGATAAGCCAATTTCCCCTTTGAGCATGCTTTCAATATTACGGTCTGTATACTCGGAGCCTCGATCCATGACTAACTGAGAGCAGACATGGTGACACGGCCATTCATTTTCAGTAATTTCAACGCCATAGCGATTAGCAAACTGGACTTTGTTGGTAAACGCGTTGAAAAGGGCTTGTGATGCCCCTGTCCAATCAGGGCCGTGAAAACAAGCATGAGTGCCAACAAACATGCCAGACCACGTATCCACAACTAGATAGATCACAGGGCGTCCCGTCGCTAACTGATTGGTTTTGTCATAGGGGTAACGGATGTATTGATCAACAACTGTTGCATCTATTTCGTAACGGCTCGTGGGCCCACGGACGCCTTGTCGAGCAAGACCTGATCGGCCTCGATGGTCTTTTTGGTAGTTGACTGTACCGACAGACTTCCGAATCAATTCAAGTTGATCAACGTTTTGCTTAAAATGGTAGTTAAAGGTGTTTCGTGAAATGAGCTTGGCTCTTGGAACGGGTAAAGCTATTTCATGTGCTCCCTCAACCATTGGTCTAACCCGTGCATACATGAACTTGCGTGTAAACTGATCGTAAAGGTCACTCAACCTGACTTTTCCGCCGTTTGGAATGGTTTTAGCAAATCGTCGAATATTTTTAATATCTTGTTGAGTTACTCCACGATAAGGCGTTCCATACCTGGTTTTGGGGCCACTTTTGCCTAACTCAGGGGCTTGGTCAAATGATGGTGATTCAGGTAAAGACTGATTCGTTCCACAGTTTCTCCATAGAGGGAGTAGAGCATTGATATGAGAACCGTAATACCAATAACGATTTAAAATCTTTGCTACATAACTACGACTGCGCCCCGATTTTTTTATCAAACGATCTAGGATTGAACTGCTATCGATAAATAGATAGTTGTAACGTAGTTCGTCGTTATCGACTAGCGGGGCAATGATGTGGAAGCTCTTGTCTCTACGTTGTAACCATTTACTGCGCTTTATGTCTTTCAGTAACTCTTCGTCTGACATGTATAGGTAAGGGCTAAAGGAATGCTTTAGCACTTTCCATTTGCCTAGCTCTATTTGACTCAACGTATCACTCAGCGAAAGCGTATGAGGCCTTTTTGGGCGCTCAATATTGAGTTGAGTGACAGCAATCATGTCGAGGTTTTGGCACATATCTACGATGAGATATTCAAGCCCCTTTTTGCCATCGATTAATTTTTGATTAATTCTCATCGTGCTTCGAAATCATGATTACAGGACGAAAAACTTCTATGCGTTCGTTCAGATCTACATTTAATTGGTTTGAATAGACCAAGTGTTGAAAGATCTCTAGAGCGGCAAGTTCAGAAACATCGTGGATTGACGCGGAGTAACTTAGACATTGCTTGAGAGTAAATTCAGGGTTGCTTAATAAGCAATTGCTGAGGGTTTCTAGCATTCCTTGGCATAGATGACCGTCAATTTGACTCTTCCTGACGTGGTGATATGTCTCTCTAAGCCATTGAAGGTTATATGTTTTATTAGGGTTTAAATCTTCTTCTGTCACCTGAATTAGGTGATGGTTGTGACGACCCCAATACATTTGCTCTATCCTGAACTTCTGCTTGGTTCGCTTTACTTTTTGCGGAGACTCGAACTCAGTACTCAAAGCTGAACTTGGCTTGTAATTGTATGGCTTAATATAAAGTTGCCCGCTTGTAACATCGTGAATTGTGGCAACAAAATCTGTGGTCATCGTTGCAGCAGGGATTTCTCTGCCATCTCGTTCTTTGTATTTCCCTGGGTGACGATAGTTCAGCTTTTCAGCGCATGAAAGTGTCTCATTGATCGGTAGTGGATACTGTTCTTGTATGTCTAACACATCAGGATCATGCTCTAGATGAAGGAATAGCGCGAGCTCGCCCAAACTAAATAGGTGATGACAACGATTAGTCTTATGGCTGAATAAAATATGCGATAAACCAACACTGTTAGATCTTCTAACTGTAATAAAAGGCTCATAGGTTCCATTTTTAATTTTACCTAAGTGTTTTCTTAATTTATTTAGTTCGCGTCTTGTGATGCTTGGTTGTGAGACTATCTTCATAATATTAATCCTTAGTGACTAATATATAATTAGCAGTTCATGACTAGGTTGTCCAACTTATTTTTAATTTAAGTTGTTGTTATAAAAGGATTTATTATAACTTAAATAAATCGAAACTAAGGTGGGGTATAAAAGAAAACCCTTCATGTTCAATATGATAATCGAGATTGTTCAAAATAATTACATATTTTCTAATGACTTTAATATTATCATCTAAATAATTAACATGGTTTTTAATGTTTATATTTATCAGTGGCTTAATCTATAATTTGTGAGTTATTCGTATTTTTTGATTTTATTTTTAATTTTGCGCCGAAATAAATGTTTTTGTGAGTGTATTTGCACATTATTTTCGGAGTTAGCTATCTATTTTAAATCGACTACTCTTAGAAATATGTGATCGTTAGTTAAGCCTCGTTATGGTTAGTGCAGAAAGATTTATCAATATGGCATGGGAATTAGAGCTTACCATCTGCTCACTAATAACTGAGCGCACGCCAGCGGGCTATCTGGATATGTGTAGAGACCAAGCGAAGCTTAGAGGCATCGATGTCTTTAGCTTGAACTTTAATGACTATGAATCCCCCCTAGCTGCTTTCGCAGCAGAAGAGAATCGAGAACTGGTTGTTACTTTGGAACAATGTAGACGCAAGACACTTGTCATCTTTGAGAGAGCTGACGCGTTGGCACCTTTAGAGTGTGATCAGACGTTTTGGCTAAGGTCTTTACTGGTTAATAACGATGCAAGTGAGCTTGTTGTCCTTTTTGTTTTAACAGCTGAGGAGGAGGCAAGTTTGTTTCAGGACTGTAAAGGTGCGTTTTATCGAGATTGTGTTGATTTAAACTAGAAGCCAGATAATTTCAGGTCTTATATGATACATAGATCAATAACTTACATTTAACCAGATATTAAAATGATTGCTTATTTACTATCTGATGAGTAACTCATGAAAATTAGCTTTGTAGACATTCAAAACTTCCGAAAGTTGAAGTGCTGTCGCGTGGAGTTTGCGAAGGAGCAGACGCTTTTAGTTGGGGCAAATAATAGCGGAAAGACTTCAGCGACAGATGCGTTGATTTGTTTTCTCGATAAAGGCAAAAAGATAACCTCAACCGACTTTACATTATGCAATTGGATAGCTTTGAATGAGTTTGCTGAATTTTGGATGAAACAAGGGGCAACTATAGCAGAGCTGCCAGAATGGCAACCTTATTGTCCTTCGTTAGATGTTTGGATAGATGCAGATGTTAAAGAAGTTCAAAGAGTTTCTCATCTTATACCTACTTTAAAGTGGAATGGAGAACCTTTAGGTGTTCGCTTGATATATCAGCCCAAAGACTTAGATAGATTACGAGAAAACTATGTTCGTGAAAGGGATGCTGTAGTTAAGGTAAATAAAGATAAGCAACTATCACTTTGGCCTAGAGACTTTAAAGACTACCTTAAAGAAAAGTTACATGTTGAATTTGAAATCAAAGCGTATTTACTAGACCCCTCCAAGAAAGATGAAACTCAAACGCTATCAAATGATTCTATATGTTTTGATGCTGATCCATTTAAGGGTATTTTTCGAGTCGATACGATTGAAGCGCAAAGAGGCTTTTCTGACCCCCACTCAGATTTAGGAAAGCCAGCTAGCAGCTTATCTTCTCAACTAAACGAGTACTACAAGCGTCATTTAAATCCATCTGATATGCCTGAGGCTGAAGATTTAGATGCGTTAGAGGCAGTTGAAAAGGCTCAAATCGAGTTTGATTCTCGTTTGGATAAAGCCTTTGAAAAAACTCTTGGCGAGATAAAGGAACTAGGATATCCAGGGTTTACCGATCCTGATATTAGGCTATCGAGCAGGTTGAACCCGATCGATACTTTAGAGCATGATGCTGCTGTAATCTTTGATGTTAGAAAACAGAATTTCGGTGACAATACATTTTCTCTTCCTGAGCAATACAATGGATTGGGTTATAAAAACTTGATCCATATAATTTTTCAGTTGATTACTTTCCGAGATCGTTGGTTGAAGGTTGGAAAAATAGGGAAAAAGCGCTCGGAAGAAGATACGGCGATTGAACCTATTCATCTAGTTTTGGTTGAAGAACCAGAAGCTCACCTCCATGCTCAAGTACAACAGGTTTTTGTTCGTAAAGCCTATAAGGTACTCAGAGAGTATGGAGCAGTTGAAGCTAACCTGACGACCCAAATGGTTATTAGTACCCACTCTAGTTACGTTGCTTATGAAGCAGGCTTTGAATCCCTTCGTTATTTCAAAAGAAAACCTGCTTCTAAAGAACAACCTACTCCTCAGGCTGAAGTGGTTAATCTTGCGACAGTTTTCCCCTCCGAGAAGAAAAATGAAACTGATGTATCGTCCACGAGTAAGTTTGTTTCAAGGTATCTAAAGACAACTCATTGCGACTTGTTCTTTGCTAATGGGGTGATTTTGGTCGAGGGGGCAGCAGAACGGATGCTTCTACCACATTTCATTTCCAATCATCATCAGGATTTGAGACGAAGCTATATTTCAATATTGGAAATTGGTGGTGCACATGCACAAAGATTACGTCCTCTAATTGAACTACTAGGTTTACCAACATTAGTCATTACCGATACTGATGCGTGCGACTCTCTAGGGAAAAAAGCACTCCCGAAAAGAGGGGCTTCTTTAGAGTCTGGTAGTGAAACACTAAAAAGTTGGTTTGATTTTAGTAATTTGACTTTGGACGACCTGCTTGACCTACCGCCTGAGCGAAAAGTTAAAAGTAACGTTCGTGTATCTTTCCAATATGGTATTCAGACTAAACTTACGCCGAAAGCGAGAACGACGAAAGAAGTTATTCCTTACACGTTCGAAGATGCAGTGGCTTTGACGAACTTCGAGCTATTTAAGAAGCTAAGTAACTCAACTGGAATGGTAAAGAAAATGCATTTAGCTACAAAAATGACAACACTAAATGCTTGTTGCAATGCAATGTATAAAGCTCTCGATGGAGAGAAAGCAAAAATGGCTTTAGATCTATTATTTGATGTTGAGCCTAACGAGCTTCTTGTCCCAGAGTACATAAGCGAGGGGCTGGTTTGGCTAGAGGGTGAGCTAGAGACGATGAGTCTAGAATATACATGGGCACCAGAAAATAAAGCCTCTGAAATTATGGAGGAAATGATTGATGAGTAAGCCTAACAGCCTAATTGGGATCGATCAGGAAATCTACGGATACCTAAACCTTGATAATCCCAAGAGCTTTCTATTATTTGCTGGTGCTGGTTCAGGTAAAACTAGGTCTCTAGTAAATGTATTACAAGAAATACGAGAGAAGAACTTAGATCGCCTTATCCAAAATGGCCAACGGGTCGGGGTCATAACATATACCAATGCTGCGTGTAACGAAATTCAACGGCGCTTGTCTTATGACCCATTGTTTCATGTATCCACAATCCATAGCTTTGTCTGGGAGATGATTAAGCCGTTTACCGAAGATATCAAAAGATGGCTTAAGAATAAACTTAGTTCTGATATCGAGGATCTTGACTTGAGAATCTCAAAAGCTAGAGACATCAATGGTAAGACAGCTCAGCAAAATATTAGAAAAAGAGAGTCTAAAGCTACGAGATTAGACGACTTACGATTAGTAAAAAAATTTTCGTATTCGCCTACTAGTAATAGGATCGAAAGAGGTACGGTTTCTCATGAAGAAGTTATACAGATCACTGCAACGCTATTGAATGAGAGCTCGTTACTTCAAAACATACTTACGAATAGGTATCCCATACTTTTAATAGATGAAAGTCAGGACACAAGAAAAGAGCTTATGGAGGCTTTCATTCAAACTCAAAGTTTGAATTGTTCGAAGTTTTCTCTTGGGTTATTTGGAGATCTCATGCAAAGGATTTATGGAGGAGGGAAACATGATCTTGAGTCCTCATTGCCTGACGATTGGAAGACCCCTTCGAAAACGATAAATTACCGCTGCCCGCAGCGAGTAATAGAGTTAATTAATAGCATTCGCGAAGAGGATGACAAGAAAAAGCAGGAGCCAAAAGTTGGAGCGTCGCTTGGAGTTGTTAGGTTGTTTATTGTTGATTCTGATATAGCGCGTAAGCGAGATGTAGAAGCTTCAATTAGAGCTAAGATGTCAGTTATCTCAGATGATTCTTTGTGGCTTGAACCAAATCAAATAAAAGCTCTTACTTTGGAACATGCAATGGCAGCTATCAGGGGGAACTTCGATAAATTTTATTTCCCACTTGCTACAGTTGACGGTCTCAGAGACTCCTTACTTAACGGAACAAATACTTCTTTAAGGTTTTTATGTAATAGCTTGTTGCCTCTTGTTAACGCAATTCGAATTCGAGATGAGTTTGGCATTGCAAGTATCATCAAAAAGCACTCTGGAGTTATTAGCTCCAATAACCTAGATTTTTGCCTAGATCCAATATTGACTCTCAAAAATACAGATAAGTCAGTTGAGAAAGTAAGAGTCATAGTCTCGGAACTTAATCCTCCTTTGGTACAGGTTTTACGTTTGATAAAAGAATGTAAGCTACTTTATATTCCTGATGAACTTAATGTTCTTCTTGTAGGTTTATCTGACGAGACAAATGATGGGGAAGATGAGAATTTAAGTAAACGGTCAATTGCATGGAATCAGGCTCTTTTAGCTCCTATCAGCCACTTGGAAAACTACGCCCTTTATATTAACGAAGATTTAGGGTATGGAACACATCAAGGGGTTAAAGGGTTAGAGTTTGAGCGTGTTATGGCAATCATGGACGATAGTAGTGCAAATGGGTTTTTGTTCCGCTATGAAAAACTTTTTGGTGCTCAAGAGTTGTCCCAGACGGATATACGAAATCAATCAGAAGGTAAAGACTCTGTTCTATCAAGAACTAGAAGGCTGTTTTACGTGATATGTAGTAGGGCAGAAAAGAGTTTAGCTGTCGTTGCATACACAAAAGATCCCGAGGCTGTAAAGAGGAAGAGTTTAGAGTCTGGTTGGTTTACTAAAGATGAAATTGAAATGATGTAGCGTGGTTCTACCTGCTAGTTATTAGATGACGGTGATTTCTAGGTTATAGTGATGTGCAAAAGGCGAACCAAACGGTTCGCCTTTTTTATTCGAGTTAGTTTCCAACTTAGTTATCGATTTCCAACTCGGTTATCACAGTTTTCAACTTAGTTATCTGTGATCATCTACAAAATTAGTCTTCGTAGTTATCGATGCTTGGGCAAGAACAGATTAGGTTACGGTCGCCGTATACGTTGTCTACACGGTTAACAGTAGGCCAGTACTTCGAGTTCTTGGTTGCTTTCGATGGGAAGCAAGCCAGTTCACGAGAGTAAGGGCGATCCCATTCTGCGCCTGAAAGGTCAACTTGTGTATGCGGTGCGTTCACTAGAGGGTTGTTGTCTAGTGGCCATTCACCGTTTTTCACTGCTGCCATTTCGTGACGGATTGCGATCATCGCTTCACAGAAACGGTCTAGCTCTTCTAAATCTTCTGATTCAGTTGGCTCTACCATTAGCGTGCCAGCTACTGGGAAAGACATCGTAGGCGCGTGGAAACCGAAGTCCATTAGACGCTTAGCAATATCTTCTTCGCTGATGCCTGTTTCTTCTTTTAGTGGACGAATATCGATAATACATTCGTGCGCTACGCGGCCGTTAGTGCCACGGTAAAGAACAGGGTAGTGAGGACGTAGTTTTTCCATCACGTAGTTCGCGTTCAGAATCGCTACTTTCGTTGCGTCTGTTAGGCCAGGTTCGCCCATCATTGCGATGTAAGCCCAAGAGATAGGTAGGATTGAAGCACTACCCAAATCTGCTGCTGATACTGCGTAGTCAGAACCTTGTACACCATTTTCGATGTGACCAGGTAGGAAAGGTGCTAGGTGCGATTTAACGCCGATAGGACCCATACCCGGACCGCCACCACCGTGTGGGATACAGAATGTTTTGTGTAGGTTCAAGTGAGATACGTCTGAACCGATGAAGCCAGGTGAAGTTAGACCTACTTGAGCGTTCATGTTCGCGCCGTCTAGGTAAACTTGACCGCCCGCTGCGTGTACTTGTTCACACACTTCTTTCACTTGCTCTTCGTATACGCCGTGCGTAGAAGGGTAAGTGATCATGATGCTTGATAGGTTTTCTTTGTGCTTCTCGATTTTCGCTGCTAGGTCTGTCATGTCGATGTTGCCATCTTCATCACACTTAACAACCACTACCTTCATTGAAACCATTGATGCTGTTGCAGGGTTAGTACCGTGCGCCGAGCTTGGAATCAGACAAACGTTACGGTGACCTTCACCGCGGCTTGCGTGGTAGCGTTGAATCGCGATTAGACCTGCGTATTCGCCAGATGCTCCAGAGTTAGGCTGTAGTGAGAAATCGTCGTAACCGGTGATTTCACATAGCTTCTCTTTAAGATCTTTTGCTAGTGCTGTGTAACCCGCCGCTTGCTCTAGAGGTGCGAATGGGTGAATTGAACCAAACTCAGGCCATGTTACTGGAATCATCTCAGCAGCAGCGTTCAGCTTCATCGTACAGCTGCCCAGTGGGATCATGCCGTGCGTTAGTGAGAAGTCTTTGTTCTCAAGCTGTTTTAGGTAACGCATCATTTGCGTTTCGCTGTGGTGCGTGTTGAACACTGGGTGAGTTAGGAACTCTGATTCACGACGACAGTTTTCTGGAATTGCCGCAAACTCATTTGATGCAATGTCAGAAGATAGCGCTTGAACGTCTTCTTTTACGTCGAAGATAGCGAATAGGGCATTCACGTCGTCGACTGTGGTTGTTTCATCTAAGCTGATACCGATCTTACCTTTAAGAAGGCGCAAGTTGATGTCTGCTGCTTGTGCTTTTGCGTACAGTGCATCTGTCTTCTCTTCAGAGTTGATTGTGATGGTATCGAAGAAGCTGTTGTTTGTTAGCTCGTAACCCGCTTTAGTCAGGCCAGCCGCTAGGATAGCTGTCATGTGGTGTGTACGACGAGCGATAGTACGTAGGCCTTCTGCACCGTGGTAAACCGCGTAGAAAGACGCCATGTTTGCTAGAAGTGCTTGAGCTGTACAGATGTTCGATGTCGCTTTCTCGCGGCGGATGTGTTGCTCACGAGTTTGCATTGCCATACGTAGCGCTTGGTTACCGTGAGTATCGATAGAAACACCGATTACACGACCTGGCATTGTACGCTTATGCTTTTCACGAGTACCCATGAATGCAGCGTGTGGACCGCCGTACCCCATAGGAACGCCGAAACGTTGTGCGCTGCCGATTACTACGTCTGCGCCCATTTCGCCAGCAGGCTTAAGTAGAGCAGATGCGAGTAGGTCAGTAGCAACGGTTACTAGAGTTTTGTTTGCTTGAGCTTTCGCAATGATGTCTGTTAGGTCACGAACTTCGCCCGTTGTACCAGGGTATTGAACTAATGCACCAAATACGTCTTGCTCTGGAAGTGTTTCAAGAGCACCAACCATTACTTCAAAACCGATGTACTCAGCACGAGTTTTAACAACTTCTAGTGTTTGAGGGTGAACATCGTCAGCAACGAAGAATACTTTGCTCTTGCTTTTGCCTGCACGCTTACACAGTGTCATAGCTTCGCCAGCCGCTGTCGCTTCATCAAGAAGAGACGCGTTCGCGATTTCCATACCAGTTAAGTCCATTACCATTTGTTGGTAATTCAGTAGAGCTTCAAGACGACCTTGAGAAATCTCTGGTTGGTATGGTGTGTAAGCTGTGTACCAGCCTGGGTTCTCTAAAACGTTACGTAGAATAACGTTTGGAGTGAATGTGTTGTAGTAGCCTTGGCCAATGAAAGTACGTTTCACTTGGTTTAGGTTAGCGATCTCTTTAAGAGAGGTCAGCATGTCCATTTCGCTCAATGGAGCAGCGAGTGTCATTGGTTTTTCAAGACGGATTTGTGCAGGAACCGTTTCGTCGATCAGTGCGTCTAGGCTAGTCGCGTTGATCGCTTCAAGCATTTTTTGCTGGTCTGCTTTATTAGGGCCGTTATGACGAGCAACAAACTCGTTTTGAGTACCCAGGTCTTTCAGTAATTGGCTTTGAAGTAATTCAGTCATGATATGTTCTACTTTCTCTCTGGAGCCGTGAGCTAGCCCCTAAAATTAAGCTGCTCAAAAGAGCAGCTTTATCGTAATGAGGTTACCTATTAGTCTTCTTCGATAGAGCTTAGGTATTCTTCCGCATCTTTAAGGTTGTTTAGTTCAGACGCATCAGACATCTTCACTTTAACAATCCAACCACCTTCATAAGATTCTTCGTTAATTAACTCAGGGCTATCTTCTAATTCTTCGTTGATTTCTACGATTTCGCCAGAGATTGGTGCGTAGATATCAGAAGCTGCTTTCACTGATTCAACTAGAGAGAAGCTTTCGCCAGCTTCGATTTCGTCTCCAGTGTCAGGCAGGTCAACAAACACAACGTCACCTAGCATCTCTTGAGCGTGCTCAGAAATACCGATAGTTACAGTACCGTCACCGTTGTCTTTTACCCACTCGTGGCTGTCTGCAAACTTTAGTGTATTGTCCATTGCTTATTCTCCAAAAATTTATGAGGTTTTAATTTAAATCTTAAAAACGGTCTAACGGTAAAGAGGGAAGCGCTTGCAAAGCTCTTTAACTTGCTTGCGAACACGTTGCTCAACTTCAGCGTTGCCTTCAGGGCTTTCAACTAAGCCGTCAAGAACATCGCCGATCCATTCACCGATAAATTTGAATTCTTCAGTGCCAAAACCACGACTGGTTCCAGCAGGCGTACCTAAACGAATGCCAGAAGTAATCATAGGCTTCTCTGTATCGAATGGTATGCCATTTTTGTTACATGTGATCCCTGCACGCTCTAATGCTTCTTCAGTTACGTTACCTTTCAAGCCCTTAGGGCGAAGGTCAACCAGCATTAGGTGCGTGTCTGTTCCGCCAGTCACAATGTCACAACCGCGAGTTTGCAACACTTCAGCAAGAACTTTTGCGTTGTCGATCACTGAATCAATATAAGTATTAAATTCTGGGCCAAGTGCTTCGCCAAACGCCACTGCTTTAGCCGCGATAACGTGCATTAGTGGGCCACCTTGAAGGCCAGGGAACACGGCAGAGTTGATCTTTTTGTTGATGTCTTCGTGGTTAGTCAGAATCATGCCACCGCGTGGGCCACGAAGTGTTTTGTGCGTTGTTGTTGTAACAACGTGTGCGTGTGGTAGTGGGCTAGGGTGAGCACCTGTCGCGATAAGACCCGCGATGTGTGCCATATCTACCATAAGGATAGCGCCAACTTCGTCAGCGATTTCGCGGAATTTAGCGAAGTCGATAACGCGTGGGATAGCACTACCACCTGCAATAATCATTTTAGGTTGGCATTCGATAGCGAGAGCGCGTACCGCTTCGTAATCGATTTCAAGAGTGTCGCGGTCTACGCCGTATTGAACTGCGTTGAACCATTTGCCTGAAAGCGCAGGGCGTGCACCGTGCGTAAGGTGACCACCAGCGTCAAGAGACATACCTAGGATAGTGTCGCCAGGTTGAAGTAGGGCAAGTTTAACTGCGCCGTTCGCTTGAGCACCTGAGTGAGGTTGTACGTTCGCGTATTCACACTTGAATAGCTGTTTAGCACGTTCAATCGCAATAGCTTCTACTGTATCTACGTGCTCACAACCACCGTAGTAACGACGACCTGGGTAGCCTTCTGCGTATTTGTTGGTAAGGCAAGTGCCTTGAGCTTGCATTACTGCTTTAGAAACGATGTTCTCAGAAGCAATAAGTTCGATTTGTTCGTTTTGACGAGTGTTCTCTGCTTGGATTCCAGCAAATACTGCGTCGTCAGTCGCAGATAGGTTCGTAGAGAAAAAACTGTCTAAGCTATGGTTTTGATAAGCGTTCATTGTCGAGACCTTTCATTAAGCTAATGGTGATTGTTTTTATAGTCCATTAGGTCTTACGTTGATTTCTGCATCGGTATCGTTTGCGTTATATAGGTGTATAAATAGTGCGTTGCTTCTTATTTATACGACCATAGCGTCAAAGCGATCGTTGTAGGGTCAATGCAGCACGAATTGGTTCCCAAAAATTTCGGGTAAAAAACAGCTCTTACAAATGTTAAATCTATCACTTGCTGCAAGCTGAAGTAGCATCTCTTCATCTAACAAGTCGATAACATAGCTCCGATAAAATCAATTTTCAACAAAAATTTCCAATAGGAAACAGATTTTCTCGTTTTGCTACAGGGAGCACGCTTTATTTCCCTGTGTGCTCTTTAATCAACAAAGCGCTTCATGCAACAATGAAATCAATAGACAGGAAGTAAGAAATGAATGAGGGACCTATGTCAGAAGACATTTATGATGAGTACCCATCTTTAACGTTGGCGAAAGAGACGTTAGATCAGAATATCGAACCACTTAGGCTCGGCCAGCGTATTAAAGATATCCGCAGCAAGCTGGGCATTACGTTAGAAGAGGCGAGCCAACGTACTGGTTTGGCGCGCTCTACGCTGAGTAAAATCGAGAACGAACAAATCTCACCGACGTTCCAAGCGATGCAGAAATTGGCTATGGGTTTGCAAATTGATATGCCGCAACTCTTTGAGCCACCAAGAAAAAAGGTTGCCACAGGACGTCGTGACTTAACTAAAGCAGGTCAGGGCAAACCTCACCCAACTCCGACTTACGAGCATGAACTGCTCGCGACAGAACTTTCGAATAAGAAGATGATGCCGTTCAAGAGCCGAGTGAGAGCACGCACCTTTGAAGAGTATAACGATTGGGTTCGCCACGATGGTGAGGAGTTCTTGATGGTGATCTCTGGTGATGTGATGTTCTACTCAGAATTCTATGAGCCGGTACCCATGAGCGAAGGTGACAGCATGTATTACGACGCCAACATGGGGCATATGTTGATTTCTACTAGTACAGAAGATGCACTGATTTTGTGGGTGACTGCAAAATAAGTTAACAAAGTTAGAATTTATTATAGTGAATGCAAACGTTTGCTTTTGTTTCTAACGTTTGCCAAAAGACGCGATGTTGGTGTGAAAAGCATCAATATCGCGTTTTTGTATGCGACTGAAAGTTGTTTTTAAATTGTTAAATATCACATTTTGAGCTGTTTTAATCTTGTTAAGGGTGTAAAACTGACTCAGGCTTGTTTACTATAGTGAACACGGTTTACTCATGTTGATTGAAGTTTACTGAAGTGAATTCTTAGAAAGTGAGTCGTATAGCTTTTATACAGAAGCCTCTTTTTATATCGCTAGTAATAAAAGCCTATATAGAAGACATCACTTTTTACTATCTACTGTTTCTAACGTTAACCCATATCGTTAGAGGCGACTCTAAATAGAGATATAAGCGGCAGATTCGATTTGGAAAGCCTGCAACGCTTCATGGAGAATAAAATGACTCAAGAACACGCTAATCAAGACCTACTAAAAACACCTCTGCATGCACTTCACGTTGAAGTCGGCGCAAAAATGGTTCCTTTTGCTGGCTACGACATGCCAGTTCAGTATCCACTAGGTGTAAAGAAAGAGCACTTACACACTCGTGACGCTGCTGGTCTTTTTGATGTTTCTCACATGGGGCAACTGCGTCTACACGGTGAAAATGCAGCCGCTGTTTTAGAATCTCTGGTTCCAGTAGATATTATCGACCTGCCTTCTGGTAAGCAGCGCTACGCCTTCTTTACTAATGAACAGGGCGGCATCATGGATGATCTTATGGTTGCTAACCTTGGCGATCACCTATTTGTTGTTGTGAACGCGGCGTGTAAAACACAAGATATCGACCACCTAACGGCTCACCTTCCTGCAGACGTAAAAATGGAAGTGATTGATGACCGCGCTCTATTAGCACTTCAAGGTCCGAAAGCGTCTGAAGTTCTGGCTCGTTTCCAACCAAGCGTTGCAGACATGCTGTTCATGGATGTTCAAAAAGTCGATATCGACGGCGTAGAGTGCATCGTAAGCCGCAGTGGTTATACCGGTGAAGATGGCTACGAAATCTCAGTACCGAACGATCACGCTGAAGCACTTGCTCGTAAACTAACATCAGAAGCAGAAGTAGAGTGGATTGGCCTTGGTGCTCGTGACTCACTTCGTCTTGAGTGTGGTCTATGTCTGTACGGTCACGATCTAGATACAACAACAACGCCGGTAGAAGCTAGCCTTTTATGGGGTATCCAAAAAGTGCGTCGTACTGACGGTGAACGTGCAGGCGGTTTCCCTGGCGCTGATATCATCCTTGAGCAAATCGCGACTAAAGACGTTCAACGCAAGCGTGTTGGTCTTGTTGGTCAGACTAAAGCACCAGTACGTGAAGGCGCTGAGCTGTTCGATGCTGAAGACAACAAGATTGGCGTTGTAACAAGTGGTACTGCGGGTCCTAACGCGGGCAAGCCTGTTTCTATGGCTTACGTTCGTACTGACCTAGCGGTTATTGGCACTGAAGTATTCGCTGAAGTTCGTGGCAAGAAGCTACCAATGACAGTAGAAAAAATGCCATTCGTACCTCAGCGTTACTATCGTGGCTAATCTCTTTTAAGAGAAACCACTAAGCTAAATGAAAGCCTATTGTTTGCTTCTCTTTATTGGGAAGCCTAACGGTAGGCTTTTTTGATTTTGGTAGCGTATGTCTTTGGTAACGTATTGCTTTTAACGTTACCCACTAACAACGGTTACTTAAAATTCGTTTATAAAATGAGATATGTGGCGATATCGTTACAAATACTTACTATAATCACGATTGTGACGTGTTATGGTGACGATTCATCATTTTTGTAAATAAGTAGTAGGGGTTACAAGGAGTTAACTATGAACGTAAACCATACAATGAGTCCGGTTCGTAAAGCCGTTTTAGGGCTTTTAGCGCCATTAATTTACACATCAAGTGTTATGGCAACGGAAAACACGGACGAAAGTACTCCTGATTTGGGTGTAACACCCTATATTGTGAATGGTAGCGACGCTTCAGTCACGGAATTTCCTTCGATGGCAAGCTTGTTCATTGATCGTATTGATTATGACGGTGTTTACTCAACAGGCCCTTACTGTGGTGCGACAATTTTAGATAGCTATCATGTACTGACTGCTGCACACTGTATTTATGGTGATGAGAATGCTCAACTTTTCACGGTAGTTGTTCCTCAATTGGAAGATACTTCTCTATTCCCTAACGGTAGCATCCAGAAAGTACGAGTATCTGAGGTGTATTATCGAACGGATTATTCAAACAGTATCAATCAACTATTAAGAAATGATATTGCGATTTTAAAGTTAGAAGCTTCTCTTAACCTTCAATCCTCAGCTGAAACTGTTATCCCTCAATTTGATACATACCTTAATGCTGCGAATGATTTCGTTGCAGTTGGCCATGGTGACATCGAGACTGATGTTGATGGTACGACATTGCTACAACAAGTTGACCTGACATATGTTGATACTCTTAATTGTAAAGCTGTTTTCGGTCCGTTAGTCACTGATAAACAAATTTGTTTCAACGGTAACGGACCGAATAATGGCTTATACGGGGGTACATGCCAAGGCGATTCTGGTGGTCCGGTGTTTTGGAAAAATGGCTCTACATATGAACAGGTCGGTATAACGAGTTTTGGGCCGACTACTTGCGGTGATGACATCGGCGTAACATCTGTATTTACAGAGGTATATGATTATAAAGATTGGATTACGGATGTAACTAAAGGGGTAAATGATAGCACGGAAACTGTCCAGTTTACCGCGACAGAGGCAAAACGAGTTGCTGTTGCTGGGACAAGTGCGTCAACTGGCTCTGGTAGCAGTGGCGGAGGTATTTCATTTGGTTTGCTAGGGATGCTGATGTTGATTGCTGGTGTTAGAAAAGCAGTTAAACGTTAGATCTTCAATGTTTTGAACAAGTCGACGCTTTATTTAAAGATAGCGTCGACTTTTTATTTTTTACTTTTGCAGGTGTGCAGTTGGTTAGTTGCTTGTAGAACTAGTTACTCAGCTCGATAACCGCTTTACGGCTGTATCTTTCTAGAATCTCATCCATCTCTTTTATCGCAGCATTGATGCTTTTAATCCCACCTTGAGCCACACCTTTTTCATTTTCGTTCAATGCAGAAAAAGCTTGCTTTAATTCCTTACCTTCCAACATGTTCCCGTGCAGCAACACCTCTTTGTACGTGAGTAGCTTATGTTGTATTGCAATAATTTCTGGGCGGGGATTGTCTGATTCTAATGCGTGACTAATGCAAGGAAATGCCAATGTATAGCGATTCGCAATTTCCAATTTGACGTCTTTCTTATTCGCAATATGCAATTTTTATTATTTCCCAACACTTGAATACTCAAGTTACCTAGCCTGTACGTTCACAACTGATATCAGTGTGAAGGTTTATGAAACGTAACGGTTTTATCAAGCGAATAATATGCCTTTGATGGCTTATGTAAACCATCACAAGTCAATATGGTCTGCTTCTTGCTGAATTTAGGACATAACTGTCTTTTGAGGATGAGCTTATGTCACAAGAACCCATAATATTGGCGCTGATTGAGCGTAGGAAACAAGCCAACTTGTCTCAAGAAAAGTTAGCCTCGAGTGCAGAAATGAGCTTAAAAACCTATCAAAGGATTGAACGCGGAGAGGCGGACATCAAGATGTCTCAGTATCGTTCAATCACTAGAACCTTAAAAGTGACGGATTTGGATGTGGTGCTTGATATTGTTGGCGCATCACAAGTAACAGCGGAAGATGTAGCTGCGGTCAGTCGTCTGCTGACCAGCGAAGAGCGCCTGTTGTTGATCAAGCTGATTTTGTCGGTCAAAAAGAAGCAGTAGTCTTTCTTTCAAATAAACAGCGTAATAGATCGATTCGTTAGTCAAATTGACAGATACTTCTAGGGTAATGTGTTCTCTGAGGGCATGAAGCCATCAGCTCACTCTTCCACGCAGCTGTTTGGTGGTGCTTCTTTGTTTTTTGCTTTCTAAACGTCTTTTCTGAGAGCCACGCGTCGGCTTAGTTGCTCGTCTTACTTTTTGAACCTTTGTCGCTTCCAAGATCAATTCTTTCAAGCGCACTAAAGCATCATCTCGGTTTTGTTCCTGAGTTCTATACTGTTGCGCTTTAATGATAATCACACCGTCTTTGGTGATGCGGCTATCTTTGTGTGCGAGGAGCTTTTCTTTATAGAAGTCAGGTAGGGTAGAGTGCTTGATATCAAAACGTAAATGTATCGCGCTCGATACTTTATTGACGTTCTGACCGCCGGCTCCTTGTGCTCTGATCGCTGTTAACTGGAGTTCCCAGTCTTGAATCGAAACAGAGTTAGATATTTGTAACATAAACATCCATTTTGAACGGTAATATGGCGCCATGATACTGAATATTGGTTATGGTATCAGTAACTTTATTTAAGAGTGGTAGTAGTGATGAAAATAGATTTAACGGCATATGAAGGATTAATCTTTGATATGGACGGTACGTTGATCGATACAATGCCTGCACATGTAAAGGCGTGGGAGCGAACGGCTGAAGAGTTTGGCTTTCATTTTGAAGCGTCTTGGCTGCATAGCTTAGGTGGCATGCCGAGTTATAAGATAGCCGGTGAGGTGAACAGCAAATACGGTTTATCGCTCGACCCACAAGCGGTTTCTACGTTTAAAATGGCGTCGTTTGCGGCTATCGAAGACAAAGGAGACGTTATCCCTTGTACTCACTCTCTGTTGTTAGAGCATCTGGGTAACAAGAAGATTGCAGTCGGAACGGGCAGTCAACGTAAAAGTGCCGAACAGTTACTGGATAAGACAGAGATCTTGAGTAAGCTCGATATTCTCGTGACAGCAACAGACGTTAAGAATCACAAACCAAATCCGGATACTTTCTTAGATGCGTGTTTTGGTATGGGTTTGCAGCCAAAGCAGTGTGTTGTGTTTGAAGATACGAACCTAGGTAAGCAGGCTGCTCATGCTGCGAACATGGATTGTATTCTAGTGGTAGAGGGGAACAAACTAGAGTTCTATCCTGCACCAAGCTGATTGCAAGGATTGGGTTGTTAAACCGCCAAACTAATAGCCTAGCGGAACAATACTGATTTTCTGTTAGGCGATTTCGCTCATTTCGCTGTCTAGGAACAGGCACACACTGTTTCGACCTGCTGCTTTGGCTTCATAAAGTGCTAAATCGGCGCACTTGTAGCTAAGAGCAGGGTCGTTGGTCAGGTTGGTAATTCCACCACTGACCGTCACCACGTTATCGAGCTCAATACTGACTGCGATTCTCAATCTGTTAAGTACATACTCAGCTTCTTCTGTTGTGGTATGAGGCAGAATAACGCCAAACTCTTCGCCACCAATACGAGCCACAAAATCAGTTTCTCGGCACTCTCGTTGTAATACTTGAGCAACGGTTTGAATGACGCGATCTCCATAATCGTGACCAAATCTGTCGTTGATGCGTTTGAAGTGGTCTATGTCCAAAATCGCTAAACAAGACTGTTCGCGAGTAGGGTAACGATTAACACGAGAGCACTCATCTCGCAGCTCAAGATCGAATTTACGGCGGTTCCAACACCCAGCTAAGGCATCTTTTTCACTCAGGTTTCTCAGTTTGTTTTCTAGCTCTTTGTGTTTACTTATATCCACAAATGAAGCGACATAAAACTGAATCACGTCTTTCGAGTCTTTAATGGTTTGGATTCGCAATATTTCCGTGATCAAAGACCCGTCTTTACGACGATTAACCACTTCGCCTTCCCACATGCCTTTCTCTTTGATGATGCTCCACATCTTGATGTAGAACTCTTCGTTGTAGCGACCAGAGGCAAACATGGACGGTTGGCGGCCTTTTACGTCTTCTAACTCGTAGCCACTCACACGGGTGAACTCTTGGTTTACTTTGATGATTCGGTTGTTTCTGTCGGTAATCACCAAGGCAGACATGCCATTCATTGCGGCCTTAGCAAGTTGGCTCTCGATACTGTTCTTCTTGTGGTTGCTGTTCCACAATACGAAGCCAGCGGAGATCATCGAAATCAAGAAAGACAAGGTGATGATCTGAACGACGATCGCTTGTTTTTCTTCTCGGTATTGACTGCTGAACTGCTGATTTTCAATGTGAAGAACCATGTAAATAGGGCCTTCAAACTGTTTGATTTTAGGGCTGATGTCGGAATGAAAATACCAGTTCTCACCATCGAAATAGCTCGAAGATGTCTTGTCTTGAATCGCAGTCCAAAGCTCAGGGTATAACTTTGCGTAAGTCTGCTCTGAACGTGATTCAATTACATGTCCGAAAGATTCCGTAGGATCCGGCCCCATGATTATGTGTCCGGTTTTGTTGAGAATAATAGGAACAGCAGAAGATGCACCAATTTGATAGTGAAGGCGCTTATAAATCTCAAGCATGTTCAGGTTTGCGATGAAGTAACCAATAATGCGGTTGTTTTCAGCGACTGGCGTCATAATGCGTAGTGCTGGAATCAAAGGGCGAACGATCTCTCCGTTTTCGACTTCAAGATCAATACCGCGAGAGCTAATCTCACCAATCTTTAATTGCTGTAGTACCTCATAGTAATCACGCGAAGACTTGTTCTGCAGTTCGTTCTCGGGGACGACAGTGGCTCGACCGTCTTTGTAGTTAACGCGGAACACTTCGTTGCCGGCTAGATCGAGATAACGAAGCTGGGAATAGTATTTTTGGCCACGAGCTAACATCACCCAAAGATCTTGCAGGGTTTCTTTATGGATAATAGAAGGTTCTCGAATCGCTCGGAGTAGTGTTTGAGAGTCGGCGATTGACGGAACAGAGTTAGAGATTTGCTCAACAATAACAGCGAGTTCATGAAAGCTGTATTCGATCTGGTTCTGGCTGGACTGTTGGATATTTAGCGTGTGCTGAGCTTCAACCCTGTCAAATTCAGAGTTAATGTAGAGGGCAGGGACTAGTCCTAGGGCAAAGATGGTACATAGAAATTGGCTGACTAGTTTTTTTATACTTGTATTCATCACTGTCCTCAAAGAATCAGCGCAATACTATATATTTTATAGGGTTTTTAATGTGATCTTGACCCAGAAGTTAAGACAAGATTCGCATATAACTACGATTTAAGTGCAACTTTTTGCACTTAAGCTTGATTGTTGAGCAATCACTTCGTTAGTAAATGATTGCTCAATATAGAACACTGCTCCGAAACCTAAGCTAAATTAATCGCGATTAATTGCCGATTATCTAACTAAGGGCAGCTAGCTTAGGCCGACGATATTTCCATTACTATCAATATCTAACGACATGAACGCCGGTTTGTCAGGCAAGCCTGGCATGGTCATTACATTGCCGCACAACGCGTAAATAAAGCCAGCACCAGCACACAATTTTAGTTCTCTAACAGGCACGTCAAATTGGGTTGGTGCACCTTTTACGTGTGCTTCTGTCGAGATCGATAGTGGTGTTTTTGCCAAACAAACTGATAGGTCGCTATAGCCATGCAGTTTGAATTCAGCCAGTTGTTTTTTAGCCAGTGGAGATAGCGAAATACTTGCCGCGCCATAACCAACTTCAGCAACTGCCATCAGCTTTTCTTCTAGGCTTTGCTCTGAGTGATACAAAGGCTTAAATTCACTCTGTTTTTGGCAAGCTTTGACTACAGCGTGAGCCAGTTGAGTCGCGCCTTCGCCACCTTGACCAAATGCTTCGCTTACTTCAACGTTAACGCTTGAGTCGAAGTCGGTGATCATCTGTTTCAAAGCATCGAGCTCTTGAGCTGAGTCTTGTGGGAATCGGTTAATCGCAACAACTGTAGGCACTTGGTATTGCTTAACGTTGTTGATGTGCCATTTTAGGTTCTCAAAGCCTGCAATTAGCGCGTCTTGGTCATCATTAAAAATTGAATCTGGTAATGGAGTGCCGGGTCTCAAATCGTATAAACCAGAGTTGGCCTTTAATCCACGTAATGTTGCAACAACCACAGCGCAATCGGGCTTTTTGTTCGACGCTTTTGCTTTTATGTTGCACGCTTTTTCAAAGCCCATATCTGAGCCGAAACCACCTTCGGTCACGACAAAGTCACTCAGTTTTAACGCTATCTTATCGGCAATAATTGAAGAGTTACCATGTGCGATGTTCGCGAAAGGCCCGGCGTGAATTAGGGTAGGAACGCCTTCAAGGGTTTGCATCAATGTTGGTTCAATAGAATCCTTCATGGTTACGGTCATTGCGCCTGCAACGTTGAAGTCATCTGCGGTCAACGGCAAGCCTTGTTTGTTGTAGGCAAGTACCACTCGTCCGATGCGCTTTCTCAAATCTTGAAGGTCATTGGCTAGAGCAAGAATGGCCATTAGCTCTGAAGCAGCTGAGATATCAAATCCATCTTCTCGCTCAAAGCCGTTAATTGTTTTGTCTGCTTCGTTCTTGCCAACCGTGATCATGCGTAGTGCGCGATCATTGTGGTCAAGTACACGTCGCCAAACGATTCTGCTTAGGTCAATATCCAAGGCTTTTAAGTCAGAACGCGCTTCAAACGCCTCTAAGCCTTCCCGTTGTTCATGATACAAACGTGCATCAATGGCGGCAGAGGCGAGGTTGTGAGCGGCCGTAACAGCATGAATATCGCCCGTCAGGTGCAGGTTTAATTGTTCCATAGGGGCAACTTGAGAGTAACCACCACCCGCAGCGCCACCTTTTACACCAAATACCGGACCCATTGAAGGCTGGCGAATGCAGGCCATTGCAGATTGGTTAATCTCTGCGAGGCCTTGTGCTAATCCGATAGTAGTGACGGTTTTGCCTTCACCAAGAGGTGTCGGTGTGATCGCCGTGACTACGACTAATTTACCATCTTGTTGGTTGGCGAGACGTTCAAGTGACGTGAGAGACACTTTAGATTTGAATTGCCCTAATGGCTGATGTTCGTTGTGGTGCAGGCCAGCTTGCTTGGCAACCTCACTGATGTTTTTAAGGGGAGTAGAGCGACAAATATCAATATCAGACAGCATATTTGATCCTTATATCAGAACCGAAAGGCGGTACGTAAACGTTTGCGTGGCGATAGTACTGTATAAATTTGCCAAGTAAAGGCAAACCACACGAATTATGTGCTGGAAGATAACAGATCTAAAGAGTCATTGCGCGAGATCAAATCTTAAACGAGCAAAATATTCGTTCTGATTACCTTCAGTTGCAATTATATTGGCGTTGAATACAAAAAGGGCTGCATATAGCAGCCCTTCAAGGAATGGGTAATCTCACTTGGCGTTAACCTCTAAGAGGTAACTACCTAATATGGCCGATTAACGATCCCAGTATGTTTCTTCTAAGCTATCTTCGCGTTCAGGCAGTGCACGAGAAAGGCGAGGAGAGTGCTGAGTCAACACTTCGTAGCTTACACGGTTTGCGTACTTACAAATTTGAGACAGTGAAGAGTAAGTTAGACAAGTGTGCTCGTGTTTCTCTGAGTTTGGTACATTCACGTGGTGGTAGCTATTTGCTGCCATGTCGTGAAGTAGTGCTGAAAGTGCACCATCGCCAGCGCCATTGGTATTCTTAATCTCAAGTGGGCCACCTAGGTAAGGGCCAATGTGAGAGTACACTTTTACTGGGTCTTTACAGTCTTGCTTACGCATCGCACGGCTGAATTCGTATTTATTGAACTCAGGGATGTTACCCGGTAACAATGGCAGTGTGGTTTCGCGTTTCGCTGGTTCGTCAGTGTAACCTGCCATGTATAGACCAATAGGACCTGCAGTACATAGAACTAGGTCAACCCACTCAAGTGCCTTGTTAGCAGCCAATAGAGGATCTTTTTCACCCGTTAGCGCTTCACCTTCATCTTCGTTCATCGCGACGATGGTTACGTTTTCTTTCAGGTATTCTTGCCACCATTCAGCGTTGCCTTCGATCACATACTTAGTACCAAGTGTTAGTACAACAGGCACATTGTGCGCTTTCGCGTATTCAATCGCTTTTTGTACCGCTTTTGGCATCGGATCTTCAGGTTTGCCACGCATTAGGTATGACGACACAACCAATGCAGAAGCTTTCTCGAAGACTTTTTCAGGAATGCTTTCTGGAAGAAGTTGGTTCATGTGGCCTTCGTTGATTGCAAACGTACGTTCGCCATCTTCAGAAATCAGCGTGTAACAACGACCAATTGGACCATCAACAGTTTGAAGGTGGTTTAGATTCATACGAGAAGAAGTGCGGCAAAGGTAACGATAACCAAATGAGCCAACTTCAATCTTCTTAGACATTACGCCAAGCAGGACAGATTTGCTGTCCGCAAGTACGGAATAGTTGTGCAGTGTGTTGCCGATAGTATCGCCAGGATATTGATGCGTGATCAAACCGCGCTCAACTAACTCTTCATACAGCGCATCTGCTTTACTTTCTTCCAATACCAGTGAGTGACCTTTACTCAGCTCGTATTTTTCTAGGAACTCGTTGTCAACACGGGCTTCGATATCAACAATCGTTTGGCCAACACCCACAATCGTTGCGCGGTGAAGCTTAGGCGTTTGTTGAATTTGGTTGACCAACGGATCACGTGCGTGAGTTGGAAAGTAGTGCTTAGATTTACGCTGTCCAGGAAACTTCATATGAAAAATACAGTGAAAAAATTTTGCCGCATGATATCACATTTTGTTTCTGTTTCTTTCATTTTTATTACATTTTGAATCACCTGCACAATGTCTGTACAGGTGATTCAACTAACTATATGTTTGAAACTACTCGGTTGGCTGTACTAACGTCGCTGGATCAACGTAAGCCTCTGTACCCCATAGTGGAACAGTTGAAAGGCTGTGTTTGAAGCTACCTTCTGTTTCTTTGGTGGTGTAAGACAAGTAGAGCAGCGACTGATTCTCTGCATCGTAGATACGACGAACCTTCATTGTTTTAAAGAAGATACTTTTCGATTGCTTGAATACCACTTCGCCAGACTTACTCTTGTCTATTTGAGCAATCATTTCTGGTGTAATTTCACCTGTTTGACGACAAGATATAGAGCTATCACTTGGATCAGAAAGGCTAAGGTTTGCTTCGATTGATGCGATATGACAGGTAACACCCGCGATCTTATCGTCATCCAATGAAGACATCTTGATATCCTTCATTGTGAAGAAACCCAGTGAGACGTCGCCAACCTCGTTGTCCGAACAGCCAGCTAACATTGTCACGATACCTGCTGCTATTAAGGCTTTTTTCATAAGAAGTCCTTTTTATTTATATAGTTCTATTTACTATAAGGATATTGAAAGCTTGGATACGAGTGTAGAGCTTTTCGTTAAGTTCTTAAAGGATGTTGTTGGATAATGAAAAATATGAAGCATTTAAAGTACTTGTTGGCCTTGGTCATGCTCTGTATGCTCTCTGCTTGTAGCTCGGCACCTCAGCCGACCGTATGTCTTCCAAATAACTGCGATATTTGGGGATACTAACCGTAGGTACTAAAAGAATGAATAACGAAATACCTGAAATTGCACACAAGAAAAACCAATGGCTATTTAGTCAGCTCGATATTGCTTACCCCGCAAAAGAGAGCCTCCTCGGCCGTGAACTTTATCAAAGCAAACTTCCATCCAAGACATACCAACTCCTAGCACAAGATCAAACTCCTTCCCAAATTGATGAACTGCATAAAGTCGATTTCCATAAATTGACCGTGCTATTTTCACTCAACCAAGCAAGCGTTTACCAAGATGAAATCGAAAGGGCACACATGCTTGAGTTCTTGAGCCAAATTATGCTTTCTGACGATCATGTATTATATATTGGTACTCAAAACGGTGAAGTTGTGGCGAGCGCTATCGTCACAGAAGCGGATGGTTCCCTATTGATCTCGGATGTCGTTGCTGAAAATGGTCAAAGTATCAACAACTTTGCTAAGCAGTTACACGATTTTTGGGCACAAGATCATGCTTCTTGCGATAAAGTATGGATCGAGAACTAAAGATTCTTTGACAAAGCGTTAATCTAAGTACAATACCCCGTCTTATTTAAAGGGTATTGTATGTACAAGCTATTGATATCAATCGCTGTATTATGTGTTAGCGCTTATTCTTCACTCAGTTTTGCTAACGACTGGGATATTAAACGCATCCTAGTTTTACACTCATACGAACCTTCTTATCAATGGACTGCTGACTTCCAAAAAGGGATAGACAGTGCGTTCAGCCAGTCTCAAACCGAAGTTAAACTCTCAATAGAGTATTTGGATTCAAAGCGTGTCCACAGCCCAGAGTATTACGACTCTCTCGCGAACTACTTACGTGCGAAGTATGCAGGTTATAAATTTGATGGCGTAATTGCGACGGACGATAACGCAGCCAATTTTCTTGAATCTCTGCCTAATTTGATTGATCGCTCCACACCTGTCGTTGCAGCCGGCATCAATGATTTCAGCACCGACATGTACGCGGTGTCTGACAGAGCAACTGTGCTTTACGAGAACGATCAGATAGACGTTAATATTAAGCTGATCTCCAAATTAAGACCTAATCTAAAGAATCTCTATTTTGTAAATGATTACAGTGTCACGTCTGAATTGATTCATAAAGAAATGAACAAAATGATGGCTGAATTTTCAAATATCAATCTCGTAGAAATTCGCGACTTGTCGCTGGAGCATACGAGCCAATTTTTGGAAGGGATCTCTGCGGACGATGCGGTATTGCTCAGTCATTACAACACCGAGTTAAAGCAAGGGGTTTATCACACTTACCAAGAGATTGCGGATACGTTGTCAAAAGCGAGTGCTGCTCCGGTGTTTGCTTTATGGCAGTTCTATATTTCGGGTGATGTACTCGGTGGTTACGTTAATCACTCACAAAGCATGGGTGAACAGGCCGTCGATGCGTTGGATAAATACCTTCCACTTGGTTTTACTACACCGTTAACTCCCGGAGACAACAAACGTTTTGTATTCAATTACCCTGCAATGAAGAGATACGGGATTAGTGGAAACGCGTTACCTGACGAAGCGGTTTTCATTAACGAGCCTTCATCCTTTATTCGCAAAAACTTCCAGTTGTTATTGGGGCTGTCGATGGTGATTGCGGGTTTGAGCCTGATCATCTTGATGCAATTTGTCACTCTGCGCCAAAAGAAAGAGTTGGCGAATAAGAACAAACGAATCTTAAAGCTTCAGAAACAGACCTTGAATATCCAAAAGGATATGATTCATGTTCTCGGAGAGGCAATTGAAACCCGCTCTGGCGAAACTGGTAATCATGTTAAGCGTGTAGCCAAGTTGTCTGCACTGCTTGCTAAGTATCGTGGCTTGAGCCATCGCGAGGTCGAGATGATTGAGATCATCAGCCCAATGCACGATGTGGGTAAGATTTCAGTCTCTGAATCAATCTTGGATAAACCTGGGAAATTAACCGACCAAGAGTGGGATGTGATGAAGCTTCATACTACGGCTGGCTATAACTTACTAAAGAGCGGAGCGGGTGATATTACCAACCTCGCGGCAATCATTGCTAACGAACATCACGAGCGTTGGGATGGTGCTGGATACCCGAATGGAAAAGTGGGTGATGAAATACACCTGTTTGCTCGTATCACTGCCGTAGCCGATGTGTTTGATGCGCTGCTTAGTGCACGTTGCTACAAAGAACCGTGGCCGTTAGATATGGTGGTCGATTTGTTTGAGCGAGAGTGTGGCTACCAGTTTGATCCTCAGCTAACTAAATTGCTACTGAAACACTTATCCGAGTTTGTCGCTATCCGAGATTCGTACCCCGATACTGGAACTGTAGAATATGCGTCTTCACCTTCGCTTGAAGCTAAGGTCTTAAAAGAGTCGGTTGTTAGCTAATTGTCGCTCTATCTGAGTAGCCTATAAGCCATTTTTTTTATCGATTCACCACGATCCGGCTAGGAAGTAGTGATTTATATTTCCCCTGAAATTGAGTAGCTTATGTAAAGCTCGCAGTATTTGGTTTCGTAGAATCTGGGTTAATTTAATAAAAACTGTTGCTTATGCCGAGCGATAAAGTGATCAACTCCATATTTCGCGAAGAGAAATAAGCCTGTATCTGCAAACTGTTACCTCAATCATCTCGCGCATTGAAAGAACACTATAGGATAAAACTTGGATTCAATCTGAGTGAGATACCTATGCGGTTAGAACAGACTAAATGTGTGATTTTCGATTGTGACGGAACACTTATCGATAGTGAAAAGCTGTGCTGCCAAGCTTTGGTGAACGTTTTCACTGGCTTTGGAGCGGAGCTAAACGTCAACGACTGCTATGCGCATTTCCAAGGCGGGAAGCTAGCTGACATCTTAATGGATACACAAGAACGTCTTGGGCTATCTATCTCGATTGATACACTTGAGCCGTTATATCGCAATGAATTACAAGCACTGTTCCAGCGTCATTTAAAACCGATGGATGGCGCTATCGAACTTATTGAATTCCTCAAACAACAAGACATCGAGTTTTGTATTGCTTCCAATGCACCGAAATCTAGGGTTGAATCTTCATTGGCGATGACAGGCATGCTAGACGACTTCAAAGGCAAAGTGTTCTCAGCTTTTGATGCTAACAGCTGGAAGCCAGAGCCTGATCTAATCATGTACACGGCCATGAACATGGGCTTTCTGCCAAATGAGTGCATCTACGTGGATGATACGTTGAAAGGGATTGAGGCTGGTGTTCGCGCGGGTATCCAATCGTTTCGATTACGCCCGAGTATTGATGAAGCAATCGTAGATCCCGAAGCCGACTCAGCAGAACTCGCGGCTCAGGATATCTACAGTTTAGAAGAAATTTCAGTTTGGATTAATGGCAAGCACTGCTCAAATGGTGGTATATCGAATTCTGCAGCTTTGGTGGGGTAGAGCTTAGTTGAAGGCTGACTACCTTACTAAATTGTTTGGTGTGGAAACCGCAAGATGCACAAGTAAACTTTTCTCCACTTTCTGAAAGCAGATACTCGTCGTGTTGGCATAAAGGGCATGTAATGTCGTCGGTGTTTGGTGTTTCTGTTTTATTCATTATGTGTCACCTGCAGCAAGGGGGTAAGCGAAAAAAGACCCGTTCAATTAGATTACTCCTAAGCTCGAATATTAGACAGTTCTGACACTTCTTAATCTCTCCTTTGCGACTTGCTTCATGGTAATTGATAATGTCATCGTTATTGACCATGGTTCTTGTAATGTTATTAAACAAAAGCCAAAAAGAAAGGACCCATTACGAGTCCTCATTAGTTTGTTTTCAATTCACGCCGCTAGTTCACCAGTTGATCCTTAAGTTCGGTAGCGTGCCAATGTCTGAGATAGAGAAACCGACGCTTCTGTTAGCCTAGATACGCCATTTGAAGAATTCTGAGCCACGTCTTTAATCACATCGGATTGGCTTCGAATATCGTTAAGCTCTGCTGCAATCGTATTGGCAACGTTACTTTGCTCATCGGCTGATGTTGCGATTTGGATACTCATATCCATTAGTGCTTGAGCTGAATCTGCAATCGAGTTTACGTCGTGACCAATGTTTGAAATCAACTGGCTACTGGTTTGCGCTTGGTCAACCGTCTGTTCGGTGATCTTCGCGATATTTTGGCTCTCTTGCTGTAAGCGTTCAATCATCGCTTGGATTTCTACAGTAGCCGACTGAGTGCGGCTTGCCAGTGTTCTTACTTCATCAGCAACAACAGCGAAACCTCGGCCTTGCTCGCCCGCACGAGCGGCTTCAATCGCGGCATTTAAAGCAAGTAAGTTAGTTTGCTCTGAAATAGCATTGATCGTCGTGATGACCTCGTTAATTTGGCTCGTATTCACATTCAAGCTAGTAACAGAAGATGAGGTTTGCTCAATCAAAGAAGAAAGGGTGGTGATTTCCGAGATTGCCTGTTGAACCTTCGCGTGGCTATCGTTGATTTGCTGCGCGTCTTGTTCTGTTTGTTCAGTTGAGCGTGCAGAGATGTTAGAGACTTCATTTGCCGAAGCTGTCATCTGATCCATTGCTGTCGCTACAGAGTCTAGAGAGGCATTTTGGCTCATGATTTGTGTTTCGCTGCGCTTCATCTCAGTTTCGAAAGAAGCCGATGTTTCGCTTAGCGTTGCTGCACTGTGGTTTACGTTGTTGACTAACTCACTAAGCGTGTCCATTGAACGGTCAAGCGCACAACCAATCGTGCCGAACTCATCACGGCCAGGGTGGAAGCCAAGGCGTGATGTTAAGTCACCATCACCAATCTTTTGAGTCGTTGAATAAAGAACCCAAAGTGCGCCGCCTAGGAAAGTCGCTACCCAGTAACAGAAAAGACCAAAAGGCACACACCACAAGAAGCTCAGTAATAAAGTGTACAGTGCTTGCTGCTTTTGATTCTGTATATCGTTAGTTGAAACGGTAAGTGAGTAGTAGTTGCCATCTTGTGCGAGTGCTGTGGCAGTCACAGAACCATTATTTGAAATAGTGGTTTGTTGAGCGCGAGTTTGCTGGCTAACAGAGCGAACAGATGCCGGGGAATCTGATGCTGATAAAATGCCTTGCAGTTGATACTCGACCTGCTGTTTTGCAGTTACGTCAATGTGTTCCATTTTGTTGACGTAGTTCAGTCCAGCTAGGCTTGCCAGAGCGGCAAAAAAGATTAAGAAAATGACCCAAAACTTGTCGTTGATCGACATCTTAATAAACAGTTTGTCTATCGTTCGAAATTGTACTTCTTTCATAAAAACTCCACGGTAAATCCTTTACCGTGGACTCTAAATAACCGACCTGAATAAAAATGTGACTTCAATCGACTAATTGTGAAAATTAATGATAGTGATATGTCATTTATGAGATCTGAATCAAGTAAATTAGTTCTGTATAGGTATTAGCCTAAAGAAGGCAGTAACCCTACTGAAATAAGAACTTGAATCGCAATGATAAATACGCCAACGCTACCTGCTAAAAACAACGCTTTGCTACCGCCTAACACTTGGTAACTGGCTTCTGAAGATTGTGGTTTGACAGAGAAATCAGTGTAACGAACCTTGTAGACCATCACTGTTGGTAACAGAATCGCGAGCACTGAAAGTGCAATGGCTGCGTAGCCTAAAGCCATGATGAAGCCTTGTGGGTAAAATAAGGCAAACCCCAGTGGCGGTAAGAAGGTGATAGCAGCTGTCTTAACACGTTTTGCGTTACCTAGTTTCTTGCTCAGTGAGTCGCCCATGAATTCAAATAAGCCCAAGCTCACACCAATAAAAGATGTCAGCAGTGCAAGGTCTGCAAACACACCGACGATCACGCTTAGGTTGGATTGATGAACCGTTTGCGATAGCGAGACTAATAGCGCGCCCAAGCTTGTGTCAGACAACAACTGCTCTTGGCTAATCACGCCCAAAGTAACGCCTTGCCAAAAAATGTAAATAACTAAAGGTAACGCGGAACCTACAATCATAACTTTGCGTAGAGAGCGTACATCACCATCAAGGTATCTTACGATAGAAGGGATACTGCCGTGGAAGCCGAAAGAGGTGAACACGACTGGAATTGCCGCAACAATCAGACCTTGCTGTAGTGGCATGCTTAATAGGTATTGAGAAGTGATGTTAGGTGCTAAGAAGCTCAGAACTAAAACCATCGCGACCAGTTTTAGCCCAAATAATACACGGTTAACCTTATCAACACTGTGCGTACCAATAGTTACAACACCAGCCACCAACAATGTAAACAGCAAAGTCGTCACTTGGCCATTGAGCTCAATTCCTGCGATGTCGGCAATTCGTTGATTAAACTGCGCACCACCGCCTGCGATGTAAGCGGCGCACAGTGCGTAAAATAGAAACATAACAGCGAAGCTCGCAATCCACTTTCCCTTTGTTCCTAAAATCGTGTGAGCCAAAGTATGTAGGGTGGCATCAGATTCAACGAATTGGTGTAACTCCACCATTAATAACGCTGTAAATGCCATTAGTGCCCATAAACCAAGCATCAAGAAAAGTGAAGTTGAAAAGCCAATACCTGCAGAAGCAAGAGGAAGAGCGAGCATGCCGGCACCAATTGTTGTGCCAGCAATGATCAAAGTACTACCAAAAACCTTTGATTTATTCATTGTATATAATTCTTTACGTTAGGGTGTGTTCTAATTGTAATTCTTCTAGCTTAAGCGCATAAACCCAAAGAATATCTCGATTTTGGAGTATTCTGATTGAGTTTAATTCCAATTGCAACGGTTAATGTAATTTAAAATATCCACTGTAAATTAATATTTACATTGATGTGGTTGAGGTGCAAAAAACGAGGTGAGCAAACGTTTGACCATGATCGGCTTCAAAATAATTAGAGTAATTTGTTGTACTTAATGTATGGTGGCAGTACATATGTCGTTCGCGTATACCCCTTTAACGTAGATAACCGTTAATGATCGCGAGTAGCTTCAAGCTATAAATATGGAATGGGTAGAGTAGAGTGCGTTCATCAAAGTGACATAATATAAGTCCAAGATGGTGCACTGGTTAATTGGACATAACGTCCACATCAAGGAATAGAGGGGGCACTATGAGTGACCAATCTTTAAATGACGAAAGTCTAGAGTTGTTAGATGCTATGGAAATTGGCATTGATTTATCTGACTACGAACAGACAGTTAAACAGTTAGCTGAAGAACTTTTCCCATCTTCTAACTAACGTTTCATTTCAATTCTTATACTGAGCAAATCTGATTCGCTCACTCGTCATACCAAAAGCTATCCTCATTAAAGTTCGCGAAGATAAACAAGTACGTTTATCATGTTACTTAGTTCTCGACACTTTAATGAGGTTCAATGAACTTTCTCGCACACCTTCATATCGCCAAATACTGTAACAGCAACCTAGCAGGAAACTTGTTAGGTGATTTTGTGAAAGGCGACCCAAATAAACACTATTCAGATTCGCTTTCCGATGGCATTCGACTTCATCGGTTTGTAGACAGCTATACAGACAGGCACGATGTTTCTCGTTCTGCTAAATCACTCTTTTCAAATCAAACGAAACGCTTTGCACCTATCGCACTCGATGTATTCTGGGATCACTGTTTAGCCAATCATTGGTCCAATTTTTCTAAGCAATCACTAGAGCGTTTTTGTCTCGATAGCCATCAACAAATATTTGATCATCAAGAACCTCATTGGCCGGAAAGCTTTGTGGTCATTCATCAGAAAATGGCAGAACAACGCTGGTTGGAGAGTTACCAGGATATGGAGTCCATTGAAATGGTGTTACAGCGAATGGCGTTGAGAAGGCCAAAGCTTGGCATGCTAAAAGCGTGCTACGCTGATTTGGAAAACCATTATGATACGTTGCAGTGTCACTTTAATGAGCTTTATCCCATGGTTTTAAAAGAAGCGAGTGAGTTTAATACGCTTCAATTGAAGAAAAATCAAAAGGAAAGGTAAACAGCGTAATGTAGGTTTGCTACAATCCGCGCCTATTTAATCTTTGAGCATCTTACTATGTCTGAATCTACCAAATCTTTTAATCAATTAGGATTGTCTGATCATCTACTTGCTACGCTAGAAGAGCTGAACTTCACGGCTCCAACCAGTGTTCAAGAACAAGCGATTCCTTTGGTTTTAGAGGGCAAAGATGTACTGGCTGGTGCTCAAACGGGGACAGGTAAAACGGCGGCTTTTGGCTTGCCAATTATTCAAAGATTACTTGCTACTAAAGATAATGTAATTCCAAATCCTAAACTGGTTCGAGCTTTGGTTTTAGTGCCAACCCGTGAGCTTGCGCAACAGGTGTTTGATAACGTAACCAGTTATGCAAAAGGTACCGATCTTAAAGTGGTCGTAGCTTACGGTGGTGTAAGTATGAAGGTGCAAACTGATAACTTACGCGGTGGCGCAGATATTCTTGTCGCGACGCCTGGTCGTCTTATTGATCACATGTTCACTAGAAACATCATGTTGAGCCAAACGGAAGTACTGGTACTGGATGAAGCTGACCGTATGTTAGATATGGGCTTCATGCCTGACATTAAGCGTATTCTTTCTCGCATGAACGAAGTGCGTCAAACTCTGTTCTTCTCTGCAACGTTTGATAACAAAATCAAAGCGATTGCACACCGTATGATGCAGAAGCCAAGTGAAATCCAAGTTACTCCAAAAAACAGCACCGCTGAAACCGTAACACAGATGGTTTACCCGGTAGATAAGTCGCGTAAAAGTGAGCTATTAGCGTATTTGATTGGTTCAAAAAACTGGCAACAAGTGTTGGTGTTCACAAAGACTAAGCAGGGCACTGATGCTCTCGTTAAAGAGCTTAAGTTAGACGGCATTAAAGCGGCATCAATCAATGGCGATAAGAGCCAAGGTGCGCGTCAAAAAGCCCTAGACGATTTCAAGTCAGGCAGAGTTCGTGCGTTGATCGCAACCGACGTGGCAGCTCGTGGTATTGATATTCAGCAGCTAGAACAAGTTGTGAACTATGACATGCCATTTAAAGCAGAAGATTATGTTCACCGCATCGGACGTACTGGCCGTGCGGGTAACAGCGGCTTAGCGATCTCTTTGATGAGTCAGGATGAAGCTTACCTATTGGGTGACATTGAGCGATTACTTGATACGCGCTTGCCTCAAGAGTGGCTAGAGGGCTTTGAACCAAGCCTTGAAAAAGATCTAGCGCCCGATCGTGGTGGTCGCAGCAAGAGCCGTTCATCAGAAAAACGTAAGATGAAAGCGAAGCTTAAGATTCACCAAAACCGCGGTAAAGCACGTCGTTAACAAGCTGGACAAAGCTCCAGTTTAAAGATCTATACATATAAAAATGCGCCGTTACAGTGACTTCTGTAACGGCGCGTTTTTGTATCTTATAAGCTCATCATGGGTATGAACCCGATTAAGCTTTATGTTCCTGGTTACATTTCCATTCACATGGCACTTCATAAATCAGCTCTTCAATCGAGGTTGGGTTTAGAACCCACTCTTCATCAATATTGAACTTGCTGACCATCTGCGTGTTGAAAAGCTGCCAATGCTTAAGTAGAACATCTTCAGGAGAGGTGACCATATCGCCTTCATTCCAAGTGCTTTCCATAAAGGGAGTGAGGCATACAGCGCCGTTTGCGTACATGATCATTTGCCATTTAACTTCGTAAATGTTGATCATTTTGTCTGGGTTAGCTGCATTGTACTCAGCGGCAAGCCCGTTAATCTCTTTTTCAACATCGCCGACATTGTCGATGAAGTAATCAACTAGGTTGTCTTCTTGGCGAACAGAGTCTGAAATAAGCTGCATTGGCCTACGTGAGTGAATCATGTTGGTGAACAGACGCATGCTAAACAGGTAGATAGCGATATTTGGCGTAACATCTTTGGGCAGCTCTTCCATAATCTTACTGATGTAAGACTGAAAATAATCGTGTAAACAATCACTTATTGCATGCCAAATCTTTTCTTTGCTACCAAAGTGGTGGCGGATAAGGCTATGCGAGACGCCTGCCTTTTCACTGATGTTTCGCAGTGATACACGATCGTAGCCAAAGTCACAGAACATGTCTGCGGCAACGCTCATGATCAAAAAACGCGTCTCTTCGGCGTCTTTTGCACTTCTTCTACCTTGCTTCTTTTCGGTCATCTTCATTTCACATAATTACCTGATTACAACATTCTACACTGTTTTTACTGAAATAAAAAATACTGCACAAGTGGAAAGTAAATCTTGAGAATTATTTAATATTAAATATACTGCCCACCTGTGTAATAAATCATAATAATTAAACGGAGAGGCATCATGCAGTTCAATTTGTCTATCAATGCCATATCGAGCAAGCGCATGGGAGCTGTTATTGCAGCACTATTGCTCGCAGGCTCTCTAACTGGATGTGACAAAGTTCAGTCAGAGGAAAATGTGCAGGTAATCAAGCCAGTCAAGCTGTTCGAAATCCCACAACAGACTGATATTGATCTCGATAGCTTCATTGCAAAGGTTGATGCAACCGACCGTGCGGCACTTTCTTTCCAAGTGGGTGGAGATATAGAAACCTTCGATGTTCGTATGGGACAAGAAGTGAAGAAAGGTCAGGTGTTAGCCGTATTAGACGCGACGGATTACCGTATTGCCGTTGACGCAGCCCAAGCTAAATTTGATCTGGCGAACAGCCAATACAAACAAGCTTCTGAGTTGTATGCGAAAAAACTGGTCAGTACCGATTACTACGACCAAGCCGTAAACACCTTTACTGCCGCTGAAGTTGAGTTGGACCAAGCAAAAACAAACCTTGGCTACACTACCTTAGTTGCTCCATTCGATGGCGTGGTATCGATGGTGTTTGGAAAGCAATATCAATTGATCGCAGAAAAGCAGCCTGTACTGAATATTTTGAATCACAGTGAAATGGATGTGACGTTTTCAATTCCAGTATCAAAGCTTGAAGACCGTTCTATTCAAGACCTAACGAGCTCAAACATGTGGGTTGTGATGGACAACCACCGCGGCATTCGTATCCCGACTCGCTTTAAAGAAATCTCAACGCAACCAGATGAAGATACCAACAGCTACCAAGCGGTTGTGTCTATCGAAAAGCCAGAAGGCATCAATCTACTTTCTGGTATGACAGCGCAAGTTGAAGTTCAGAAAAGTAAATCTGACTACGGCATTGGTATTGTGGATTCAGCTTGGTTAAACAAAGACGTAGGCCATGGTGAACTATGGCGTTATAACCCTGACTCTCAACTGATTTCTAAAGTACAAGTCCTTCTTGATGAGCAAGGCAAGGTTATCGACGGATTGTCGTCTGGTGACCTTATCGTTGAAGCGGGTGTGGATGTGTTATCAGACGGACAACAAGTAAAAGCTTGGCTTCGTGAGGGCGGTATTTAATGAACCTTTCAAAATTATCAGTTGTTGTCGCGTCGGTTCTGTTACTTCAAGCCTGTAACAATGAAGCTGTACACCGTGAACAACCACCTTTGTTGGTTTCTACCTTTGAAGTTGGCGCACCGCTTACTAATCAGTTCAGAAGTTTTAATGGACAGGTGATGCCAGCTGAATTGACTCCCTTGGCATTTAAGCTAGCAGGCGAGATTCAACAAGTATTAGTAGAAGCGGGCGACAATGTCGAAAAAGGGCAGTTATTAGCCACCTTAGATAACGCAACGTACGTACAAGATCTGACTGATGCTCAATCTCAATTCAAACTGGCAAGCAAACAGTTGGCCCGTGGAACGGAGATGTTTGGCAGCGAAATGTTATCGCAATCAGAACACGACCAACTGACGGCTAACTATAAGCTCGCATCGGCGAATTTGGCGGCGGCGAAACGCAAGCTGAGTTACACAGAACTTTTAGCGCCGTTCTCAGGAACAGTTTCAACTGTCGATAAGCAACGATTCGAAAATACGGCGCCTGGAGAAACACTACTGAGTGTGTACCAGAACGACAAGGTGTATGTGCGAATTCAAGTATCAGATTCGATCTTGGCGTCAATTAGCCCAGACATGCGTTCAAATAGCTATCGTCCTGAGGCGACCTTTGGCGGTCACACAGGCCAATATCCACTGACGTATCTAGAACACACCAGTGAACTGCACCCACAATCCCGTACCTACGAATTTTGGATGCAGATGCAGCAGCCTGAAAGTGAAATCCTGCCAGGCACGAGCGTTACGGTCAATGTAGATATGGCGAAAGCGGGCCTGAGCGATGTTCAAGGCTACCAATTACCAATGACAACGCTAGAAGCGGGCTCTGAAGCGAATCAGTTCTATGTGTGGAAAATGGAAGACGGACAAGCATTCAAAAGCGAAGTAGAAGTCGACAAGATCAGTGGCCAAGGCGCACTCATCGCTCATGGTGTTGAGCAAGGTGAGCTACTCGTAAATTCGAATTTAAGAAAACTCCGTGACGGAATCCAATTGTCAGGAAAAGCAGAATGAACATCGCAGAATATTCAATAAAGAACAAAGTAATCAGCTGGCTGTTTCTAGTCATTTTGGCCATTGGCGGTGTGACGTCTTTTGGTAATCTATCCCGTTTAGAAGACCCAGCTTTTACCATTAAAGATGCAATGATTATTTCAACTTACCCTGGCGCTACGTCAATGGAAGTTGAAGAAGAGCTGACTTACCCACTAGAAAAAGAGATAAGACAGCTTCCGTACATCGACAAGATTACCTCGACATCATCGAACGGTATGTCCCAAATTATGGTCAGTATGAAGATGGACTACGGTCCAGACGAGCTGCCTCAGATCTGGGATGAAATGCGCCGTAAGATCAACGATCTACAACCAACACTGCCAAGTGGTGTAAATTCCGTTCAGATCATCGATGATTTTGGTGATGTGTTTGGTGTGATGATCATGCTGACCGGTGATGGTTACGATTACGTTGAGCTCAAACAGTACGCAGATTACCTAACGCGTGAAATCGAACTGGTTGACGGTGTCGGTAAAGTTAGCATTGCAGGTGACCAACAAGAACAACTGTTTGTTGAGATGTCACTGGAACGCTTAGCCGCATTGAACCTAGATATGTCGACGGTGACAGCATTGCTAGCACAACAAAACAGTGTGGTATCGGCAGGCGAGGTGATGCTGAATGGTCAAAGCCTAACGATTAAGCCAAACGGCACATTAAGCACGGTTGAAGAACTAGAAAACCTAATCATTCATGGTCGTGACACTGGCAATCTAATTCGTCTAAAAGACGTTGCTGAAGTGACTCGTGGTATTCAAGAAAAACCGGGTAATGTATTAACGTACAACGGTAAACCTGCAATCAACTTGGGTATTGCGTTCTCTTCTGGTGTAAACGTGGTTGAGATTGGTAAAGCACTGGATGCGGAACTGGATCGCCTAGAAAGCATTAAGCCAGCGGGTGTAGAACTGAATTACTTCTACAACCAAGCGCAAGAAGTAGACAAATCTGTGGCTGACTTCTTAATCAGCCTAGTTGAAGCGGTAGCCATCGTTATCATTGTATTGTTGTTCGCAATGGGCTTACGCATTGGTTTGATCATCGGTTTGGTTCTTCTATTGACGGTATTCGGTACCTTCATCCTGATGGATTACAACGATGTTGAACTGCACCGCATCTCTCTGGGGGCACTGATCATCGCGCTGGGTATGCTGGTGGATAATGCGATTGTTGTCGTTGAAGGTATTTTGGTGGGCTTGAAGAAAGGCAAAACCAAGCTTCAAGCAGCGAAAGACATCGTCAAGCAAACACAATGGCCACTGTTAGGTGCGACCATTATCGCTATCACAGCGTTTGCACCGATTGGTTTGTCGAAGGATGCGACAGGCGAATTCATGGGTTCACTGTTTTGGGTACTGTGTTTCTCACTGTTTTTGAGTTGGGTAACTGCACTAACACTAACGCCATTCCTTGCCGAGATGTTGCTTAAAGAAGAAGACAAGGTTGATGAGAACGAAGACCCATACAAAGGCATCCTGTTTGTGGTATTCGGTGCGTGTCTGAAAGTAGCACTTCGATTTAGATGGCTTACTGTAGTTAGTATGGTCGCTCTATTAGCAGTTTCTGTCGTCGGTTTTGGTATGGTGAAGCAGCAGTTCTTCCCGCCGTCAAATACCCCAATGTTTTACGTAGACATGTGGATGCCAGAAGGCACCGATGTTCGTGAAACGATCAAGCAGACAGAAAAAGTTGAAAGCTACATTCGCCAGCAAGACGACGTGGAGTTTGTAACGACAACGGTTGGGCAGGGCATGCAACGTTTCGCACTGACTTACCAACCAGAGAAAAGCTACGAAGCGTACGCCCAGTTACAAGTAAGAACCACTGACCGCGACACTATGTTTAAGGCTCTAGCGGCGCTAGACAAAGACTTAGCGAACGAATTTGAGCAACCAACGTTCCAGTTCAAGTTGATTGAGTTTGGTCCGTCACCCGCTTCAAAAATTGAAGCGCGTATTATCGGTGCCGATCCACAAGTACTGCGTAACATTGCAGTTGAAGTCGAAGACATCTTGCTTGCCGATCCAGGCTCTCGAAATGTTCGTCATGACTGGCGTGAACGCACTAAAGAACTTGTACCACTGTTCAACGAATCTAAGGCTCGTCGCCTAGGCATTTCAAAAACTGACTTGTCTGAGACATTACAGATGGCGTTTGGCGGTTACAACATCGGCCTACTGCGTGATGGTACTCATATGTTACCTATCGTGGCGCGTTTACCGGAAGAAGAGCGTTTTGATTTCGAATCGCTAAACAATGTGAAGATTTGGAGCCCATCACTACAAACTTACATCCCAGTTGAGCAAGTGATTGATGGCGTAGAGCTTCAATGGTCTGAGCCACTGATTCAGCGTCGCGACAGAAAACGTACGCTAACAGTATTGGCTGACCACGATGTTCTTGGTGATGAAACGCCAGCGAGTCTGTTTGCTCGTGTGAAACCAAAGGTAGAAGCATTAGATTTACCAGAAGGCTACAGCATTAGCTGGGGTGGTGAGTACGAAAGCTCTAAAGATGCGCAAGAATCTCTGTTTGGCTCACTGCCAATGGGTTACTTGCTGATGTTTATCATCACGATGCTTCTGTTTAACTCGGTTCGTAAGCCGCTTGTGATTTGGTTTACGGTTCCACTCTCTATCATTGGTGTTTCAATTGGTCTGTTAGGTACCAATATGCCATTCAGCTTCACAGCGTTCCTTGGCTTATTGAGTCTAAGCGGCATGATTTTGAAGAACGGCATTGTACTGCTTGACCAAATCAACAGTGAGCTATCAACAGGTAAAGACCCATATTTAGCGGTTGTCGACAGTGCGATTAGTCGTGTACGACCGGTATCTATGGCAGCATTAACGACTATCTTGGGTATGATTCCTTTGGTATTCGATGCATTTTTCGGCTCGATGGCGATTACCATCATGGCAGGCTTAGGCTTTGCTACCGTACTAACGCTAATAGTAGTACCGGTGATGTTCGCTATTTTATATAGAATCAAACCGTCCACTGCGGGTTATTAGGGAATGATATAAAACAGATTCTTTTAAGCCAGCCCAGTCAAATTTGACTGGGTTTTTTATGCGTGTTGTCCCGTCCTGAAATGTGTTGACACGTGAGAGCTGTATGAGGGTACGAATAGGCAAGCATTAAAAAATCCGCTACTCAATGGTCAAGCGGCTTTGAGAAGGATAGGGCAATTCTAGATTGCTAGGCGTATGTCTAATTCAATCGGCTTTGGCATGGCTAAGTGATAGCCTTGATACATATTGAAGCCTAAGCTCTGCATCGCTTGGAGTTGTTGTTGGGTTTCTATGCCTTCAATCACTGTCTTTGCGCCAATTTGGTTTGCAAGATCAAGCACTAACTCCATTCCTCGAGTGTCGCCTTGTTCAAAGTCCAACATAACCGAGCGGTCTATCTTGATGATATGAGGGTTAATGTGACGAACGCGTTGTTCGGTTGATGCTTGTGTTCCAAAATCATCGACCGCTATTTGAAAGCCATTATCCGCAAGAGAAAGAGCGGCATCTTTCAAGCGCTCTTCACTTTCTGCATTCAACTCTACCAACTCCATCACTATCTGTTCGCATGAAAGATTAAGCTCATGCAGGCGCTTAGCTAACAAGCTATCGCTCACTTTCTCTGCGGCAAATAACTCGCCAACATTAGGAAGAACATTCAAGAATAGGTGTAAATGACGAATAGTCGACTGTGCGAAGTTGCGTATATGAATGGCTCGGCTCAGCCTCTCGACATTAATTTTGTCTGTGCATGAGGTTTCGTCGGAATGAAAGAAGTGATCAGGGCGAACAATGGCACCTTTGCTGTTCGAAATTCGAACTAAAGCCTCTACACCTATCTGAGTCATAGAAGAATCAAATATAGGTTGGTAGACACTTCTAAGTGTTAGGTCTTGATATTTCGCAATAAACTGCATATCGGCATCCACAGATATACAGCTAATAAATTCACTTCTGTCTGATAAAATCATAGTCGCTAATAAAGGTGTTTATTTAATGACGAGAATATACGTCACGGCTGTCACAATATTGACAGGTGTTACTAAATTGTCAATTAATAAAAATTCATTTGTAACGTCAATATTTAAATTAATATAACTAACGAAAAATCAGCATGATAAATGACATTAACCATTAAATTTACTTATCATTGACTGTGTTTGATAGTTTAAGTGAATCTAATGGCTAAGTAACGTCTCACATATTAACCCCAACCAATATAAGGCTAGAACGCTGATACACCAGAGAAAAGTAGGGTTAATGGCTTAAATTATGGGGGAGTGTCAAAGTTATAAAATAGATTGACTAAGCGAGTTACACAGAAATGATATCTATCTCTCAAAATCGAGACTGTGAGTCGATCGGCTATTAATAATTAAAACAGGAAGTTCGAATAATTAATGAACAGGGAATGAGTTATCTTTTATAAAATACTGGGATGGAGGTCTAACTATTTACTTTCAAGACTGATTAAAAAAGTTGACCCGTATTCTTACTGCCATTGAAGTACTGCGTAAAGTTGCAGGTATTTACGAACCAGTTGTTGATTTCCTGACCGCTTTAAAGGGTGTCCAAATTTAATGAAGCAAGGGCTGATTTTAAAATTATTATTTAAGTCAGTAGCGAATTGAGAATCACTCTCTCTTAGCGTGATACCTTGTTGGCTATATTCCGTGATCTCGTCTGGGAGTTCACCCATCCACCAATGCAATAATTCACCACTGTTTTTACTTCGGCTAATCCAATGGTCGGAGACAATGATCAAAACGTCATTGGGTTGGATTGCAAATCCATACTCTGATTGCCAGTTATGAATGTCCAACATCAACTTTCTACGACAAGTTTTCCCCGCGCTCACCATGTGGTGACTGATCATCCAAACGGTACCGATTTCGGAAGATATTCGGAAGTGTCGAGGCGTTTCTCTAGAGGAAAGCATTTCAAGTGGGCTGATGTTGCTTGCATGATTAAAGCTAACGAAGGTGTGCTCCATTCGGCGGGCAAATGCCTTACCTATATGGTGCTCACTGATCCCTTGATTGTGTACAGTAGGGTAGTGGCGTTCACAGAGCTTTAGGCAATCGTCTTGAAATTGATTAACGCTTTTAATCACTAGATCTAATAACAATGAAGTCCCTTATACACAGCTACTATCTTATTGATGGGCAATAGTACGGTAATTGCGGTTCCGTTACCTATCGTCAAAGTGCGAGTTCTTGATCTCTCTATCAAAATTAACCATTGCTGAGTGATTTTATGGATAGCACTGGCGCTCTACAGGTCTGTATTCTAAATTATGAGGAATTCTAGCTAGTTACCTCGACTATAGTCTAGTCAGCAAATCACAATTGATCTACTTACTCTTTATTTGGAAACATTCATGACCATTCAATTAGATTCGAAACAAAAGTCTGAGCTTACTCATACGCTCCAAAAGTACCTGCAGGATGAACTCGATGTGGAGCTTGGTCAGTTCGACACAGAATTCTTGGTCGATTTCATAAGTAAAAAGTTTGGGGCGGTTTACTACAACAAAGGGATAGAAGACGCTCAAAAAGTCATGGAACGTAAAATGTTAGATATCTCAGATGAGCTTTACGAGATCGAACAAATCGTTGAAATCTAACGTTTAGCCCAAACTTGTTCAAATAATTTGAATAACTCGTTTAATTTGAAATGATGTTACCAATGTAAAGCTTGGTAAATAATATGTTACACAAACTTGGTGTAGGGTACGCTTTTCGAAACTACACTACTCGTTAACATTCGGAAGAGATGCATGGACAACAACGTTAGAAATTACAACCCTTTAGCAAGAGCGATGCATTGGATTTCAGCTCTCGCGGTATTTGGCTTATTTGGTGTAGGCCTGTGGATGGTTGATCTTTCATACTACAGCGAGTGGTACAAAACAGCGCCAGACTATCACCGCTCGGTAGGCATTCTTTTGGCTGCCGTTACCGTTATCCGCTTGGTTTGGAAACTAGTTACCGCGTCACCTAAAGTAGAAGGTAAAAGCTATGAAGTTGCAGCAGCGAAGATCGCTCACGGCTTTATGTACATTAACTTAGCGGTTTTATTTATTTCAGGTTATTTGATTTCAACATCAGATGGCCGCGGGATCGACGTATTCAATTGGTTCACTGTACCAAGTATGGGTGAACTGTTTGCAAACCAATCTGATCTCGCAGGAACGATTCACTACTATGCTGCATGGGTACTGATCATCATGGCATCAGTACACGCCTTAGCGGCGATAAAACACCACGTTATCGACAAAGACGATACGCTACGAAAAATGATAGGAGCTTCAAAATGAAAAAGTCAATTATCGCTACAGGATTAGCATTTGCAATGGCAATGCCTTTCGCTGCGAACGCCGCTGATTACGTGATTGATACAAAAGGTGCGCATGCTTCAGTTAACTTTAAAGTTAGCCACCTGGGTTACAGCTTTATCCAAGGTCGTTTTAACACATTCTCAGGTGATTTCTCATTTGATGAAAGCAACGTTGAAGCGTCTACAGTAAACGTAACGGTTGATACTACAAGCCTTGATTCAAACCACGCAGAACGTGATAAGCATATCCGTAGCGGCGATTTCATCGATGCTGGTAAGTTCTCTGATGCGACATTCAACAGCACGAAAGTTGTTGATAAAGGCGACGGCAAACTTGAAGTAATGGGTGACCTTAAACTTCACGGTGTAACTAAGCCTATCGTTATCGAAGCTGAATTCATCGGTGCTGGTCAAGACCCATGGGGCGGTGAGCGTGCAGGTTTCGTTGGTACAACTCGTCTAGAACTTGCTGACTTCAACATTCCAGTAATGGGCGCTTCAAGCTATGTAGATATGGATCTACACGTTGAAGGTGTAAAGAAGTAATCTAGCTATTGTTGATCGCTAACTAGGGCGTGTTGATCTTTGCTGTACATTTCGTGTTCAACAATACATCGGTAGCCACATTAACATGAATGCCAGCGATAACATGCTGG
>NZ_JBFSRM010000019.1:0-108198 GCF_041465805.1 Vibrio sp. 10N.239.311.G01
GCACGTACGGTTCTTAGAGGGGCGGCACTTGGTAACAAGTGTCGTCTACTCGACAGAGACGTGTTATGCCGCCATGCTTTGGGACAAGAACGCCTCAGTGCTATGACTCTAAAACGCGTGTGCCTCAAAATCCGGCAGAGTTAAACCCATACATATCTTGTTCCAGTTTTTCACCAGATTATTTAGTCGTGAAGATCTCGATACGATTGAAATTAATGTGAGGCGGATGATATAAATGTAATCTTTAAATGCAAGAATTAATAAATTTAGATATGGTACAAATGGATAACTTTCCCACCGTAGGACTTAAAACCTCGTTACCCATAAGCATATTGGCACTTGCCTTATATTACTTATGGGGCGACATGGGTTTTAATGATCTTCGAGGCCTTTTTTGGGTGGTGGCGTTTGTGATGATGCTTACTTTAAAGAAGAGTGAAAATAGCCTCTTTTCAGTAACTCCACAAGTTTCCTCTTTTACTCATCATGTATTCCCAATTACTGTGCTAGCGATTGGCGTGGCTTGTATCACGTTGTTCTATATGGAATTTATCCGGCAATATGTCACGGGACAAGAAGTCGACTATATCGTAGGATTTCTCGTTAGTGGTGAACTGGAAGTAAGCGAGAAACTAAATTATCTTTTCGAAACCGTTATATTAGCTCCGTTATCAGAGGAGTTTTTCTTCAGGTTTATCTTGCTAAGTAGCATATGCTTACTTTTGAGAAACAAGTTTGTAGGCGTAATTTTATCGTCACTCTTATTCGCCTACGGCCATGAAGACACTGTCGTTGCTTTTTCTCTAGGTATCACTGCATCAATAGTTCTACTGAAATACATGAGTATATATAGCGCTATAATTTTTCATACGATTTATAATTTGTGGATATATACAGTGGAAGTTTTTATCGTACCCGCATTTTTCTTTAATGATTGGGACTTTGCACCAAGTGGGAACATCGGAACAATCGTTTCTATAATGGCATTAGCTGTATCTTTTTTGGCACTATTGATTATTAAACGCAAGGAAAAATCAATACAATAAGGTTTTAGCAACCGCTTCATCACTATATGGACTGAGGCAATAATCAATGAAATCAACACACTTATCAACACCTCGATAGTAAAGTTGCTGACACACTTTTGTCCAAACCCGTGTTAATAGGTGCGATTATAATAGCTTGCCAACCAACGAAGAATTCGTGATTGCTCAACAGTCGGTAGAACTTCTGTAATCTGAACTGAAGTCTAAGCAAGAAAAAGACAATCAAAAGCGAGCCCAAGTGGCTCGCTTTTTGTGTCTAGTAAAGATGCGTCTGAATGTTTTAACAGGGGGATAGCCTACAAGGCGATCGTGAAACAGTTTTAGAACAGAGCTTAAATTGCGACTCATCGGGTGCTCTGGAAGCGCTAAGGTTATTTAGTCCCTGAGCGGTAGTTTGGATCTGTCCAGCATCGAGGTAACTCTTCCCCTGACATAAACATCAGTTCGGACTTTTTAAACATCTCAGGGTCTTGCTGTTCTTCGCCTGCTTGAAACCGACCTTCGATACTGTCTTGAAATAAGTTGGTTAATTTGGTCATTTCAGTTACATCAACGAGGTCACCGGTTTTTTCTCTTTTAGAAACATTTTTTTGCCCTCAATCTAATCGGTCACCCCTAATTATAATTGCTATTTGGAAAATGAGAGTCTTTTCAATTCCGGCACTTCTTGACTAAGCAGACCCCAGAGCTACGCTTATGATCATCGACAACCCAATCGATGAACAAGCTTATCCTCAACAAATAAATGGAGTCGCGATGTCATCTGCCCATATTGCAAACAATCTCAGTGAACTGATTGGCGATACCGATCTTGTTAGAATCAACAGTCTTTCAGATATATCAGGTTGTGAAATTCTTATTAAGTGCGAACACCAGAACCCGGGTGGTTCGATTAAAGATAGAGCGGCACTTCAGTTGGTTATGGATGCAATAGAAGCCGGTAAGCTTAAGCCGGGAATGACAATCGTTGAAGGTACTGCTGGTAATACGGGAATAGGACTTGCTCTGGTCGCTAAATCCCTTGGTTACAAAATGTTGGTGGTGATGCCAAAAGGGCAGGCACAAGAGAAAGAGCGCATGATCTCGCTTTATAATGCTGAACTGTTATTGGTCGACCCTTGTCCTTTTGCAAACCCTGAACATTTTTACCACACGGCTAAGCGGATTGGTGTCGAAAATGAGAGTTATTGGTGGGCAGATCAGTTTGAAAATCTCAGTAATTATCGAGCGCACTATTTAAATACTGGACCTGAGATCTGGCAGCAAACACAGGGGAATATTGATGCTCTAGTTTCAGTGGTGGGGACGGGTGGAACCATTGCCGGAAACTCACACTATCTATCTGAGCAGCAACCCAATCTCGAAACTTGGTTAGTTGACCCAAATGGGTCCGGCATTTATTCGTTTCTACGTAATGGACACTATCAATCAACGGGAAGTTCGTTCACGGAAGGCATAGGGATCATGCGAACGGTTGAAAATTTCAGGCAGGCAAAAATCAATCGTGCAATTACGCTTCCCGATCAGGATTTGGTGACGATATCCCGCCTTGTTGCGGAACATGACGGTATTCTTCTAGGAAGCAGTTCGTCGTTGAACGTAGCAGGTGCGCTATACGCTGCGGCTAGAATGGGGAAAGGGAAAACCATCGTTACATTTAGCTGTGACCTTGCTGAGCGCTCGTATTCGAAGCTGCACAACGAAACGTTTCTGAAAGAAAAAGAGATACAGCTTAATAAAGAAAACCTCTCTCAACTATGGGCTCGTTATCAAGCCGAAGATGGCAGCATGGTCGTCAACGTATAGTCGCTTTAAGTTAGTAACAGCCAGTGGTCTGCCAGCTCTTTCGTTAGCGCTGAACATCCGGTTAGAGCTAAACATCCGTTAGCACCAAATCCGGCACTATTGCTTGTTATTAGGGTAGTGAATCACATTATGAAATACGGCGTTTCCTTCACCGATATTTTTGTAGGCATGGGTCTGGTTGGCATTGAAGCGAACGGCTTGTCCTGCGCGTAACGTATGCCACTCATCATCAAACATCACGGCCATCTCTCCTGAAATGCATAAGATGTGCTCAGTGACGCCTGCGTTATGTGGGGCGGATTCATGCTGGTAATCGGGTGCTAGGGTGAGTTCGAATATTTCAAATCCTAGTGCTTCCTCAAAAGGAAACAACAAACTGACGAAAAAGCCAATGTTGTATTCCTCATGTCTTAGTTCGTTTGCATCTCTGAATAAACTCGTCAGTTCACTGTTTGGGCTAGCCGCGATAAAGCTCGAAAGTGACACCTCAAATCCAGAAGCTATCTGCCAGAGCTTAGCGACTGTCGGGCTGGATTCTCCACGTTCAATTTGTCCTAACATTGCTTTACTCACGCCTGTTGCTTTCGCTGTTTTGTCTAAGCTCCAGCCTTTTTCTTGGCGAAGGCGTTTCAAGTTAACGCCGACTTTAATTTCTGTTTGCATATTTTCTCTACAAGTTTTTCAAAAATTAGTTGTGCGTTATAGCGCACGGGTGCTAAGTTCAGTCTATGGACGTTATAACGCACACAGGAATAAATTAACATGACTAAGCTAAAATTTTCTCACGTCAGTACCGGCTTTATCGCTGTTTTCATTGGTTATGCGAGCGCCGCGGCGATTATTTTCCAAGCGGCAATGAGTGCTGGAGCAACCGAAGAACAAGTGGCGTCATGGTTTTGGGCGTTGGGGGTTGGCATGGGCGTAACCACAATACTGCTCTCGTTTCATTACAAGAAGCCTGTGGTTACAGCGTGGTCGACGCCTGGAGCGGCGTTGTTAATCACATCTCTTGAAGGGCTGACAATGAATCAGGCAGTAGCCGTGTTTTTGTTCAGTTCGATGTTGATCACGTTGGTTGGATTGGTGGGGATATTTGAGAAAGTCCTAAAACAGATCCCAACATCGATTGCCTCAGCGATGCTCGCGGGGATTCTATTGCAATTCGGTTTGGGTTTGTTCACGTCGCTAATGGAAGAGGCACAAGTCGTAGCGGTCATGCTCGCTGTATTTATTCTGGCGAAAGCGCGGTTAGGAAATTTACTGATCCCAAGCATTTTCATCATCGCATTGGTCATGTGTGTGGGTTTTGGCAAACTCGATGTTAGTCAGGTGACTATGGGATTAACGACCCCAGTGTTCATTTCGCCCGATTTTGAGTTCTTTTCGTTGTTTAGTGTTGGTATCCCATTGTTTATAGTGACGATGGCTTCACAGAACTTACCGGGATTTGCGGTTCTAAAAGCGAATGGATACCAAGTTGATTCATCGAAGATCATTACCACCACCGGGGTAACAGGTTTGATCTTCGCACCGTTTGGTGGCTTTGCGTATAACCTTGCAGCGATTACGGGCGCTATTTGTATGGGCCCGAATGCGGATAGTAACCCCAAGACACGTTATATGGCTGGGATCTGTATGGGCGGGTTTTACTTGTTAGCTGGTGTGATGGGGATGTCATTTGTGTCGCTGTTTAGCGCCGTACCCTCCGAGATTGTCATTGCGGTTGCTGGCTTAGCGGTGATGCCCACCTTGATGAATTGCCTTGCGGTATCAATGGCAGACAGTCACTACAGAGAACCCGCACTGCTTACTTTCTTATTCACCGCTTCTGGCACCAATTTACTGGGAATCGGTAGCGCATTTTGGGGTTTGTGCATCGGGTTGTTTTGTTGCTGGTTACATAATTACAAAGCTAAGTCGCGTGGAGCAAACAAGACTTCGCAAACTTCGTCGTAATCAAGCTACCCAAGATTAGGATCAGGTTCGCTGTAAATTAGAAACATCAGCAAGTTGTTTGAGTAGTAAGCCCAGTCATACTCGTGACTGGGCTTGCTTACAAAGGAATAAAGCTACTTAACTTCGTATCTCAGTAGCACTTCATTATCGAGAACGACATTTGTCGACCAGATAAAGCTTGCGCCAGCACCACTGAATTTTTCGATAAAGTTCATGTACGCTTTTTTATTGTTCACGCCAATATCGTCTTCTGAATATACCGATGCTAGAGGCCAAGATGTTGAATCGAACTCTTGGTTCATCCAGTTGGTTGGTGTTTCCCAATGAGCGGCGTAGGCATCTTGACCGTGGTCAGTTCCTTCCGTGGTGCAGCTTTCAGAAAGACGCTTCCCGTCCACTTCACTCAAACAAGTCAGGTCATAAATCGGTGAGGTATAAAAGGTTTGTGCTTGCCAGTCTGGACCTGTCACGGTTCCGTCACTAAAGCTCGCGATAAAGCCACCATCACCAGCGTGGTATGCCTTTCCGCGGTTATCTTCGCTGCCAAGACCTAGGTTTTCTTCCCAATCAATCACTTTCACCGCAATCGTGTAAGGCTTCTTCACCTTAAATTTGACGATGTTTGAGTTAAACGGTGTGAAAGGAACGGTGTCTACCGCGATTAACTTGCCGTTGATATAAAGTTCGAAATAGTTATCGGCAAAAATATAACCTGTTATTTCCTCACCGTCTTGATCCACAACAGCTACCGGTACAGAGCTTTGATCGACTTCGGCTAGGCTGCTTGGCGTGGTGTTTGAGCACTCTTCATAAAGATCAAAGGCTTTCGGCCCTGTCGCAAAGTTGTTCTTGGCTGGAACCGTCCAAACCTTTCCTTCTGAGTCCATAATTTCCCCGACGCCCGCCACTCGGCTACGTCCGTTTGCACACTCAAAGAGATTCGATTCAACAGTGGTCGCCACACCTTGAGTAATACTCGCTGAGCCTTGGTAATCACTGATGTTGCTGACCGAAGGCGTATCTGATGATGGTGAGCAGCCTGTAGCGAGCAAAGCAACCGATGAAAGGGCAAGGGCTTGATATTTTTTGATGATCATTGATTGGGTATCCTAAATGGGTGATTTAAATAAGCGTGGTTCAAAATAAGCCAAGTGCAAGTAAGTTAATTGAAAACAAAGCTATTTCAAACAAATCCGAGCTAAGTAGCTAAGTAGCTAAGTAGTTAAGTAAGCCGTGAACTCATAGCTGATAGCTGGAACGACGAAACTAAGCAAGAGCCAAAGCAATTGTGAGGTACCACGCTTATTATTTGATGAGGCATATATTACCCGTACAAATGTAAACAAGCGTAAAGCTGAGTAAGCATGCGCAAAACAGCGCTTTTATAGGATGATCACATCAGCTTGCGCGGAGCTTGAAAAAATACTTAGAACGAAGCGGTTTCAGGTTGTGATTGAGATAGTATTTTGCTACAAAACGCGCATAATCTCGCTATACAACATTTAAAGAAGAATTTACCTATGACTACCTTTCAATACTACTTTCACCAACTGCCTTGCTTCGACTGTAAAAAAACGACAGTAAGTACTGATCTTGGTTGGTTAACGCCTGCGATGAAAGACGATGCTATCGCACAAGTGACAGCAACACTTGCCCAAGGCGAGGTCACTCCTGATCTTTCAGCGGACGTGGTTTGTACGAAAGATGAAGCGCGTGAGTATTTACTACTGAACTTCTTCGGTTATTCAGAAGAAGAGCTAGCAAGCGGAATCGAAGCGGATGATGAAAAAGAAGTGGTAGACGAAATCGCAGAGCTAGTAGAAGAAGGTAAAGACACCATCACCTTCGAACATGAGATTGCTCTTCAGTGCTGTGCAGACTGCGATGTTGAAGACGAGTCAAACTAAGCTCTTGTATTAAGAGTATTAAACTAAGTACTCTTATTAAGGTTCATCATGAAGCTATGATGTTCTAATGATGAAAGGCGTTAGCGAATTGAGTTCGCTAACGCCTTTTTTGTCTCTCTGTTTCTTATCTTTAAGCGGCATTCAATCTTAAGATGTTGTGCTTTCTATGATGCCTTGTTTGCTCAGTTGCGAAAGGATCTCAGCGGTCTTCTCTCTGAATAAATCTCTCAGTAGACGCACAGTCGGGGTGATGGATTGACGACTTGGACACACTAACCACAGCTCGGTAGGGGTCGGCTTAAACTCAGGCATGACTTTAACCACTTCGCCTGAAAGCAGATGACGTGACATGTCTAGACAAGATTTTATTGCCACTCCTCTACCCGCGATACACCAACGTCTTACAAGGTCAGCGTCGTTCGAAGCTCGGTTCCCTTTTAGTTTCACTTTATGATCTTGAGTGCCATCGTTGAATATCCACTCGTCTTGCAATATGTCATGAAGTTGGTAGAGCAAACCATTGTGTTGAGTTAAGTCACTCGGGTGTTTTGGTGTTCCCATTTCAGCCAAGTATTCAGGGGCCGCACACAATATTCTGGGTACATCGCAGATTTTAAAGCCATACATGTTGGCATCAGTCGGGGAGCCGTAACGCAGCGCCATATCGACGGAATCTCGGTAGAAGTCGATATTGCTATCGCTGATGCTAGTGCGAAGCGTCGCCTTTGGGTATTCAAGCAAGAACTCATCTAACCAAGGTGTGATTAGGTTGCGTCCTAGATCCGATGAAAGCGCTATGCGAATTTCACCGTCAAGAATACCAAGCTCTTCGCGCATGTTGAGCTTCGCTTGCTCCAACATCTTTAAGGCTTGTTCGCATTCCGGTAAATAACGCTCGCCTGCTGAAGAGAGTCTTAGGTGGCGCGTGGTTCTTACAAATAACTCCGCACCGAGTGCCGCTTCAACACGTTTTACTGCTGCACTTGCTGTGGCAGTGCGCATATCAAGGTTGGTGGCTGCAGCGGTGATACTGCGAAACTCCGCCACTTTCAAAATGACCTGTAAGTCTTCAAGAAGCATGTTATCTACCTGTATTGAATTATGTTCTAAACATGGCGTTGGGATATTTCCCCATCACAATCTGCAAATGGGTTATCTCTACTTATCGCTTCTAAGTTAGCTTCAAATACTTAATTGTCAAAACTAATTTGATAATAATTCAAATATGAGGCTGTTTTTCATTAGTAATTTTCTCACTATCATTTCCCCATATCGACAACGTAGCGCAGTACACATCGTATGGACGAAACCTACGATCTAGGGGGATAAGATGACTAAGAAAATCACAATGGGTGTAACGGATTTGTCGTTCCACCGTACGACCGCATCATTGGTTGCCAATGTATTGAAATCCATGGGTTTTGAGGTAGAGCGTATTTTCTCTCCACATCAGGAGAACTTTGAAAAGCTGAAAGCAGGCCAAGTGGATATGCTTTCTTCTGCGTGGTTGCCATCAAGTCACGGTATCTACAAAGCGGGCGTTGAAGAAGTTGAGCCACTTATCGAGCTTGGGCTTCATTATGAACCTTATGCTTTGTGGGGCGTACCAGACTATGTGCCTGAAGAGGCGGTTTCTGAAGTCTCTGATTTATTAAAAGCTGAAGTGATCGAGAAAATGAACTCGACCATTCAAGGCATCAACCCCGGCGCTGGTATCACACGCTTCTCTATCCAGATGATGAAAGATTATGGCCTGAGCGATGCCGGCTACGAGTTCTTTCCTGGCAGTGAAGACGATTGTTTCAGTGCCTTTGAAAGTGCAGTCGCAAACAAAGAGTGGGTGGTAGTGCCACTGTGGAAACCTCAGTTTTTGCACTATCGTTACGATATTCGTGAGCTCAAAGAGCCAAAAGGCCTACTCGGAATAGTGGACAGAGCAGTGCTTCTTTTAAGAGACGACAAGAAGCATCTGTTCAGCGAACAACAGATTCAGAAGTTGGATTCCCTATGCTTCTCGAATGACATCATCGCAGAGCTGGATTACAAAGTTTGCCGTGAAGGTAAACCACAAGATCAAGTCACACATGATTGGTTGATTGAGAAAGGCCTGATTTAGCCTTTAAGCCGTTGGCAATGCAGTGAGACGTCTGCGTTACTCAGATAACGGCAATACCACTATCAAAAATTATTTGAGAATTATTCAAATATTAGGCGGTTTATCTAGAGTGAGAATTGACTAAGATTAACTCGTCTAATTCAAGGAGAAAGCACAATGTCAGTACCATCAAAAATGAAAGCTATCGGATTTACTCAATCACTTGCGATTACAGAGCAAGACAGTTTATTTGAGTTTGAAACGAGTCTGCCAGAACTAAAAAATAATGACTTGCTGGTAAAAGTGAGCGCGACTTCTATTAACCCTGCTGACGCAAAAATTCGTATTCGTAGTGCCAAAGACAAAACACTCGAACAACCAAAAGTGTTGGGCTATGACGCAGTCGGTGAAGTTGTTGGCAAAGGTGCTGACGTTGAAGGCTTCGAAGTCGGTGACCGTGTGTACTATGCAGGTGACGTAACTCGTATGGGCGCTAATGCCGAATACCAAGCTGTGGACTACCGTATTACCGCTAAAGCGCCGAAGAGCCTTTCTGATGAAGCTGCAGCCGTTATGCCACTAGCAACGCTTACGGCTTGGGAAGCATTGTTTGACCGCTTGCGTGTTCGTCCTGAAGAGAAAAAGTCTATCCTGATCATTGGTGGAGCAGGCGGTGTTGGTTCAATTACGATTCAACTGGCTAAGCAACTGACCAACCTAAATGTTATCGCAACAGCTTCAAGACCCGAAACTGAACAGTGGGTAAGGGATATAGGGGCGGATTATGTGGTGAACCACCGTAACCTTGTCGAGTCTGTGCGAGAGCAAGGCATTCAACATGTCGACTACATTTTCAATGTTGCAGACACAAAAGGGCACTGGGATGCGATGGTTGAATTGATCGCACCGCAAGGCATGATCAGTTCGATTGTTGAATTTGATGGTGGCATTGACTTGTCAGCGCTGCAAGGCAAATCAGCAGGCTTTGTTTGGGAGCTGATGTTTACACGTTCACTGTTTAACACCGAAGATATCCAGAAGCAGCAAGACATCCTATTCCAAGCCGCGAATCTGATTGATGCGGGCCGTATTAAATCGACGCTAACCTCGACCCTAAATGGCTTTAGTGTGGAAACACTTAAAGATGCACACCAACGTATTGAAAGCAGTGCCTCGATTGGTAAAACTGCCATCAAATACTAATTGCTGATGTTTTAATCCGTCGTTGTTTTGAGTCGTTGACGGTTTAAATAGAAGAAGCCCCTGATATCTTATTGTTAGTCAAAAGGTACCAGGGGCTTTTGTTTTCGGTTTAGTCAGATTAGTCAGTTTAGTCAGCTTCTGGTGATGTGATAGGTTTCGATGTTCTGAAGTGAAGCTGTATTAGGTCTAGCTCAAAAGGCGAGGGCTGTTTGTCCGCAATCAAAAAAACTATTTGTTTGATGTCTCGTGCCTTAAGTTCCGGCGCATCGCTCAGTAGCCGACCTCTGAACACAGCTTGAAAATCATTGAAGTGGAACACCTTGTTAAGCCGCACTCCCTTTATCGTATCGAAATCGTGTTTGTATTGAACTCGATTACCATCTTTCGATGTTGTGAGCCTCAGTTGGTAAGTGCGACCATCACCAACGAATACTAGATCTGCGCTATCTATTTCATGGGCTGGTGATTTAATGGAGCGCTTTATGGAACTGAACCCCCCATTATTTTCTAACGATAGCTCGCCCTTAAATTGACTCGTCTCGCCTTCGTAAACAAGCTCGCCTGTTGAGATGCCGCCCATCACATCGTCGTTGGTCGCTGTCCAATTCTTATGTTCGTTCGGTTGTATAAAATCAATCATACCTATGCCTGCTACAGATACTTGAGACCATAAAAAGGAGAGGCTGAGTACTAGCCAAAAAGGGTGTCTTCGCTTAAGCAATGAAGCCGTTTCGTTCATGATTGTCTCCGTTAGCCGTTAGCCGTTAGCCGTTAGCCGTTAGTCTGTTCGCGTTTTATGGAGAAGGTTCAGTGGCAAGCATACCCAGACAACGCTCAATAAATTCAGAATAATTTGAAGCATTGTCGTACTCGATTTTCAATGAACCATGAAACATCAGCGTCACTGTTACGTCTTTATAGCTTAGCCAACAGGTATAACCATCATAATCATGCCAAGCCGCCATTTCGCCCACTTGATATTTATTGTCCAGTTGCTCGCCAGAGGTGCGAATGCACTCAAACACTCTGAGAAACTCAATAATGGTGATTCTGTTGTCCATGTTTTGCTCCCGCTGAGTAGTTATTGGTAATAGGCTGAATATTGGTATCTAAATTTGTTACTGTTTGATTGCTGTCCCTACGGCTTGCCTTTGTGTTCCGATCACTGAAAGTGATCTTATCTTCTCGATAAACCTCTGTTTTCTAATATTTTCATCGTCATTCCATACATCCGATTAATCCTGAGCAAAACGGGTGTAACAAACTTAATAACGATGTTAACCCTCAAGATAAAGACAAGCTTAATTTACGTTTATGGTGGTTAATTAAAATTAGAGTCGATAGGATAAATAGCGTCGGAGCCGGGTTATTGGCTGAAATAGAATCTATAGAAAGTGCGTGTCAACATGATAGAAAAACTGAAAAAGGAATGGTTTCTTGTAGGGATGGTGGTGGCTATGGTCGTTGCTGTTTTTACGCCGGATTGGGGCAAATCGGGTGGGGTACTTCATCTCGATACGGTGACTGTTCTCGGCATCGCTTTGGTGTTTTTCTTACACGGTTTGGATTTGTCTCCCAAAGCCATTCTTGAGGGGCTTTCGAATTGGAAGCTGCATGTTTTTGTACAAAGCGCGACATTCTTAGTTTACCCACTGCTTTGGGTGATATTCGGGCAAGGCTTTGTCGCTTATATGCCAGCAGCTCTGGCCTTTGGTTTCTGTTACCTCTTCGTATTACCGAGTACGATTTCGTCTTCGGTCGCGATGACGGTGATTGGAAAAGGAAACCTACCGGGTGCGATATTCAATGCATCACTTTCTAGTATCTTAGGCGTGTTCATTACGCCTCTACTGATCCAGCTCTTTATGGGGTTGGAAGGTGCAGAGCTAAACCTGATGGAATCGGTGATCTCTATATCTAAAATGCTGCTATTGCCAATGATTGTCGGCCAGTTGATGCGCCCGTTACTTTTTGAATGGACTCAGAAACACAAGTCAGTGGTCAATAAGTTAGATAAATACGTGATACTTCTGATCGTCTACAGTGCTTTCTGTGACTCTATTGAACACGGTATTTGGAGCGACTTTTCACCAATGCTGTTGTTGCTGTCAGCGGTGATTTGTTTAGTGGTATTGATGGTGATGGTACACGGCATTCAATGGAGTGCCCGAAAGGTTGGATTCAATCATCAAGATGAAGTCGCGGCAGTATTCTGTGGTACTAAGAAGACCTTAGCGGCAGGTATTCCTATGGCTAAGGTGATCTTTGCTCACAACCCTAATCTAGGGATGATATTACTACCAATCATGCTTTATCACCCGATTCAGATCTTTTACTGTGCAGTGCTAGCCAACCGTTACGCCAAGGTTGATACACAATCTAGTTAAACTTGTTTGTTGTTACAAGTACAACAGAAAAACGCCTTTCACTTCGCTGTGAAAGGCGTTTGTATTTGAATCTACTTCACTTTAATTAGAGTGCTTGAATCTGTATGAGCAAATGCGTTGTCGTAGATCTCTAAGCCTGTTGTTTGAGAGTACGTCAGCGTATCGTCTGAAATGCTAATGTTCATCGTGAAGCCCGTGGTGGTTGCGTTGTCCGTCATGTATTCGGACTCAGCGATGCCACGCTTAGACGCAACTAACGTCATTGTATCGCCAGCAGGGCCTTCTGCGGTGACACATGTGGTGCGTGGTACGCAGTAAGAGTTGTAGACGACCTGATTTTTTTGGTCGTAGATGAAGTAGCCACGTTGATCGTGGAACTTAGAGTCGTCGGCCTTTCTGAATACTTCTTGTTTGTAGTACAGAGCAACCAGATATTGATCGCTGGCATTGGTTGCATCTGCCGCAACCTCAAACGTCATTACTTCATAGAATGGTGTAACCGCGGGACCACCTGCACCCACTTCTGTGCCTTCTTGGCCTGGAGAAATATCAACGCCGCCAGTTTCGACTGATTTCCATGTGCCGACTAACTTTGCGAGTGGACCAAAATCCATACCATTGATTGTGTTGTGGTCGGCTACTGCTGGAGCCGAGATTACCGCTGCGATACCAAGTGCTAATAATTTTTTCACTTTAACTTCCTTTTTATTAATTATCTGACCCCAATAAAAATAAGGTTATTGTGAAACTAGTTTATTAACCCAGATCAGTGTTGTTGGCTAATATGAAATCGAATTGTAACTTGATGTATCAGTCAGTAAGGGGATATTAATGTGTGTATATATTGAGCAAGAAGCAGTTGTTGGGTCGTCTTATCTCAGTGATACACCATGGGTTTGCTAACTCTTGTGGTTGAGTTGAGTCACATTGGATTAGGTCGTCTAAACTTAAAGCTTATATCGCATCAAATACGACAATTTGGGCTCTAAAGACGTTCTCGAAATAAATGCAAATTAGTGCTTTACCTCAACTTAACTTGAGGTATTAGGATATGCAACGTTGCTTACGAGAATACTTTAAGGAGAGAAGAATGATCCAACTTGAACATGTGAATTTAGTGGTAAAAGATATCCCAGAAATGCTGGCTTTCTATAAAGCGGCGTTCCCTCATTGGTATGTCCGTGATGAGGGAAAAGGGGAGTGGTCAGGTAAGCCACGTAACTGGCTGCATTTTGGCGACGAGTACCAATACATAGCAATAAGTGATCACGGTGAAGGTGAAAATAGAGATTTGGCTGGGCATTCTGTTGGCCTCGCGCACTTCGCTTATGTGACCAATAATATCGAAAGTGTCACTCAGCGCCTTGTTGATGCGGGCTTCCCAATTGCCAAACCCGGCGCCGAAGAACCTTATCGAAAAAACGTCTATTTTGTGGATCCGGCAGGTTTTGAAATCGAGTTTGTTGAGTATTTGAGTGATGATCCCAAGTTACGAAATGCCACAAGTTAATCACGTAATACGCCGCTTTATTAAAGTTGGTTAGCGGCATGAAAACACGTTAGAGAACATTTATAGAAAAGGGCATTGTGGAATAATCCGCAATGCCCTTTTTAGGTCTATGCAATAGCTGATTATTTAGCTGATGTTTAGCTCAGTTGTTGGGTTGTTTATTTAGCCTTAAAAGGCACCAACAGTTGTTTGCCAAACACATTAATCAGCGCGCCAGTCACAATCAGGCCACCGCCTAGATAAGTCCAAATTGATGGAATCTCATTGAAGATCCACACGCCTAACAGTGCTGAGAATACGATCTGAACGTAAGAGTAAGCTGAAGCCTTGCCTGCTGCTTGGGTTTGCATCGCTTTGGTTAAACCGTATTGGCCTATTTGTGTGAAAATCCCGACCAGAACCAACATCATGGTTAAGAACAAACTAGGCCACACAAAGTCGTTCCAGATAAGGGCGGTTGAGATTGGGAGAGCAACCAGAGGGAAGTAGAAGATGATCACTGAGCTATCTTCCGTTTGGCTAAGCTTTCTCACAATCACATAAGCAATTGAGCTACCAAATGCGCCACATAACGCCACCATAATGCTGAATAGCGGTAATTCGCTGCTCGCGCCACTGTTCATGCTTGGTTGTACCATCACTAATAGCCCAGCTAGGCAGAACGCAATGCAGATCATGGTCGATTTTTGGACGCGTTCTTTCAGAAATAACACGCCAAGTAGGGCGGTAAATACAGGATGAACGTATTGTAGAATGGTCGCTTCGGCTAATGGCAAAGTGGTCACAGCGTAGTAAACACACATCAAGGCTGCTGTACCAACTGCGCCTCGAACAAACAACAAAGGTTTGTTATTTCCCCAGATCGAAATGCCTTTTCGCTTAACGTCGATATAACTGATGATCAAAGACACCAAAGCCCTTGCTGCAACAATTTCGAATACAGGTATGCCGTAGTTGCTGATGTATTTCACACACGCAGACATCAGTGCGAATCCAAAAGCAGAGAGGATCATGAACCTAACCCCAACAGGGATCATTGAAAAAGAGAAAGAAGGCATAAAAATATCAATCGGTTGAGGGAACAGGAATCATAACTTAGTTTAGAAGAGCCGACCAAAGTCTTTGTCCTGTTCTATTACACCAAACCATTGATATTGATGTGCGAGTACTTTCAGCAACTCGATCTCTTTTGTTGTCTCTTCTCTAAGCCATTCAATAAGGTCGTTGATGATAGGCGTGTGACTACGCTGGTGCATGAAGTAAGTCCAAGCACTGTGTTGGATTTTTGCATTTCTAGGGCAGTACAAGAAGCCTCGTTGGAGATCTTGTTGAACTAACAACAGATCCGTGACCGTAACCCCTTCTCCGGATAAACAGGCACTGAGTGCCATATCTAAAGACAAGAAACTGGTATTTCTGACGGGTTTCTTTGGTGGGAATTCAACATCGGCCAACCACACTTTCCAGTCGTGATGATCTAAGGTTGGGTGGAGTCTTGGTAGAGTTAAGATCGAATCGAGGTCGGTGTCTTTATTCGTTAAGTTGGTCGAATTAGTTAAGCTAGTCGAGCAGACCGGTGCCATAAACTCTTCACGCAAGAAGGTGATGTCAGGTGCCTTGTCATAGCGTTTTTTGAAACGCGTGTGGAAGATCAGTAGATCATACTCACTACTATTAATCGATTCGTCTTCCTCAATCACAGGAACTATGACGATCTCATGATCTTGATAACGCTCGTTTAATTCCCTGACTTTAGAGATCAATACTCGCGTCGCGAAACTTAAGGTCGCTTTGATCACGATACGTTTCTGCTTCGGCTCACTCCAAGAGGCAATGATAGCTTCGATATTGCCGTAGCTTTCACGCAAAGCCACATACAAATCATGACCTTGTACCGTTAATTCAATCGCTCGATGCTTACGAATAACCAGTGATGCGTTTAACTCATCTTCAAGCTGTTTGATCTGTCGGCTGATTGCACTTTGTGTCACATGCAGCTCTTCGGCAGCCAGAGTAAAGCTCATCAGCCTTGCAGCAGCTTCAAACGCTTTTAAGCCATTATGTGAGGATGGCAAGCTAGGATATGGGGTCATAATTCGTTCGCATGAGTTTATGGAATGCTAGAGTCGCAAATTTATCAATTGAACGCCAGCCTCATCGATCGTATTTTGGGCGAAATTAACTGAGGCGCTCATGAAAAAAATACTCACTCTTGCATTCCCTTTGATCATTTCACAGCTGATCTCTATGGCGTTAGTCCTTACTGATGTTTGGATGATGTCGCGTATCAGTGTGTCAGCCCTTGCGGCTGGTGGCTTAGGCGCCTCTATCTACTTTTTTATCTTTATTATTGCGAGCAGCACCGTGGGTTGTGTCGCGAACTTGATTGCGATTGCTTATGGTCAGCGAGTAGCTCGCCCTGAGTTTGGTAATACTCAAATCAGATTGGCTGTGAAAGGCGCAACCATGTTGGCATTAGTGCTCAGCGTGACCCTAATGGCCAGCTTCTGGTTTGCTCCGTTGGTATTAGAAGCAGCCAAACAGCCGCCAGAAGTGATCACTTTAGCCATGGAATATGTCCATGCTTTGAAGTGGGTGATGTTGCCTTCGCTTATCTTATTGGTGCTTCGCGGCTTAACCAGCGCGTTTGGTAATGTGCGCTCTATTCTGGTGATGTCGATTATCACCGTAATTCTGAATGTGCCAGTCAGCTACTTCTTAACCTTCCAATTAGACATGGGCTTAACAGGTTTAGGGCTAGGTACGGCTATCGCGGCATTTATCGTGATGGTTGGATACACGGTTTGGGTATTCAAACGTGACGAATTCAAGCAGTTCGCCCCTTGGTTAAACAAAGAAGAGTATTCAATCAAGTTGATGAGCCCGCTTTTAATGATGGGTTTGCCTATCGGATTAGCAGCATTACTTGAACATGGCCTTATTTACGGCGGCACCTTGATGGCGGGCACGATCAGTATTGCTTCGTTAGCCTTACACCAAATCCTGCTGCAATGCTTAAGCTTCACCTGGAACTTCAATTTCGGTTTCTCACAAGCTGCGGCGATTTTGGTGGGGCGTGATTTCGGTGCGGGAAACTACGAAGGTATCAAAAGAACCTCGATTCTCAGCTTTATCTTGGTGTCGGTGTTGAGCGTTGCTTTGTCTGCCGTGTTCATCATATGGCCCGAAATGATCGCGTCTATCTTCAAGCTAGACGATGGCACGGGTGCGATGACTTCACTGTTGGCTTCTGTTATCTGGGTAGTGGCGTTGTGCTTTATTGTTGATGCTTGGCAACTACTGGCGATTAACTTGTTGAGAGGGATGAAGATTGTCTCCATGCCAACCGTGATGACTGCTATCGGATACTGGGTATTTGGCCTACCTGCTGCTTGGTATTTGATGCCAAAATTTGAATTGGCAGGGATCTGGGGTGGAATCGGCGTTGGTTTGGGCGTGACAGGTATTCTGCTGCTTATCCAATTGATGCGTGTCATCCAAAAGAACAGCAAGTCTCCGGATTTGTCGAATCATGCTTATACGTGATTTGCTAATGGTGTACTGAACACAAAAAAGCCGCAGTCATCATAATGACTGCGGCTTTTTGTTGTCTATTCAGATTCTCCCTTTTCTGGGGGAGATGGGAAGAATCAATATCAGGATTAGGGGCAGCTATTGTCTACCAGACGACTTATTGCCAGACTACTTTCTATCAAACTACTTTCCACCAGAGAGCGCAGACTTCATCATGGTTTTGAACTGCTCTTTCTGCTCTTCAGTCAACACGTTATAAATGTTGTTCTTAAGACGCATCTCTTGCATCACCATCGACTTCTCGGTTGCTTGAACGGTGTCGATGATCTTTTCCATCTCGGCTTCATTGAAATCCGGTTGAGTCACAAGGCTGATCTGTTTCTTCTTGAGCTCGATCGCGCTATCCATGTCAATCTGTGTTCTATCAGATTGGTAGCCTTCAACAAGGGAGATGACTTCCGCGTGTTGCTCTTCGCTTAGGTTTAAAGAAGCAATAACCATTTGCAGTGGGCTCACTGCTGGCTGTGGCGGTTGTTGTGGTGATGAAGCACTCACAAACGGAGCGGTAACGAGTAGAGCTGAAGCAGTTAATACACAAAGCGACTTTTTCAGTGATTTCATTGAATTTCTCCTGTTAGTGGAAACATGAGTATAGATGGCGAAGCTGAACTCGATATGAACACGCTGTTCAGTTAAGGGTGCTCAGTGATTTACGTTCACTTAAATTCGTTCAGATAAGTACCTTCAAGTAAGTAGAGAGTGGGTTAGACCTTGGTCTTACAGAAACCTACGGCAAAGGTGACTAGAATGATTTGAGTTGCTCACCGTTTTATCAAGGAATACACAAATGGAAGTTGGATTGTTCTGGGCTGAAAAAGGAATGTTAGTGCTTGGCGCACTGTTTGTTTTGACGAGCATGATGCAGTACGGAAGACGCAGTAGCGATTGGAAGGGCGTGATTACGATGTTTTATAAGCGTATCCCAATGAGTATCGCGGAATACAAATGGTATCGTTTGGGTATCGCTTTATTGGTGTTTGCTGTGGTTATACGTTTCGCATTACTGATCCTATGGCCTTCATATCAGTTCTAGCTATTCACATTACGTCTCTTATCATGGCTACATAAAGCCGATAAATGAATGAGCAAACCGAGCCTTAATAAACTCACTTATTAAGGCTACCATTTCATAAACTAGCGCTGTTGTTCCATAAAAAAGTGCTATTACTCTATAATGATGAACGGTTATTACCTTTGTAGCATATTGTTTTTCATGAAGAATAATGCCAGATAATCGTTCACCTGCTTGTTCCATCATTCTTACTAATAATCTACACATAAATTCATTCACCCCGTACCTGATACTATAATGTTCTGTTACACTCGTTCGAATTAGCTTTAATTTGTCAGTGGTGCATTTATGTCGTTCCCAGTTCTTATATGTGATGATTCTGCGTTAGCAAGGAAGCAGATGGCTCGATCACTGCCTAGTTCTCTAAATGCAGATATAACTTTTGCTGTTCATGGGCTTAATGCACTTGAAGAGTTAGCTCAAAACCAATTTAAATTGATGTTCCTCGACCTCACCATGCCGGAATTAGACGGCTATGGCACATTGGAAGAGATGCAACGTTTGGGTGATACCACGCCTGTTGTCGTTGTTTCGGGTGACATACAACCAAAAGCACAACAGAAGGTGCTGGATCTCGGCGCTAAAGCGTTTTTACAAAAGCCGATCGATAAAGAAGCGCTAAAAGCTATTTTACGTGAGCATGTTGAGCCGCCAAAGCAGCCTCAGATTATTACTCCAACCGCTTTAGAACTGCCAATACTTCGTAGACGCGATATCTATATGGAAGTCGCGAACGTTGCGATAGGCCGTGCCGCTGATGCACTGGCTCGTCACTTTAATGTATTTGTCCACTTACCACTGCCGAACGTCAACATCTTCGAAGTGAGTGAATTGCACATGGCACTTCGTGACCTAGCCGACAACGACCAAGTGTCGGGTGTTTGCCAAGGCTTTAGCGGAGAAGGTATTGCAGGCGAAGCATTAGTCTTATTGAGTGATTCTAGTGTGAGCGATCTTAAGAAGCTCATGAAGGTGCCAACAGAGAGCGAGCAGCTAGAAGAACTAGAGTTGTTGATGGATGTGTCGAACATCTTAGTTGGCTCATTCTTGAATGGATTAGGGGAGCAATCAGAAGTTCGTTTTTTCCAGAGCTCTCCTGTACTGCTTGGGCAACACATCTCGATTGATTCCGTGATTGAGAATACCAGTGGCTCGTTTAAGAAGACCATGACCTTTGAAGTCAGCTACAACATCGATGGCACGTCCATCCGTTGTGATCTTCTATTTATGTTCGTTGATGAGTCTTTGCCGCTTCTAGACAACAAATTGGCCTACCTAATGGAGGAGTTTTAATATGCTGAATCTTCCTGCTGAATTTGAACAGTTCCACTGGATGGTCGACATGGTTCAAAACGTCGATATGGGGCTGGTGGTCATTAATCGTGACTTTCAGGTACAAGTTTGGAATGGCTTTATGACGCACCATAGCGGTAAGCAATCGCATGATGCGATCGGTAAGTCTATCTTTGAACTGTTCCCTGAGATCCCAGAAGAGTGGTTTAGACTGAAAACCAAGCCAGTCTACGATTTAGGCTGCCGTAGCTTCATTACATGGCAACAAAGGCCTTATCTGTTTAAGTGCCGCAATGTTCGCCCTGTAACCCAACAAGCCGATTTCATGTACCAGAACGTGACGCTGAACCCGATGCGCTCACCAACAGGACAAGTCAGCTCATTGTTCTTGTCTATTCAAGATGCGACTGCAGAAGCGTTAGTCTCTCAAAAGAACTAACACTGCTCTATTCACTAAACAGCACTTTTCTATGTGCGTATTAGCATCGGTCTGATCAGCGAATAAAAATGGCTAAGGTTAACCACCTTAGCCATTTTTTTGCTTTCTATTCTTCAAATCTTATCTTTTCCCCAGTTTTTTACGTCAACCAATCCTCTTTTTCTGAGCGCTTTGCAGAGTCTTCTAGGTTAAATGAACGAAAGGGCAACCACGAAACGTGCTTTTGGAACGGTAATGCTATGGGTGAATAGAAATTGGATTTATAAAGTCCAAGCTTGAAAGCTTCATTTAATGGAGTGTGAGGGCTCGACTCTCAAACCCAAGTGAATATTGGTCTCTAGATTGAGTCCTTTTCACTCTACTTTTCCAAGTGACCGCAAAACAGAAACGTCACGAGATTAGCCAATTTGGTCGAAAACAGATAAAAATTAGAAAATAATCGAATTTATTTAAGAAAAAAGGCATTTTTTTGTTGGAGAAAAGTGTGGTTTTTATGTGATTTCGAGGCACTTTCTTCACATATTTGCATTATGAGGGCGATATTGCGTGAAATATGAAGGAAAACGATTGCGCAATAAACCAACAGCGCTTGCGCGAATAGTTCGCTAAGTTATTAATTAATAAGAATTTAGTTGAAAAGTGTAACTGAGGAAGTTTTAGCGGATATGGAATCTTTGAGAGGATAGCATAAAAAAAAGTGAAATATCAGACTTGCTGTTACTAAATCACGACCTATAATGCTGAAAACCGGAGCGTCTGCCAACGCTCCGGTTTTTTTGTGTCCGAAGAAAAGTAAACTCGTCTGCCAACGGTTTTACTACGCATTTCGCGAGAGACACATAATTTTATGAATCAAGGAAAACACCATGCGTATCGAACAAGAACTTAAGTTAGGTTTCAAAGATGTACTCTTCCGTCCGAAGCGTTCTACCCTTAAAAGCCGTTCTCAAGTTGAATTAACCCGCGATTTTACATTCAAGCATAGCGGTCGTCAATGGTCTGGTACTCCAGTAATTGCAGCTAACATGGATTCGGTAGCAAGCTTTGAAATGGCAGCTGCTCTAGCAGAGCACGGTGTTATGACTGCAGTACACAAGCACTACACAGTAGAGCAGTGGGCTGAGTTCGCTAAAACAGCAGACAAGAAAACACTGAACAACGTATTTGTATCAACAGGTACATCTGAAGCTGAGTTCGAGAAAGTTAAGAAGATCATGGCTCTTAGCGAAGAGTTTGTATTCATCTGTATCGATATCGCTAACGGTTACTCAGAGCACCTTGTTGAGTTCGTACAGAAAGTACGTGCAGAATTCCCGACTAAAGTTATCTCTGCGGGTAACGTTGTAACGGGTGACATGGTTGAAGAGCTAATTCTAGCTGGCGCAGACATCGTTAAGGTTGGTATCGGCCCTGGTTCTGTTTGTACTACACGTGTTAAAACAGGCGTAGGTTACCCTCAACTTTCTGCAATCATCGAGTGTGGCGACGCAGCACACGGCCTTGGCGGCATGATCATCGGTGACGGTGGTTGTTCATGTGCGGGTGACGTATCTAAAGCGTTCGGCGGCGGTGCTGACTTCGTAATGCTAGGCGGCATGCTAGCAGGTCACTCTGAGTCAGGCGGTGAAGTTGTAGAGCAAGACGGTAAGCAATACATGAAGTTCTACGGCATGTCTTCACAGTCGGCTATGGACAAGCACTCAGGTGGTGTTGCTAAGTACCGTGCTGCGGAAGGTAAAACTGTTTTACTTCCATACCGTGGTTCAGTTCATTACACGATTTCAGACATCCTTGGTGGTGTACGTTCAACTTGTACATACGTAGGCGCAGCAAAGCTCAAAGAGCTAACTAAGCGTACGACTTTCATCCGTGTACAAGAGCAAGAGAACAACGTATTCGGTAAAGAGTAATCTGAACGAGTTCGAATAGTTTGAAAATCAAGAGCCGCTTTTTAGCGGCTCTTTTTTTTTGAAATTTGCGACAGAATCTGTTGGGTTTTAAATGGATGATATTAAGTACTGGTGTACCTATGGGAAGTCGAACCTATCGAGTACGTGATACAAAAAGACCACTATGTTGTGGGGGCGTATCAAGACCGGAAGTTGTATATCTTATTGCTAGGGTGGGTTCATAGTCTGTGATTTAGAAGTGTGGGTGGTAAGTCATAAATTTTGGTAAGTTTTAAGATTAAGCGCCCTGTATTAATCTAAAGGGCGCTAACGATATTATGTGTTGAATTCTTTTATGCGCGCTTTAACTAGGTTTATAGCTGTGTCTACTTGAAGTTCGGAAGTTCGATCAATAACTAAATCTATTAGCCAGTGGAGTGTATCTGACGTAGAGCTAATGAATGAATCCATGATTTTTAACTTATTCGTAGCTTCTGCTCCAGCAAATTTAGGACCTATTTTTGTTATTTTATTTTCCAATACCTCTTTTTTGTCCATCCAATGCATGACAACATCTAGAATTTCTTCAGTATTCTTGATTTTAGCATCCGACATAATCACAGGTATTACTCTCTGAACAAAAGATTCTTTGTCTTGCTGTGAACGTTCATGAATTAGTCGAAGCTCATTCATACAATGTTCTGAGTGATACAACGATTTTTCACTAATAATCATCAATACGTAATCGGCACGACCTATCTGTTTCTCGAAATCCTCTATACTGTCACCAGATTCCATTGATTCTTTATCTCTAAATACTGAGAGGCTGCTATCAGCTGAAAGAGTTGAAAATATTTCATCACAGACGCTTTGTTTGGGATCTTGTTCGTCTCCCCATGCATAAGAAAAATAAACCGTAGGTTTAGGGTTTGGAATTGTTACAGCTTCCCCAATAAGTGAGAATGGCGACTCGTTTTCTTTTCTCATTGTATACTCTTTCGTTTCAGGCTCACCTTTTAGCCACTCAATTTCTGCTTTTGCACCTAAATGATTTATCTCTGAAATAGAGTCTACAAGGTGTTTAATTAGTTTATCATTCGGTGATTGAATTTCTATGTTGATGTATCCAGGCTGACCGAAGTTTTCAAAGTTGCTGTTTGCACTCTTATCTTCATCGGACAATACTTGGCAATCGAACATTACCCTCGCTTTGTGTTTGCTATCGAAATAACAGCAACCATATTTCCAGTAACAGGCCGATACTTTGGCATTTTCGCCAATTTTACTGAGTAGGTAGCGCATTGTTGCATCATGCAAAAAGTCGTATTTCAATTTTACGTGATAGTTTGCTTCGGCTTGCTGCCAAATTTGGTCAATTTCCAATCTTTTAAAACGTTTAGCTGGTAGGGCATCTGGAGCAATGAAGTTACCATCTTGAATCTCAAAGCAGACACCGCATTGCGTCATCATTTCAATAAATAATGATTTGTTCTGATGCGTTTCAACTTTACACTCTTCTCCTTTCCACAAAAGTCTTTCAATTGTTGCCATTGAAAATTTACCCCCCATCTCGAATAAATGAGGAAGCGCATCTTCTCTTTCTAGCAATAAATAGACTCCTTGGAGCGCCCATTCTTGATCTAGAATTAAATTGTTATCGAAACAGCCAGAGCGATAAAAAACCTTTCCTGATTGATGTAAGTAAGTTAGGAGAGTATCGGGGGCCATTACATCATAAGAACTGCAAATGTTTTTATACTGTTCAAAAGATAATGTTTTTTGGTCTGTAATTTTATCAATATCATGTTCAACTTTGAGCCAAGAGTTAGGAAGCCAAGTTTCACCATTCTTGGTAATTTGTCGGTCAAGTGCTCTGTTAAATGTTGGCCAAAATATTTCCAATCCGTCATCACTATAAGTACTAATTGATATAGGAGCCAGAGCCTCAATAGGGTGTGGATGTGGGATAGGGGCGGGTTTGTCATCAACAGGGAGGTCACATTGGCTTTGACATATAATTACATTTGCTTTGTTTCCTGCGAGGGACTTTAAATAGGCTAGCCAGTAGCTCAAAGGTCTATTTCTTATCGCTATGTCTTCACATGTGACTAGGTCATTATTTTCAGACTCAGGAGTCCACAGTACCAGGAAAAGTGCTCTATTATCGATGAAGAGACTATGGGTGCCTAGGTAAACATCTTGTCCACCAAAGTCCCATGACTGGAGTTTTACGTCAACTTTAGATGATTTGAACTGATCAATTTGAATTCCGTGAGTACTGGGGATAGAAGGATCAAAACATTTTCCTCTGAGTTTTCGAGCAAGCTGGGTTTTTCCTATACGTCCGTTACCAAGTATCATAACCTTAACTGATTTTGGTGTTGAATAACCGTGTTTAATAATTTCTGAATACCATGAATGAATATCATGTACATTCATGGATGCGGTTAGTTCATTTGGTATATGTTCTGCTGATAGTTCAAATGATATATTCGATAATGTATTTTCAAAAAAAATCTTTTTAGATAAATCCCAATCTATGTAGATAGGCTCAAAACGCACTATGTCGATTATATCTATTGTATCCGTTTCTTTTAGTGGATTTAAATCCGTTAATCCTTCACAACATATAACTGATAGTTTTTTTAGCGAATGTAAATCATTGATCCCTTCTAGACTTTTTAGATTTTTACAATATGAAATGTAAAGTGATTCTAAAGATTTTAAATTATTTAATGTTCTTAGGTCAGAAATATTTTCATTTTCACTTATGGTTAATCTAGACAGTTTATTCAATTTCAATAAATGTTCTTCAAATAGCTTAGTGTTTCCATCTATAGTCAATGAAACAAGACTAGGGGTATTTTCTAATGTACTGAAATCCACATTGCTTGGTAGTGATAAGTGACTTATTAAAGGTAGCGAAGGTAGTCTGATTAGTTCACTCAACCGACTTGAATTACGTTCAATATAAATAAACAGACTTTTTAATTTTTTTAACGTACTTAGCTTTTTAAAGTTGAAAATCTTTTGAAAGCTCTTTACTTCTAATCTTTGTAGTAAAGGAATATGTTCAATTCCTTCTATGGATTTTAGTCGACTGTTCTCGGAATCTTCAATTGCTAGCGTTTTTAATTTCTTTAAATGAGCAATATTATGGAGGTTGTCGTCTTGGAAGTTTGCTCTAAGGTCAAGATGACTTAGGTTTTCAAGATTTGATAGAAACTGAAGTTCTAGCGGTGTATTGGAAGATTTTAGTGTAAGAAACTTGAGACTTTCTATATTAGACACACCATCTATATTTATAAACTCATCATCGGAGTTGTAAATATCTATTGAAAGGTGCTTCAACTCTTTAAGGTTTTTTACATTTTTTAATGAAAGGGCACCATTTGCAACCGATGGGCTTGTTATTGATAGATGAGTTAATCTAGATATTTTTGTAAATTCGTCTAGGTCCTCTTGAGAACAATAAGAGTAAGTAAATATCCTTTTAAGTTTTGGAAATGCCTTATCTAACTTGGAAGTATCAATAGTGCTACCCAAAGAGTAGGATATTTCTTCAAGATTTGATAAGTTTTCGATTTTTAACTCTTCTGTAGATGATTTTTTACCATTATAGCTGAATGAAATGTTAATTGACTTTATTCGAGTGTTTGTTTTGGAAATTGAATTTATAGTTTCTGTTGATGAGATTACTCTTTCTATTTTATTAAGAATTACACTTTTATTATTTGATAGTGTTTCAAAGTGATGGTAATCAATTCCAAGCTCTTTTAGTTTATTTAGTTTATCTAGTTGATCAATTGATGTTAGTTTATTACATCCATTTATAATTAATGACTCTAGGTTTACAAATGCCTCAATACCATCGAGGGATATCAGGTTAGAACATTCTTGTAAATATATTCTATTAACTTTTGAGGCTGAGCTGATTAATTTTTTGGGAAGTCTTTCGAATGATTGGTTATGTAGGACAAGGCTATTTCCCTCTTCTTTATTTAGCCTATTAATCAAGTCTATGGAATATTTTTCAACTATTTTAGTCGGATTAAATTCACTCATCACTTCTTCTCCATCACCAACGCCACACTACCTACAATTCTCACATCATCTTCTTCTACTGTTAGGGTCGAGCCGTTAAAGCTGATCGCTAGTTTCTTACCGGGTAAACGCTGAATGTCGTTGAGCGAGAGTAGGCCGTCCATATCGACTAGGTACGTGCCGCTAACTGCTTGGTGAATTTCTTTATCGGCAATGAATCTAGTTTCATCGTGCTCGATGTACATCATATACAAACCACGCTTAGATTGATTTAAAGGCTCGTATCAAAGCCTGTGAAATATTTAATGACGTATAGAATATCATTATGATTTCATATCAAGTAGTTCTAAATCCGTATTTTATGACTTGCAACAGTTACTTACGATTTTGAGGTTAATTATTACACATGCTAGTGGGGGGGATTGAAACAGGATGGAAGTGTTGGAGTTAAGACGAGGGATGGAACGGTTACTTATGAGTAATCAAGGTGAAGAAAAGTGGCCCAGTTGATTACTACCGAGCCTCATTATCAAACTTTACTTCTTCTACTTCGCGTAATTTGAAGGAAACAGTGCTCGCTTCGCTTCTTCATCACGTTCGGTTTTAAACTCAATGCCTTTACCGATTTCGCGAGCACGCAGTGCAGCAGGGCGTGCGTTGATTGCGTTAAACCAACGCTTCAAGTTCGGGTAAGGTGATAAGCCTTCTTCACCAAGCACGAAAGGTGCTTTATCAATCCAACCCCATGCAGCAACATCGACAATGGTGTACTCATTTCCGACGAAAAACTCACGGCCTTCCATATGTTTCTCTAACACTTCGTAGTGACGTTGCGCTTCGCGTAGATAACGATTTACCGCGTAATCTAAGCCTGCTGGCGCAGCATGACGGAAGTGTACTGCTTGGCCAGAGTATGGACCAAGTCCGCTGGCGATAAACATCATCCAAGATAATAGTTCAGCTCTGTCTTCTGGCTGACCAGCTAGCTTGCCTGTTTTCTCAGATAGGTACAGCAGGATAGCGTTAGAGTCGAATACACGTTGTCCTTCGTCTTCAATCGCAGGCGTTTTGCCATTTGGATTGATCAAACGATATTCCGGAGTGTGCTGCTCACCCTTTAAGGTATCGACAGGAACAAGTTCAAAATCTAGGCCTGTCTCTTCCAAAAACAGAGCGATCTTCATTGGGTTTGGTGTTTGGTGAAAATAGAACTTAAGCATGGGGTAACTCCTTGTATTGGTCATTTATTAAAGCACCACTTGAACGATCGTTCAATGATTGATTTTTGAATTTTCTGTGAATTGACTGATTTGATATCACACTCTGTGCTTTTTGAACTTGGTTGAGCAAACGTGAATGAGCGTCGACTTGTAGAGAGATAGCGTTTTAAGTTGCTGAAATAATGAACATAAAATGCACATTTAAGTTTGATGTTGAGCTTCGAAACTTACGGATTTAGATGGAATAGGCAGGTGGGATTCGAAGTTAAATATTCCAAAGTAATCAAGGGAGTTCCTCATAACTCGAAGCTATCTGGATATTTGAGCCTACTCTGGCGCATAAAGTCGTGATCTGCAGCCACATCTTATGCAACAAATGAATATAAACCTTGGAGAATAAGGTTTGGTTCACGGTTTTTTAATCTTGGCGGCTTACATTGGTGAGCAAATCTGATGTGAACACTTAACGACACAGGATCTTTCCATGAAAAAGAACATTATCGCCCTCGCTCTTGGTGGCATGCTCGCTTTTGGCGCAACACCTTACTCTTTTGCTGCTAACGATGGCGCTGTACAGGCTTCTGCAGATTACGCGCAGTTGGTGACTAAGCGACAAGTTGTCGACCAACTACTTCTTGATGCGTTGCAGGCGTTTAAGTCTCCGGCAAGAATTTCACACGCGGGCTTCACGGCTAAAATGCCAAGCAACATGGAAATTGTGACCAACCGATTGTTAGAAGCGTACCAGTTAGAACCTTACCGTACTGATTTGTTGATTTCGGCGGCGAACGCTCAGATCTACAACAAGAACGCAGAGCGCGCTATTGAGTTGTTTGAACAAGCACTGACGGTTGCGCCAGACGATGTCGACCTTCATGCGTATCTAGCGGTTTGGCAGCGATTTGAAGGCAATGAAAGTGAATCGAATAAGCACATGGAGAAACTGGAAAGCCTGAACAAGGGCAAAGCAGAAGACATCAAGCGTATTTTTGCTACGGTTGACCGCGTGTTAGAAACACCACTGAAAGAGTCGGCAGACAAAGGTTTATTGGATGAGCACGGTGCCATCGTCACTTTGGGCTACGCGCTTAACCCTGATGGCTCTATGCATGAAATCTTGATTGAACGTCTTGAAACCACATTAGCAATGTCGAAAGCTAACCCAGACGCGATGATCGTGTTAACCGGCGGCGTGCCGAAGAACCATAAGACTGAAGGCAAGTTAATGGCGGATTGGCTTATCTCAAAAGGGGTAAGCAAAGACCGCATCATTGAAGAGAACTACGCGACCAGCACGGTAGGCAACGCCTTGTTCAGTAGCTATGCGCTTGCTCGTCATGATATTAAACACGCGACCATTATTAGTTCGGCGAGCCACGTTCGTCGTGGTCAAACTCTGTTTGAAATTGCGAGCTGGCAAACGGGCCCTCAGGGCATTCCCTTCGATACGGTTTCTTCCCCAGACAAGCCGCTAGAAGATCTTAAGAAAGCGAGCAGTGGTGAGCTATTAGGTATCTACCGTGATGCACTGAGAACGTATGGTATGTGGAGCTACCGCTCTTACCCATTGGAATCTCGTTAAGCCCAAGCATTATTTGCGTTTGGGAAAGCACAGTTCGCGTTAAACCAAAGCTTCACTTGCTAGTACAACCGAGCACAGCTAGATGGTATGCTGTGCTCCTACTTAATTTAGTGTTTCAAAGGCAAAAAAATGAACCCGATTTTAGCAATGTTGAAAGAGAACAATATTAGCGACGAGCAGATCAGCGAGATATTCAAGACGTTGACCGAGAACCCTCTTGCAGCAATGGCGACAATCAGCCAACTTGGTTTACCTCAAGACAAACTTCAAATGCTGATGGGTCAGGTAATGCAAAACCCTGCGCTAATCAAAGAAGCAGTTGAAGAGCTTGGCCTAGATTTTTCTAAGGTTGAAGCGGCTAAAGAGCAACTTCAAAAATAATCGAGTGTGATATAGCGATTGAGCTCATGAGCGATAGCCGGTTTGGCTAACGGTTCTTGGCAGCGCTAATTAGACTCTAATAAAAAGCCGTTTGAGCATTGTGATTGATGCTTGAGCGGCTTTTTTGATCGCCATTAGAATGGGTTAGGGTACTAACAAATGCCAACCCGAAGTGACTCATTTGTTCAAATCATGTAGTTTCGTGTTTTAACTCGTTCTGAACCGATCTACTCCGGCGTTGCTCATGAAATCTAGCTTAAGCATTCGATCTTACACCAAGCAATTTAATACCCATGCTCATGATGACCATCATCAATTGGTATTGCCGATCCAAGGCAGTATCAATATCGAGATGGTGGGGTATGTCGGCAAAGTGGCCGTGGGCGAATGTGTGGTGATTCCAGTAACCACAGCGCATGCGTTTAAGGCGGATGAAGCCGCGCGGTTTATTGTCGCGGATATGGCAGAGTTACCGCAGCACTTGTTAGAACATGAGCTCTCGGTTTTCACGATAACGCCACCTTTGATGAGCTTCTTGCTGTTTGTTGAGAAGCAGTTGGAGTATCAGGTCGATAGTGGTATTGAGTCATCAATCGTGGATGTGTTTTCACTGCTGTTAGAGCAACAACAAGTGAGTAAGAGCATCGACCCAAGAATCCGGGCGGTACAAAGGTTGATAGCGGATAACTACACCCAGCCGTTATCCATTCCACAACTTGCAGAAACGGCCTGTTTGAGTCCCACTCAATTCAAAAAACGCTTCAAAGAGTGCTTGGGCATCAGTGCGCTTAAATACATCACTCGCTATCGTATGGAGAAAGCCCAAGCCTTGTTAACTCATACCGATTTACCGGTTCAATTGATTGCTGAAAATGTGGGCTATAGTGATGTGTCTGCTTTCAGTCGTCGCTTCTCTCAGCACTTTGGCATGTCTCCAAGGGCGTTTCTAGGCTCAATGAAAGACAGTCTTTAGAAACAACAATAGCGTCCTTTCGGCAAACTAACTTTTATCAATCTTCACTATTATCTATTTCAGAACTGAAAATTGGGTAATAGAAATGAATCTTGCCATCAATCGCGTTAACGAATTCCAAACGGGCACTTTAGCCATCTTGTTTGCTTCTATTTTATGGGGCACGACAGGCACCGCTGCAAGCTTTGCTCCTGATCTAAGCCCATTAGCAATTGGTGCTTTTTCTATGGGCGTCGGTGGCCTAATGCAAGCGGGCTTGGCGTATCGAAAAATCCTATTCGCTTTCGACAAGCTTTTGCAGAACAAGAAGCTGCTGACAGTGAGCGCTTTGGCTTTGGCGGTCTATCCATTAGCTTTCTATTCTTCAATGAAATTATCAGGCGTAGCGGTTGGTACCGTGGTTTCGATTGCAACCGCACCTTTCTTTTCGGCACTGTTAGAGTGTCTGATTAGCAAAAAGAATAATATCAACAAACGTTGGCTCACTAGCTTTGCGATTGGTGTGGTGGGTATTGGGCTATTGGTGTTTTCAGAATCTTCATCGACGAATGAATCCGGTGATGATCTCAAGCTGTTGGGTATTGCTTTAGGTCTGGTCGCTGGGTTGTGTTACGCCATTTATTCTTGGGCGACCAAAGCACTGATCGACAAAGGGATTAAGTCACAAGCGGCGATGGGCAGTATTTTTGGCCTTGGTGCGATGCTGTTGCTGCCAACGCTCTGGTTTACGGGGGAGAACCTGTTTTCCTCGCAGATTAACGTATTAGTCATCAGTTATCTGACGTTAATCCCACAATGCTTGGGCTATATCGCGTTCAGTTTTGGTTTACGCCACGTGACCGCGAGTAGCGCCAATCTGCTGACTCTGTTTGAACCAGTAGTTGCAGCGGTGCTTGCCGTCTGCGTTGTCGGTGAGCTGATTCCTTTTATAGGTTGGTTAGGTATGTTTCTGATTGTGCTGTGCTTGTTGATACAGTCGAAGCCATCTAAAGGAACGCTATAAGTATTTGTTTTGTTGTGCCTAATTGAAATTTATTCATGCGTAATTCTTATAATTGAATAAAATCAGTACCTCAGTTGTGAGAGTGCTGTTACTATCGCTATCAATAGTCGGGGGGCATATACCTTATTTGGTGTTTGCTGAGATCGTTAATCGAGACCCGTTGAACCTGATTCAGTTAACACTGGCGTAGGGAACTATAAGCACTCGATCTACGTCTGCACACATGAAAACTTTCATGAGCCTAATGCGACTTCTCCTTCGATCAGTGTTCGTTCTCCTACGTCTTGTAAGATAGTAGGAGCGACAATGACACACAGTTCTATTTCAAAAGATTTAACGCCAAAAGCCTCAGCTTCACAGCACTCTGCTGATGATTCGATTCGAACGAACACTCCGATTGTATTGACGATCGCAGGCTCAGACAGTGGTGGCGGTGCCGGTATTCAAGCTGATATTAAAGCCATGTCTGCTACAGGTAGTTTTGCTTGTTCGGTAATTACCGCGATCACTTCCCAGAACACGCAAGGCGTTTCCGCCATTTTTCCTATTCCACTCGACCATGTCGCTAGCCAGTTAGATGCGGTTTTCACTGATCTGAATATCGTAGCTGTGAAAGTCGGCATGTTGGCCGATTCGCAAATCATCAAAGTCGTCGCGGACAAAATCAAACAATACCAACCTAAACACTTAGTGATTGACCCTGTGATGGTCGCGACAAGTGGTGATCTGCTGTTAGAAAACTCGGCTATCACCACGCTAAAGCAAGAGCTGATTCCACTCGCAGACATCATTACGCCTAACTTGCCAGAAGGCGCCGCGCTAACAGGCAAGCCGGTACCTGGAAGCGAAGCTGAAATGCAGGGCATGATTGAAGATTTACGCGCACTAGGTGCTAAAGCCGTTCTTCTCAAAGGCGGTCATTTAGAGAAAGATGAAAACAGTAACGATCTACTGATTCTCCCGACGACGTCTGCCTTGATTAGCGCGAAGCGTTTCCCGACTAAAAACACCCACGGCACGGGCTGTACGCTTTCATCTGCCATTGCTTCTTTCTTGGCTCAGGGCAACACGCTGGCAGAAGCTGTTGACTTAGGCAAACAATACATTTCTCGCGCGATTGCTCATGCTGATGAGTTGCAAGTTGGTCAAGGTCATGGCCCTGTAAATCATTTCTTCGTTGGACACGGTAATGTCCGTTAATACGGTTGGTGTTCAGCTCAGCAATGCCTCCTTACGTTATAACGACAGTGAGCACGCAACCTTGTCTGGGTTGTCGCTTAGCTTAAACGCAGGTAAGTGGACGGTATTGTTGGGTCGAAGTGGCTGCGGAAAAACCACGGTATTGCGTTATCTGGCAGGCTTGCTGGACGACAAGGTGGAGTGGCAGGGCACATTGGCAACGTCCGATGAATTGCCTTTAACGGACCGCATCGCTTACATGGCGCAGCAAGATTTGTTACTGCCATGGCTATCGGTTATCGACAATGTTTGCCTGAGTCATCGCTTTCAAAATCCAGTTTCTGATAAAGCACGGCAAACCAATCAAGCACTAGAGTTGTTAGCTGCGGTTGGTTTGGCTGATCACGCGTCTACTATGCCGGATCAGTTGTCTGGTGGCATGCGCCAGCGTGTTTCTTTGGCTCGCACCTTAATGCAAGACAAGCCAGTCGTGCTGATGGATGAGCCGTTCTCTGCGCTGGATGCAGTAACAAGGCATAAGTTACAAAGCTTAGCGTGTGGACTGTTAAGAGATAAAACCGTTGTGTTGATCACTCATGATCCACAAGAAGCGGTGCGTTTGGCGGACAATTTGTATGTGTTGCAAGGCACGCCTGCAAGCGCTCAGTCATTGTCTGTGCCTAATACAGCGACGCCACGAGTGTTAGATGGTGAGTGTGCTGAGTTACAACAAGCGATCTTAGACCAGTTGGAGCGTGATTATGAATGATCTAACGCGAAGTGAAGTTGGGGCTCGTTCAACCGACATAAAGGCTAGCACTGAACGTCCTCGCCAGATGAATCCCGTTATGCGTTTGCTGATCAGCAGTGCTGTGATTTTGGGCTTATGGCAGCTGGTGGTGGTTATCTTCGAGATGCCGAGCTTCATTCTGCCAGCGCCTGCAGAAGTCTTTATTAAACTATTCGAACGCTACGATGTATTGCTCAAACACACTTGGGTGACTGCGCAAGAGATCTTACTTGGTCTATTGCTCGGTTTATCCATGGGGCTGTTTTTCGCCCTGCAGATGTTGATGTTCGAGCCACTAAAACGCTGGCTGTTACCTATCTTAATCGCCAGCCAAGCGATCCCTGTGTTTGCGATTGCTCCAGTATTGATGTTGTGGCTTGGCTATGGCATCGCCTCAAAAGTGGTGATGGCGGCGATCATTATCTTCTTCCCTGTGACGACTTGTTGTTATGACGGCTTACGTAATACACCGACAGGCTATCTCGATCTTGCCAAAACGATGGGCGCATCGAAATGGCAATTGCTGCGTTATATCCAACTGCCTGCTGCGCTGCCAACATTAGCGTCTGGCATTCGTGTGGCGGTGGTTATTGCCCCAATTGGCGCAGTCGTCGGGGAGTGGGTTGGTTCGAGTGAAGGGCTGGGTTACCTAATGCTACAGGCCAACGCGCGAATGATCATTGATGAGATGTTTGCGGCCTTGTTTATCTTGGCGGTGCTCTCTATCTCGCTCTACTTCATCACAGATAAGTTACTCAAAAAAGCTATCCCTTGGGAAAACCAATGATGGCTTGCTCAATAACACTTGTTTAATAAGGCTTCGTTTAATAAAGCCTGTTTAATAACGCTTCGCTCAACATAAGAATAATATTCAAAAGGAAAGGTTAACCGTGAAAAATACAAAATTGATAGGTGCAGTGGCACTGCTTGCTTCATTGGTTTCAGGTCATGCTCTAGCGGACTCTGAACAAAAGAAATTGACACTGATGTTGGATTGGTTTGTGAACCCGAACCACGGTCCAATCGTGATTGCTCAAGAGCGTGGCTACTTTGCTGACCAAGGCTTAGAGGTTGAAATCCAAGAACCTGCAGACCCAAGCACGCCAGCAAAATTGGTCGCGGCAGGTAAGGTCGATTTAGCGGTAACTTACCAACCAAGTTTAACCATGGATGTGGCAGCGGGCCTTCCTTTAGTTCGTGCATCAACCCTTATCGCGACGCCACTAAACACACTAATGGTTCTGGATAACGGCAAGAACGATTCACTAGCGGATCTGAAAGGTAAGAAGATCGGTATTGCGATTGCGGGTAACGAAGAAGCGACTATCGGCACCATGCTAGCTCAAGAAAACGTTGCGTTTACAGACGTGCAAACCATCAATGTTGGTTGGGCACTTTCATCTTCATTGGCATCGGGAAAGGTAGATGCAATCTGGGGTGGCTTACGTAACTTCGAAACCAACCAATTAGCCCTTGAAGGCTTTAAAGCAAAAGCGTTCTTCCCAGAAGAGCACGGTGTGCCAGCTTACGATGAGCTGATCTTTGTTGCGAACGCAAAGCAGCACGACGATGAAGCGATCAAAGCGTTCAACAAAGCATTAGAGCAAGCAACAACTTACATTGTGAACCACCCACAAGAGTCATGGAGCGAGTTTGTCGCGTATTCACCAGATACGTTGAACAACGAACTTAACCAACGCGCATGGAACGACACGCTGACTCGTTTTGCACTTCGTCCTTCTGCTGTAGACCTAAAGCGTTACGACGATTATGCACAGTTCATGTTCGACAAAGGCATCATCAAATCACTACCAAAAGCCGCTGACTACGTACCGACTTTTGACTAAGGAATCTCATGAAATACCAAGACTTAATCCAAGCCTGTCAACAAGATTGGCAAGACTACACCGAGCATGATTTTGTTAAAACGCTGGCAAACGGCACACTCGCTCAGCCGTGTTTTCTGCATTACTTGAAGCAAGATTTTCTGTTTTTAAAGCAGTATGCCCGCGCTTATGCATTGGCAATTTACAAGGCTAAAACCTTGGCTGATATGCGTCGTGCACTGCCAAGTGTTCATGCGTTGCTAGATTCTGAAATCTCTCACCATGTGACTTACTGTGGTCAGTGGGGTTTAACCGAATCGGATTTAGAAAACGAACCTGAAGATTTCGGCACTGTTGCCTACACGCGCTACGTTCTAGATGCGGGTATGACGGGTGATCTTGTCGACTTATATGCGGCACTGGCTCCGTGTTCAATTGGTTACGCTGTGATCGGTAAAGCGCTGTTAGAAAGCCGTGATACTGTTTTGGAAGGCAACCCGTACGCAAGCTGGCTACAGCTTTACGGCGGAGAAGAGTTCCAGTCTGGCGTAGCAACGGGCGCGGAATACTTCAATCAACTGCTTGCTGAAATTGATATCAACACCGAGCGCGGTCAGAACATCGTTCATATCTTCAAAACCGCAACGCGTATGGAAGTGGCTTTTTGGCAGCAAGGGCTGAACGCTCTCAATGACTCTCCAACTGTTTAAAGCGACTTCTAACGAATAAGGATTTATCCATGCTTACTGAACAAATTATTCAATCGCTGCGTGATGTACGAGCGCAAAAGCCACTGGTGGTGAACATCACCAACTACGTCGTGATGAACAATACGGCCAATGCGTTATTGGCGATTGGCGCTTCGCCTATCATGGCGCACTCGCAGCAAGAACTGGCTGAGATGATGTCTTTCTCTGGCGCGCTTGTGATTAACATTGGCACGTTAGACAGTGTTTGGACACCAAGAATGCGTTTCGCGGTTGAACAAGCGAATGCCAACAGCAAGGTTGTGGTTCTTGACCCTGTGGGTTGTGGTGCAAGTACGCTGCGTACTGAGACTTCTCGTGAAATTGCACGTTTAGCGGATAAATTGATCATTCGTGGTAACGCGTCTGAGATTATCGCGTTAGCGGGCGAGCAAGCACAGAGCAAAGGCGTTGATGCGCTAGATAGCAGTGATGCCGCGGTAGGTGCTGCGCAATGCTTGGTCGCTGAATACGGTGCGAATGTGGTGATTTCTGGCGAGACAGATTACGTTGTCACTAAAGACAGTGTTGTGACGTTAAACAACGGACATCCAATGATGCCGTATGTGACGGGCATGGGTTGTACCCTTACTGCATTAACGGGAGCTTTCGCTGCAGTCGGTGATGACAGTGGCTTGGCTGCCGCAGCGGTGTTGGGTGTGGTTGGTGAAATCGCAGCTGAGAACTCACGTGGCCCAGGTAGCTTGCAGATGAACTTACTCGATGAGCTGTATCAACTAGATGAAGAGACACTGATTCAACGTTTGAAGATTCAGTAGATTCAATCTAGATCTGCATTCGTAGCTTATTAAAAAGCCCTCAACACATATGTGTTGAGGGCTTTTCTATTATTGCTTCAAAACCGTATTAACTCGTCGTTGTGTTAGCTATCTCGTTATATGAGCAATTGGTTAGGTTCTAAATCGATTTACTTGGCTTTCTAAGTGATGAGCAACTTCGGTTAAGTCGCTCGCTGCACCTGAAATGCTGCTTACAGACTCTTGGTTGCTCTGCGCGATGGTATTTGCACCTTGCGCGTTTTCACCCAGTGACTTGGTCAAGCAATCTTGCTCGTCAACAGATACTGCAATTTGGCTATTCGCTTGGTTCAGATCTTGAATGTGTTGGTTAATCACATGCAAGTTCTGAGAAGCTTGCTGTGCCTGAGTTGAAGCATCGGAAACCGTGCTGTGGCTCTCTTTGATCGACTCTAACGCATCTTTAGCGCCACGCTGTAACGAGGTGATGAGTTCGTCAATCTGGCTTGCAGAATCTTGAGTTCGCTTAGCTAGAGTTCTCACTTCATCGGCTACTACTGCAAATCCGCGACCTTGTTCACCTGCGCGCGCAGCTTCAATAGCCGCATTCAATGCCAACAGGTTGGTCTGCTCAGAAACGCCTTTGATTACTTCAAGAATGGCACCAATGTTCATCGACTCTTTATGTAGGTCGGTCACTTTTTGGCTGCTTACCTGCATGCTTTCATCGGCGCTACCAATTTCATGCAGTGTCTTATCTACTTCTTTCAGTCCCATCGCCACATTCTCGGTCGCTTGGTTGGCAACTTGAGACGCGTGGTTAGCACTTGCCGCAATTTCTGATGTGCTGGAAGCTAATTGATAAACGGCAGAAGAGATATTGATCATTTCACTGTTCAATTGTGTTGCGTTGGTCGAGCTGTTATTTGTCACTTGATTGAGTGACTCCGACATCTCACCAATACGCACGCTAGAACGGTTCACTTGGCCAACAATATCGCGCAGAGATTCAATGGTGATCTCCATATTAGTCAGCAGTTCGCCAATCTCATTTTTGCTCTCAATGTTCACTTCCACATTCAGGTTGCCCTGAGAAAGCTCGTTGGTGATCTGTTTAACTTGTGCGATGCCTTTAGTAATAGAGCGAGTCACCAACACGGCGCTCGTCATGCCAATAACTAAAGCCACACCCGTCAGCAATATGATGATTTGAATCGAGCGCTTTTCGCTGGCTTGCAGTTCTGGTGTTAATGCTTGTTTCTGTTGTTCTAGAATGCTCTGAGCATCAGCTACCGAAATCGCTAAGCTGTCACCAATAGAGGCGAGGGTAGCGCTTCTTTGAGTGTTCTCCAGCATCTGTTGGTGAACTTGTTCAAAGCCTTTCGCGTACGCTTCACGTTGGTTAGAGAAATCTTCAATCAGTTCACTTTGATAAGGAGATGATTTAAGAGATTCAATATCGCCTTCTATACCTGGCAGAGCATATTCAAAAATGTCTTTACCAGCTTCATAGGTTTTGAGGTCGTTGTTGTTTGAGTAACTCAGCACTGTGATCTTGGCTGCGAGGAAGTTCTCCATCAACATGCCTGCGTATAAGCTCGCGTTTGGATCATTGTTATTGTAAGACTCATACAATAAGCTCTGAGCCGCTTTCAGTGCGTTGGTTTCTCGTGTGACCATCTCCACGTTCACTAACTGGTCAATGAGCAGTTGGCTCTGTTTCATTGATCCATAAGCCGCATCAAAAGCTGCAACGCTGTCTTGCACTAATTGCAGGCTCGACAAGCTATCAGTATTGGTGGTGGTTTGGATTAAGTTGTTCAGCAGTTCATCAATCGCAAGTTTGCTCGATTGATAATTCGCTTCGTATTGATCATCCAATGACTCTAAGTAACGTTCAGAAGCTAAACGCATCTGAAGAAAGTGCACTTGAATGTTGCCTGACAATGTCGCCTTGTGGCTGAGGTCACTGTACTGGCTAAAGCCGTTCGACAAGGTTTGAATACCTTTGTAACTCACAAGGCCTGAAATGACGAAAAAGAGCAAGCAGATGGCATAACCCAGCTTGATCTTGAGCGCTATAGAAAGGTGGCGCATAACTATCCCTATATTTACCTGATTCCTTCATAGGGGAGTATTTCATAAAACAGCATTCTGGGCATGCTAAAGCGAATAGTTTGTGTAATAAGTAACGCTTTTGTTAGAAAAATCGGGTTTTTCGACATGCTTTCAACGAGTTGCGTATTTGAATTCAACCGCCTAACTTAAGGAATTAAGTGCTAACTTCCATGCATAGGATGTGATTTGTCGGTAAAATGGCAGAAAACCAATTTTAGAAATCGACTTCAAAGGTACGCGATGAACCCTTATAAACTTTATCTGGTGACTGACGACCAACAAGATCTAGAAACGCTTAAATTCGTGGTTGAACAAGCGGTTGCGGGTGGCTTCACTATGGTTCAAGTAAGAGAAAAACATGGGGACGTAAGAGCCTTCATTGAACGAGCACAAGCGGTTAAGTCGATTTTAGCTGGCTCCGGTGTTCCGCTGATCATCAATGACCGAGTGGACGTTGCATTGGCTGTCGACGCCGATGGTTTGCACTTAGGGCAATCGGATATGCCTGCAGAGTTAGCCCGTCAGTTGATTGGCCCAGACAAGATTCTTGGTCTGTCGATCGAAACTGAGCAACAGCTTCAAGAAGCCGATAGTTTGCCGATCGATTACATTGGCCTCAGTGCGCTTTTTGCCACACCGACCAAGACGAATCTAAAGAAACATTGGGGTTATGAAGGCATTCAAATGGCGTTGGAAACAACGAAGTTGCCGATTGTGGGTATCGGTGGAATCAACGAGTCGAACATTCCGACGTTGGTTAAGACAGGCATTCATGGGTTGGCTTTGGTGTCAGCGATATGCCACGCTGAAGATCCAAAACAAGCGACGCGGGATCTGTTGTCTCTGATGGGAGAGTGAAGGGGTTATAGACTAGAAAACAAATGAGGTTAACCATTTGTTTTCTAGTTAAAGAACAGGCTAATAGAAAGGCTAAATTGGCCTATCGCTTGAGCTTTTAAGACAATTTATTTAATACACAGTTTGGTTTACTGAGCGCATAAAGCAACAGTACCGATGATCATAAGAACGATCGCGGCATACCAACCGTATTGTGCGGTCTTATCAGCAACAAACACCTTAATATAGTTGAGCTCTTCATGCGCCATTGCGATGAAGTCCGTGTAGTTAATCGATAACTCACGGCTTGCTTCTTTCAAGTCTTGCTGAAGTTTGTTGAAAGCCTCATCGATGAAGCCTTTTGTTTCTGAAACAGACGGAGTAGCAACCAAAGTTAAGCTATTCCAAACTGCCATACGCGATTCATACTCGCTTTCACTGACACAATTAAGTACGCGTAAATCATACTCTCGTTTGTTACGCTCTTTGCCCATTTTCTCAGGGCAAATATTTCTTAAAACGTTCACGACAAATTTTCCAAAAGGTTCATTTAGATATAAAAAAGCACTCGAAGAGGGCTCATAAACTGGGTGCGAATCAATATTCAAAAGTGATCTATTTGAAACCGGCATAAGCAACTGCAAGGCTGAGCGCTTATCTAGGAGATTTGAAGTTGGGTCAGTGATGTTAAAGAGCGATTTGGGTCTGTCTACATTCGTTTGAAAAGACACACCCGGTTGGGATCGCAGTGTAGTTAGGTCACTTTTGGACATCAACTAAGGTGTTTTATCCACACGACAAAGAAAATTATCGGCACGAAAGCCGGAAATGAGGTAGTGCTGGAGAAAACACCACCGTCATTGACTTAGGATTCAGTTGCTAAAATAGGCTGAATTCAAGAATTGGGGGAGATTAGTTGGCTTGCCATTGATTGTTCTCTAATGAGTGGCCTTTTAGTTTTTCAAGTAAACTTGTTAACACTGGGCCATTGATATGGCTGCGAGACACTAAGCAACCCACTGGAGTAATCCAACCACCATGCTCGTGTGCCACTGGCAGTGCTACGAGATCGCCTTTTTGAATGCCTTCCATCACCATCATTTCAGGCACGTTTGCCCAGCCAACGTTCTGTTCAACGAGATCGATGATCGTTTTGTGGTTGTTGGCATACCAAAGCATCGAGCTAATACCGTAGGTGAACCAAAGTTCGCGCTGCTTTGAACTGCGATGCACACATTGGCGGTAACGCTTTAGATCTGAGTCTTGTACTACCGACATTTGGCTGAGTTCGTGGGTGGCGGAGCTAACCGTAAGAAAGCGGGCTTGGCCCAGTAAGAAGAAGTCCATATCCACTTTAAGTTCACCATCCGCATAGATGATGCCAATCTGCGCTTTGCCACGTCTCACTAGATCTTCAACATCGAAGGTAGAAGTGGTGATGATATCGAAGTGCGTGATTGGGAACTGATCGGCCAGTGAGCTGATTATCTTAATGAAATTCTTATCTATGATGCTTTCATCAACCGCAATGATCAGTTCGTGCTCATCTTCTTGTGTGAGCGATTCTACTTTTTGGTCGAAGTACTTTTGTTGGTCGAGAATCGACTTAGCGACAGGTAATAATGCTTTACCTGTGTTGGTCAAAACGGGGATGTTTTTCTCTCGATTAAACAGCTCTTGGTCGATGGCAATTTCTAGGTTGGCGATCGACTGGCTGACTCCAGACTGAGCGCGTTTCAGTTTGCGAGCGGCGGCAGAGAAAGAGCCACTTTCACACACCGTGACGAAGACTTTTAGTTGCTCAAAACTGTACATGTTATCTCTCGCTCAATACAAAATGGGGTACTTATACTTAAGCTATCACTAAACGTGATGGCTGTTAACTTTCTCTTATTGTTTTCGGTGACATAATTTAGGTAAGTCCACCATGTTATAAATTGCTATAGGAATGTATGAGTACGTTAGAGAGAGTTTTTCATTCGGTGTTGTTTGAAGTATTGGCCGTCACACTGTCAATTATAGGTTTAGCGATATTTACTGATCACGATGTGAATACACTATCAGGAACCATGATAGTTGTTGCGACTATCGCAATGATTTGGAACTACTGTTTTAACCGTATTTTTGATCGTTATTTCACGGGTGAAAAATCAAAGCGTTCGCTTAGGTTACGTGTTTTTCACGTCGTGCTATTTGAGGCTGGCTTGTTGATCGCGACGATCCCTGTGATGGCATACTTACTTAACGTGGGGTTATGGCAAGCATTTTTGATGGACATCGGCGTGACCATTTTTATTACCATTTACGCGTTTGTGTTTAATCTGATTTATGACCATGTTCGAGCATTCTGGGTACGCAGAGGGGAGCTAGCCGTTCAGTAATCTACCAAGTCAGTAAACACGAGCTTGGCCACTAACCGTTTGTTTATTCGTTATTTTGACGGAGATATTCGGTTAGTAGGCCTAGGTAACCCGGCACTGGTTGGCATTCAAAGTGGCGGTCTCGAATCTTTTCAATCTCTTCCGCTTAATAGTTAGTGTAACCCTATGCACTTATTGTTCGATATGTAATTTGAATTTGTATGTGTCGTAAAATGGTAAATATCTTAATTAAAACTTAGCCATCATAGTCATTCGCCCATCACCAGAGCAAACTATGAACAAGTTAAGTTATGACCGAAAAATGCCGCTATACGTGGTGTCTGCACTTGTCCTCAATATGGCATTTAGCTTGTGGTTGCTGAGTATTGCTTCTACGCCAGCCATGTTTTTTTCGGTGTGTGCGTTGTTTTTACTTAGCACTCTTATTACCGCACGCCTTTATCGACATGAAATGGCTCAAAGCAAGAATAACTTGTCGGAAGCGATCATTGATGGTGTCGCAGGTTTTATTGTCCTCGATAGTCAATTGAGGGTCATACAAGTGAATCAACAATTCTCTCGGGTTTCAGGTTATGCCTTTGACCAAGTCGAATCTCGTCCGATTTTTGATCTCTGTTTTATGAATAACAGCAGCCTAATCACGACCATTACTCGCTCACTGAAGGAAAACCAGAGATGGAAAGGTGAGTTGAGTGGCGTCAGTCGACTTGGTGAGCAGTTTACCGCAAACGTTGTGGTGGAAAAGCTAACTGAAATTCTGCCGCACAATAACAAGTACGTGGTGACCTTTACGGATATTAGCCGACGCAAGATATTGGAGCGTCGATTAAGAATGCTGGTGGAAACGGATTCACTGACAGGGTGCTGGAATCGACGCCGCTTTGATAACGACTTAAAACATTATTCTAACCTGGCAGAGCGTTATGGTTACACACATTCCTGTTTTGCGTTAGTGCATGTGTTTTTCCCTGAGCCTAAATCGGCGTTCTCTGGCTTCGCTGCTGCGCCACTCGAAAAGAAACAGCGTTGGTATGCGGCCTTTAGAGCGATGATTATCTCCTATCCAGTGGTGTGTTTTTTCTTTATTTTTCAAATATCTGAAGCTTTGCTGACAATGATGTTCATTGCGTTGTTATCGTTGATGATTACGTCAGAGAAGTCGATAAAGTTGAGCGCTTTTCTGGTGATAAGTAACGGTATCGGGGGATTGCTGGCGATTGCTGCTTTTTCAATTCTTTCTATAGTACCCAACATTGTCTTCTATTCTTTGTTTATAGGACTTATTGCCATTCTTATGGCTACCAAGATCTACACGGTTCCCGAAAAAGCACCTATTTTCGCCACTGCATTTAGTACGTTGCTCGTACTTGTTGGTAGCACATTGATGAGCTCCGGTGATATCGATAGCAACACCCTTATACGCATATTCCAATTAGTGTTAATTGGCATATATATGATTTTGGCTTCTCTATTCCTAGAAACACGGAATTGGAAGTTTCTACAAAATCAGCCTTAATTTTGTCTAACAAGGACGTCTCATGAAGTTAACCGATGATTTTTCAAAACAGGCGATAGACGCTGCCATCAAGATCGCAGCGATTGCCATGCTCGTGTATTGGTGTTTTTCGATTTTGCGCCCATTCATTCTTCTGGTGATATGGGGTGCGATCATTGCGACTGCGTTGTATCCAGTGGCGGTCGCAATTTCAAATAAAACCGGGATGTCGAAAGGTAAAGCCAGTGCATTGCTGAGCTTTATTGGTGTGATTCTTCTATTTATTCCTTTGGCGGCGCTTTCTTCTGGTATCTACACCAGCGCGACTGACCTGATGACAGGGCTTCAAGATGGCACATTGTCATTGCCTAAACCGAAAGAGTCCTTACAAGATATTCCATTAATAGGGGAAAAGGTTTATTCAACCTTGGTTGCCGCCTCCAACAATATTGAAGGCACTTTCATAAAGTATGCGGATGAACTTAAACAGTTTGCGACGAAAGCGGCTTCTGTTCTTGGCTCGTTAGGTGGCGGCTTTATTCAGTTCATCATCTCTACCATCATTGCGGGTGCATTCATGAGTAATGCCGATAAATGCAAAACCGGCGTGACTCACTTAGTGGCGCGTTTAACGGGTGGTAAAGGTGAAGAGTTGGTAGAGCTCTCTAAATCGACCGTGCGAAGCGTTGTGCAAGGTGTGATTGGTGTGGCTGTGATTCAATCCATGATGTCGGCAATCGGTTTGGTGATTGCAGGCGTTCCAGCAGCTGCGTTTTGGGCGCTAGCTGTGCTGCTCATTGCGATAATCCAACTTCCACCGATTCTCGCTCTATTACCGGCGATCATCTACATGTTCAGCGTTGAATCGACACTGGCGGCGAGCTTGTTCTTAGTGTGGTGTATTTTAGTGAGCGGCAGTGACGCTATCTTGAAGCCAGTACTGCTGAGCCGTGGCTCTCACATTCCAATGTTGGTAATTCTATTGGGTGCGCTGGGCGGAATGGCGATGTCAGGCATCGTCGGTCTGTTTGTCGGTGCTGTGATACTGAGTTTAAGTTATGAGCTGATGATGGCGTGGCTTGGACTTGAAGAGAAAAATCAACAAGAAACTGAGAAAAAACCTGCAGAGGTCGAGGGAAAATAGATGAAACCAGTTTCGAAAGACGACAACTTCTACTTCTTGTTTTATGCACTGTTGGTGTTGTTTTTTGGTTGTGCTGTGATGCAGCAGTTCTATCCGCAAGGACAGAAAACAATACTATTTATTATCATTATTACTTTGGCGAGTTCAATTGTTGGTATTCATAAAGAGCGAGCTTTGTATCGCTCTTGGTATGGGATGTTGTTGATCACGGCCTTGGTGTCTGGTGTGTTTTCATTTTTGGAAGGCTATAACTTATCGGTAGTAACGTTATCGGCGTTGGCTGTGTTCTTGTTTTCACACATTTACTCGGCGTTGAAGCAGGTGATGAAAGCCAAAACGGTGACACCCAATCACATCATCGGCTCCATCTGTATTTACTTGTTGCTAGGGTTTGCTTGGTCGACCATCTACTTGTTAATTTTAGAGATCTTTCCTAATGCCTTTAACGGGTTAGAAGAGCAAGTCTGGCTGACGAACTTGTTTAATGCGATGTACTTTAGCTTTATCACCTTGACTACGGTTGGTTACGGCGACATATCACCAGCTCTGCCTATTGCTCAATTCTTTGTGTTTATGGAATCCATTATTGGCAGTTTCTACTTGGCCATCATGGTGGCGAGTTTGGTGAGTATCCGACTTGCGCAGTCTCAATCTTAAGTGCAATCTTTTTCATTTAAGTACCTGTATAAGTTAGAAGTCTGTTTTGTTGGAACAGGTGTAGTATGGATTTTAATCGATGATCAGTTTTACCATTTAACGCCATATGGATTAATAACTAGGCAAAAGGTAAAGAGTTGGGTGAATTTAACGGCATAGCGAGGTGTAACTGTTCAAGTTACCGAAAAAACGAGGGTAATAGTGGTATGATCGCGGGCTCAGCACCATAAGTGATAAAGAATAGGAAACAGAATGACTCACCTTACCGAACAGCAAGAAGCTGCAATGGCGACGTTTAAAGAAAACTTACACCTTCCAAATGGTGGTTTTCATAAACTGATTATCGAGCTAAGTAAGGAGTATCAGCTGCCTTTCCAAAAGGTGCGTGCGGTTTTAAAGAAAGCTCAAAAAGATGTTGAACGACAAATACGAGAAGATTTTACCAGCGTTGATGACACAGTACTGAACCAAGCGAATTGGGTAAACATCATTAAGTCGAAGCTTGTTGAGTTAGCGGAAGAAAACCAAACGGTCATGGATAAGCTGCAACAAAACCTGAAGTATCAAAAAGTGTTGTCGGCAACCGAGGGTTCAATCGCAAGCGAAGACGAACGTGACGAGTTGATTGAAGAGTTGATTCAAGCTTATGAGAAAGAGGTGTTCAAACCGTTACTGGCGATGTTGCATACAACGAAGCTGTATTGGAAGTTAATGCTGGTGGATGAGACATGTAAGATGAATGAGGAGAATCGTGAGAAGTTCAGTGATTACCCTCAACACATGCAAGCTGCAGAACACTTATATACTCTTGATCAGAAGTTAAGGTCGATGCCGTTAACTTATTAGTCCATGAATGCACTGATAATGACTCAATGGTGATTCAGAGTTTGATATAAGTTGGTTTCAATAGAAGTACGATAACCTAGCTAGCGTTAGCCGCGTGTGAAATGCAAAAAGGGCTAGGTTTCAGATCTGTTTTACTTCTACTCTATTTTGTTCTGCTAGAGCGAATTGAGGGTGACATCTTTTACATCTTTGGGACTAGATGGTGTTTCTTTTGTAGCCTTTGGGAAATGCTATAGGAGTGTGAAATGTCCTAGGGTGTTTCCGTTGCCTGAAACGATAGTTCCGATGCTTTCTCGTTCATTAAATTCAAAGTCGATGAGATAGCTGTGATGTTGTAGCTTGGGCAATATGTGGCGGTGGAGTATATCGCTATTGAGCTGTCGAATCTCGGTGACCCATGAAATCTCTTCTTTGTGTAAATCTATTTTAATCTTGAGCATTTATTACCTTTTAGTTTATTGACTGTTTTTTCGCGTGATAGTTGGTACCAATGGGTTTGTCGTGTTGTTCTGCGTGACATAACTGTGCCTTGTGTTTATTACATTTGTATTTAAGTGCTCGATCTATTCTGACTTCGCTGACAAAAGAGCAAATGACGATAGATCGGTAGTAGGATCGAATTTAAAAGCTATTGAATGACTATCTGGGTGAAAGCTGACGCAGAGATGGTGTAACGAGGGAATCGAGAACTGTCTATGTGGAACTTGGACTTACTTTAGCATTAACAGCTCTATAGATTAGAGCCAGGTGGCGAACTATACGCCTAGTTTTCAAAATTACAACCCTATTTCAATTAAATTCAAAAATATTTTTGGGTGATTTACCATCGGTTACTGAAGGTTAAATGAGCGAAGGTCAGGGATTTGACCATGATATCTGACTGAGTCTTGGCTTTTCAGCTGTTCGTATTCGTTGTCATTAGTGGGTTTAATTGATCAGCTAATTTGGTGATGATTAAGTCTCTGTTGTATATGATCTTTACATTGTAAATTACAATCCATGATTTTGGGGTTCAGCGTTGTAATTACAGGGTTTTTGGGTGCTTTCCCCATCTGTTTTTTTCTTCAGGTTGATGAGTATTTTCCTCTTCGCGTCTTTTTGATATTTCTGATTCCTAATACCTCTCCTGACTACGTAAAATATGAATACTCACTTTTACGTTTCTGAATAATAAAGTTGTTGTATCGCCAATTTAGTGCAAATATAATTGATAATAGTTCTCACTTGCGTTACAAGTTTGTTGTCAATCCAATGACAGACTTTAAATTATCGTTATTTAGCAGTTGTGTACGCCCCATGCTCGTCTATGAGTAATGTGACTTTCATTGTCATGAGTGGTGGTTTGTATCAATGGCAAAGGAAGAAACATGAAGAAAACAATCAATTCAGTTCGCCAGTTATTGAGCGGGCTTGCCATCGTTCTAGCATCATCATTCATGATGACCGCGCATGCGGAAACCGTCACCATTGAGCATGTGAAAGGCACAGCGCAGTTTACTGAAGTACCACAGCGAGTGGTGGTTCTAGGCCACGGTAGCTTAGACGTGCTCGATAAAATTGGTGTACAGCCAGTTGGCGCGCCTCATAGCTTGCTGCCTGATTACCTAGCTTCGTACAAAGATACGACGGCAAATACAGGCTCATTAAGCGAACCTGATTTTGAAGCTATCTACATGTTGAAACCTGACATCATCATCGCGGAAAACCGCATGCTTAAGGTTTACGACAAACTGGCACAAATTGCTCCGACCATCATGTTCTCTATTGAAGGCGACAAATACTGGGCTGATGCTCAGCAAAACTGGCGCGCGCTAGGTGACATCTTTGGTAAGCAAGCTGAAGTAGAAGCGATCATTAAAGAGACTCAAGCTTCTATTACTGCGGTAAACGACAAAGTGGCGTCTGACGAAACTTCAGCAATGATGCTAATGAACAACGGCAACAACATTGCGATGTTCAACAAAGGCAGCCGTTTCTCAATCATTTTTGATGACTTTGGTTTTGTGGAATCAAAGAGCGCAACTGTGGCTCCGATCAAAGGAACACACGGCAACCTAATCTCTTTTGAATACATTGCAGATGCAAAACCTGAAGTGCTTTACGTGCTTGACCGTGAAAAAGCGATTGGCAAATCAGAAGGTCGCGCACAACAACTGTTTGATAACCCACTGGTTGCGGCAACACCTGCAGCGCAGCACGGCAATATCGTTTACCTTGATTCAAGTGCTTGGTATTTGGCTGGTGGCGGTGTGACGGCGATTCACAGAATGCTTGGTGACATTGAACGTACGATTCAATAGTTATTAACCATCAGATTTTCGGGCTTATAAGAGTGTTCTTATAAGCCCTTTTTCCCTTTTTTATACGGGCTACCCGAGACCTACCTTTAGTATTATTTCTATGTTGAAACCCATTGCAGCTGCTGTATTTCTTGTTGTGTTATGCGTTGCGTCATTGATGATTGGAGTCGCTGAAATCAGTTTTAGTGACTTCTTCAATGGCAACCAACACGCCAATTCTATTTATATTGTTAGTCGGATTCCTCGACTACTCGCGATCGTGCTTGCCGGAGCGGGATTGAGTGTTTCTGGCTTGATCATGCAGCAAATCGTACAGAACAAGTTTGCCGCGCCTTCGACGATGGGCACCATTGACTGTGCGATGTTGGGTTACATTGTCGGCATTCTAGTACTAGGCAATGCTGCGCAATGGAGCTACTTAGGCTTTATCTTCGCGTTTGCAGTGTTTGGCACCATGCTATTGGTTCGCTTCCTACAACACCTCAAGTTTAAGAACGCGGTATTGGTGCCTTTGATTGGCATTATGTATGGCAACGTTGTTTCGTCTCTAACAACCTTTATTGCTTATAAGTACGACTTAGTACAAACCATGTCGGCATGGACTATGGCGAACTTTGCGAGCGTGTTGCAGGGCAGCTATGAAATCCTTTATCTCGCGGTTCCTGCTTGTGTGCTGGCTTATTACTTCGCGAGCCAGTTCAGTGCGGCGAGCATCGGTGAGAGCTTCGCGAAAAACATCGGCTTGAATTACCAGAAGATCGTTTTCATTGGTGTTGCGTTGGTCGCTATCTGTGCTTCTTCTGTGGTGATGATAGTCGGTGTTATCCCATTCCTTGGCCTTATCGTGCCGAATATCGTGTCGTTGATGATGGGCGATAACATGAAGAAAATTCTGCCTTGGACTGCCTACTGGGGCGTGATCTTGGTATTGGCCTGCGACTTATTAGCGAGAGTCATTATCTTCCCTTATGAGATTCCAATCTCGATGGTAATCAGTGTCTTTGGCGGCTTGATTTTTATCTACCTAATCATGAGAGACAAGTCGAATGCGTGATTCAGTAAAAATTGCGATTCTGGCTATCGCGTCTTTGGGGATGGCAGCAGTATTTGTGGGGCAAGGACTTACGTGGGATAACTACGAGTTCTTCTTGTCTCTGCGACTACCAAAACTGCTGTCGATTGTGTTGGCGGCGGTAGCGATCTCGGCGTCGTCATTGGTTTTCCAAACCATTACTAATAACCGAATTCTAACCCCATCCATCTTGGGCTTTGACAGCTTGTATATGCTGGTACAAACGGTACTTCTGTTTGTGTTTGGCAGTGCTAGCTTCTGGGTGATTGACTCGATCGCAAACTTTTCGATGTCTGTGACTGTGATGATCTTGTTCTCGTTTGCTCTGTTCCATTTCTACTTTAAGAGCAAGCGAAACAACGTATTCACACTGCTGTTGATAGGCATCGTATGTGGCAGCGTATTCTCGAGTTTGTCTAACTTCTTGGCGATGTTGATTGACCCGAACGAGTTCGCGGTGCTGCAGAATGTGATGTTCGCAAGTTTCAATAACGTGAAAGGCGAGTTGGTTTACCTCAGCCTTATTCCTTTGGGTTTGAGCTTGCTTGGCCTTTGGTTGTTGGCGCCTAAGCTTGATGTACTTTGGCTTGGTGTTGATAACGCGACAAGCCTGGGTGTGAACACCAAGCGATTGACTCAGATTACCTTGGTGATTGTGTCAGTGATGGTCGCGGTGTCTACGGCTCTGGTTGGCCCTGTGCTGTTCTTTGGCTTGATCACCGTGAGCTTAGCTCGCCAGATATTCCGATCTTATCAGCATCGTGTGCTTATCATCGCAAGCAGCTTATTAGCGATCGTGCTATTGGTTTCTGGCCAATGGTTTATCGAAAAAGTGATGGCGTTTGAAACCACTGTGAGTGTGATTATTAACTTGGTCGGCGGTTTGTATTTTATGTTCTTGTTGTTACGCACCAGAATTCAGTAAAGGTAGTAAGTAGTGATTAAATTAACAGGTTTAAGTAAGAAGTATGGCAAGTCACTCGTGGTTGATGATGCCAGTGCTATGTTCCCGAAAGGCGAAGTGACTTCTATCATTGGCCCAAATGGTGCGGGTAAAAGTACACTGCTTTCAATGGCGAGTCGCTTAACCGACAGTGACGCAGGTGAAGTGGTCATTGGCGATAAGTTACTGGCTGAGTGGGATACCAAAGAGCTAGCTAAGCACCTTGCCGTGTTAAGACAATCAAACAACATCAATATGCGATTTACGATTCGTGAGTTGGTCTGTTTTGGTCGCTTCCCACACTCTCAAGGTCGCTTGAAAGACGAAGATCATAAAATCGTCGATACAGCACTAGAACACCTTGGCATTACTGACATCCAAAACAAATACCTTGATGAGTTGAGTGGCGGTCAGCGTCAAATGGCGTTTATCGCGATGGTTGTGGCGCAAGATACGGATTATGTGTTCTTAGATGAGCCTCTGAACAATCTTGATATTAAACACTCGGTCGAAATTATGCAGACGTTGCGTCGTTTAGCGCATGAGTTCAATAAAGCGGTCGTTATCGTGATTCATGACATCAACTTCGCTTCTTGTTACTCAGATAACATTGTTGCGATGAAGAAAGGCAAAGTGGTTAAGTCGGGTAAGGTTTCGGAAGTGGTTGAAAAATCAGTGATGGAGTCTATCTACGAGATCCCATTTGAGATTCGTGAGTTCGATGGTGTTCGAATCTGTATGTATTATTCTGGTCGTTAGATTACTGAATAACTCGGTTGTTTTGCTTTCTAGCCGTTGAACGAAAAGAGCTCCCATATGAGGAGCTCTTTTTGTTTTCGGATAGTATCTGTGTTGTTAGTGAAATGTTGCAATGCAAAGGTAATTCCCCTTGTATAATAATAACTTAACTGACGTAATATTGACTGGTCGTACTTCTAATAACGCCAGTTTGAAGTCACTCACAGATCTACTCTTCATTTTTGAAAATCAATTGCTTTTTTTTCTACTTAACCTATGGAAACCGTTCTACACTAGGGTTATAACTGTTTGATTTGTATACGAGGTATCAATGAGTCGGAAACCTATAGTGTTAGTCGTGGATGACACCCCAAGTAACTTGGATGTGTTAACGGCAATACTCAAAGATACTTATCAAGTGAAAGTAGCGATTAACGGCACAATTGGTATCAAAATTGCGAAGATGGTGCCGCAGCCAGACCTTATCCTCCTTGATATCATGATGCCTGACATCGATGGTTACGAGGTGTGCCGCCAACTTAAAGCTCAGCCGAATACGGCTCACATTCCTATCATTTTCGTGACCGCCACAATTGGTCCAGATGCCGAAGTAAAAGGGCTCTCCTTGGGGGCTGTCGATTACCTAACCAAGCCGATAACCCCTGCAATTGCACTCCAGCGTGTGAAAACGCATATCGCACTTTATGACCAACAACGCGCGTTGTTTAGTCAGGTAAAAGAGAAAACTCAAGAGATCAATCTCGGTAAGCTAGAAACACTGAACATACTGGGTAGAGCTGCTGAATTTAAAGACAATGAAACAGGCATGCACGTTAAGCGTATGAGTCACTACTGTGAAGTGCTAGCTAAAGCCTTGGGAATGACTGACGAAGATGCCGAGACGCTCCGTGACGCGGCGCCAATGCACGATATTGGTAAGATAGGTATCCCTGATAACGTGTTGCTTAAGCCCGGAAAACTCGATGCGGAAGAGTGGGCGATCATGCAGAAGCACGTCGAGTATGGTGTGGAGATTTTAGGGCAGCAAAGTGATTCAAAACTGATGCGCATGGCGATTCAAGTGGCGCAGTATCACCATGAGAAATGGGACGGCTCTGGTTACCCGAGTCAAGTGGCAGGGGAAGATATCCCACTGGTTGGCAGAATTGCTGCTGTGGCTGATGTGTTTGATGCTCTAACGGCAGAACGCCCTTATAAAAAAGCTTGGAGTGTCGAAGATGCTTTGGCTTTAATCACTGAGCAGAAAGGTAAGCATTTTGACCCGACTATCGTTGATCTGTTTTTCATTAAATTGCCAGAGATTCTAGAGATTAAAGAGAAGTTCAAAGATGAGTGACCTCTGGCAGATGTGGGGTAAGTGGGGTAAGCGTTATGTCATCGCCATAATTTTGTTTGTTGTATTCGTTGTTCGTGCCGCTAGCGTTAACGCTGAGGCTGCTCCGGATCAACAACCAAACCTATGGCAAGATCCTGATCGTGAAATCACGTTTGTTACACTATCCAGTCATTATCCTTACTCATTTATTGGTGATGACGGAAAAGTCGACGGGATTATTCGAGATTGGGCTTACGATCTTGAAGAGCGTTTCAACGTAAAAACCAACTTCATCAGCGTAGATTCTCATGCTGAAGCAAAGCAAGCTTTGTTAGACGGGAAAGGCGATGTGTTTCCGTTTCAACAGTTTGATCCCAGCGAAGGAGGACGTTTCCTTCAAACTGATCCTTATATCTCGTACCAAATTGCCGTCATTCTTCCTACCGAAGATCATCTCAATAATAAAATAGAGCAAGAGGCCAAAAGGCGAATTGCCATGGTTCGAGAAAGCATCGACCTAAAGCGATCTGGCGTGCAGCTTAGTTCGATTGAGAGAGTTGAATTCGATACGGCCATTGATGCTATTCGTGCATTAGAAGATGGGTCGGTTGATGGCTTACTGGCTGAACCTGTAACCACCATGGATCTTGCTCATAAAAGCGGAGTCGAGAATTTAGCGGTCAACCATGTACTTGATCGCTGGAAGAACATCAAAGCAGCCATGGTTATTCGTTCAAACGACAATGAGCTGCTTAACTTATTGAATCAACAGATTGCAACGTTTGATATCAGTAAAAAGAACCGCATTTTATCTAAATGGTTAGATGACTCGCCTTATCGCTCTCCCATTAAAGGTGTATTTGGATTCGGCAACCCGCCTTACATGTATCCAGACAGTACTTCTGTTGGCTTAGAGCATGACATTATGCAAAGGGCATTGAACGATATGGGGTATCGACTGGGTGACGTTGTCACTTTGCCTCGTACTGCAGCTCGTCAAGCTATCGATAACAACAACTCAATATCATTTGTTTCTGGCGTTCAACTTGATGACTCTTCATTGCACTTTGTCAGTGACAAGGTGATGGATGTTGATTTTGTGCCAGTGTCATTAAAGAGGCGTAAGCTGGATTTGAAGTCGGCAAAAAATTTGTCCTTAGGTGCATTGTTGTTCGATGAAACATCGCCGATTAAAAACTCCGTAGAAGTGTTGGAAAGCCAATTGAGCATTGATCGGATAGATGATCTCGACAGCTTAGAGTCGGCGTTTTCCCAACTGAGAGCTCAAAATGTTGATCTCCTGATGGTAGAAAGGCGCGTATTAACCTGGTTTGTCACCAATACCCGGTTTATTGAAATGCGCGAGATTCAGATCCATGAAGATTATAAAGTCAGTTATCCCATCTACGTGGATTTCAGGGGGGCTGAGCTAAGAGACCGCTTCAATGCCGCATTGGCAAACCTGAAAAGGGAAGACGGGGAGTTTGAGCCAATTCTTAGAAGACAAATTAAGAACGACCTGACTCCGGTTCTGAAGAAGGCCGATATTATTGCTCAAATCTCAGCGTACTTTATTGTTAATGATCGCTTTGACGAATTGCCTAAGATTTTTGACATATTTGATGCAGATAATACTTTCATGGTTATTTCGGCACTGGCTGATAATAATAAGCGACCGCTTGAATCTTGGTTCCTAGGAGATGTATCAACGCCATCATTGGACAAGAAAAACACCTCTAAATTGTCATCCGTAACGAAAGGCGTTGGCTATAAAACGCAGACGGGCAGCACCAATGCTGGGTTTATGACGTTCTATTTCGATGTGGATTCCGTGGAAGGAAGTTATGTTTATTTCCCTGCCATTGAGCAGTTTGATTCATTCGGAGATGGTGCAAAACGTTATATTTCAGATGTTTATCAATCGAACAGTTTAGCCGGTGAACTTCTTAATCTTAGTCAAAATGAACGTCAGTGGATAAAATCTCATCCAGTATTGAAAATCGGTATTGATCCTAACTCTTTGCCTTATGAAGCCGTATCGAGCAAAGGGGAATACATCGGCATGATCGATGATTACCTAAAGCTGATCGAGCAGAAAACAGGTTTACGCTTGGAACATGTTGATGTCGGCAGTTGGCAGGAGACTCGACGACTCGTTGACCATAGAAAAGTGCACCTTGTGTCGGCCGCTGTGGAGAATCGTTCGCTTGGCGAGGGCGTGAAGGCGGGTAAGCCGTTATTTTCTAGTCGTTTGGCTATTGCCTCAAGACGAGATGTGAACAGCCTTGTCTTAGAAGAAGCTGCAGGTTGGAAAATAGGTATTTTAGAAGGGGGAGCCAACACAGAAGCTATTGTGGATAGTTACCCTGAGATCAATTGGTCGATGGTGTCATCGACTAATGATGGATTAGAGCTCGTCGAATCGGGTGAGTTTGATGCGATGATTGATACCGTTGACGTCTTAAATTACTTAATCGACTCATTTGGCTATCGAGGAATTGGCATCATCGGTCGATTAGACTTCTTCCTGTCGCCAACTCTGCATGTCATCAAATCTGAACCTTTGCTGTTGTCTATTGTGAACAAAGCGATAGGCAGTATCTCAGCTGAAGAACACCAGAAGATCTCTGCAAAATGGGCTGCACCCAAAGCGATAGAAAGAGTTGATTATCAATTGGTTTACACCATTTCGGTTTTTTCTCTGGTGATCCTTCTTCTTATTATTTTCTGGAATCGTAAATTAGCGAAGCAGATCAGTATTGCTAAGGAAGCGACCGAAGCTCTGGAAAAGGCGCAGAACCAACTCTACAACATGCTAAATAGCTCTCCAATTGCAGCTAGTGTGGTATTTGAAGAAGAGGTTCGTTACGCGAACGATACGGCAAAACGTTTGTTTGGCGTGGAAGATCAGGCGTTGTCTTCTATCGACGTTGCCGCTATCCATGACTCGCTGAGCGTTCGTGATGGCGTGCATAAAGAGCTCGACCTTAACGGTAAAGTTGAAAATAGGGAGTTGGTACTCAGAAAGTCTGATGGAACCCGATTTGTTGCTTTGGTCAGTTACTATCTTTTTGAGATTGATGGGGAAGTCGCCACACTATTTTGGGCATTCGATATTTCAGAAATGAAGCGCCTTAACGAACAATTGGAAGAAGAAAAACAGAGAGCCGATTTGGCGAGCCAAGCTAAATCGGAATTTTTAGCTAATATGAGCCATGAGATAAGAACCCCAATGAATGCCATTATTGGCTTGTCTTATCTGGCGATTGGCGAAATATCTAATCCTGTCGCTCGAAATTATATTGAGAAAGTGCACCGTTCTGGCCATTCGTTACTCGGTATCATCAATGACATCCTTGATTTCTCAAAGATAGAAGCTGGACAACTTGTTATTGATAACGTCCCGTTTGATCCCGTAACGACCTTTAAAGATGTGATTGAGCTGATGGAGTCGAAAGCGGCTGAGAAGCAGCTCAATTTGTCGATGGTCATAGACTCTGAGTTAGACACGCCATTGCAAGGCGATCCATTGAGGTTGTTCCAAGTCATACTCAACCTTGTGGGTAACGCGATTAAGTTTACGGAAAAAGGCAGCGTAGCGTTAACGGTGGAGCATGTTGACTCGAACGACAGCAGCCTAACCATGAGAGTGAGTGTGATGGATACCGGGATAGGCATTTCGGATGAGAACCGTCACAAGCTGTTTGAAGCCTTTAGCCAAGCGGATACCACAACGACACGTCGGTTTGGCGGTACAGGGCTTGGGCTCAACATTAGCCAGAAATTAGTTCATGCGATGGGCAGTCAAATTACGGTAGAGAGTGTTTACGGGCAAGGCAGTGAGTTCTCCTTTGTACTGACATTGCCACGCTCAAGCTCGGATGCGTTAGCCGACTTCAAAGCTCAAGAGTTGCAACTGGATTATCAGATAGAGTTCAAAGGGCAAAGAGTGCTATTGGTTGAAGACAATGAGCTGAACCAAGATCTCGCCTTAGCATTTTTCAGTCGCTCTAAATTAAATGCCGATCTTGCTGAAAACGGAAAGGAAGCGCTGGAGTTAGCTAAAAACAACGACTACGAAATAATCTTCATGGATCTTCAAATGCCGATTATGGACGGCTTTGAAGCTACCCGTTTGATTCGTGAATTCGATATAGATGTACCGATTATTGCAATGTCAGCCAGTGTTTTTGATGATGCGAAACAACGAGCGAGGGCGTCGGGCATCACGGACTTCTTGGATAAGCCTATTGTTATTGATAAAGCGATGTCTCTGATTACTCGATACATTGTTCCTGAGGTATTAGTTGAAGGTAGAACGCATTCAGATGCGATACAGACAGGTGATTCTGATGAGAGTGCGGAATTACACTCTGATACTCACATAAAACCGCCTGTTTTCTCTCAGTCGAGGTTTGAGCAACTGACTTATCATGATGTGAAACTGCAAGCCAAAATGCTTGATAGGTTCTGCAAAGGATCACCAGACATGATGTCGGATGCTTTTGATAGCTTAGTACAAGGCGAATGGGAGACGTTAGAGCGTAATCTACATACCTTAAAAAGCATGGCAGCTTCGATTGGTGGGTTGCGATTGGCAGAGTTACTCAGTGATTTAGAAAGCAAAGCTCATAACAAGGCGTGTGATGAAGAGGATCTTAAACAAGGTGAGCTTGGGTTAATTGAACTGATTAAAGCAGTTGAGATCAGCTTTGATGTGCCTGGTGCCAAAGGATCTAATACGACAAGTTCTGAAGTAGCCGATGTGAGTCTTGCTGATACCTCTGACTCACCGAGCATCACGTCAGAACAGCATGCTCAGTTGCTATCACTGCTGGATGCGTATGATAACGATGCAACTCAATATGTGACTGAGTTACTGGCACAGTATCCACATTCTGTTGTTCTCAAAGATGTTCGAAGTGCGTTAGATAATTATGACTTTGAACGAGCAAAAGAGGGGCTTGGCGCTTCTGAGTAGTTGTCTTTTATAAATATCACTTCAACATTAAAGCCTTTAGCTCTTATAGCGAAATACCGAGCTAGCTAAAGGCTTTAAATCTATCTATACCGAACTAACGACTCACGTTCTGTTTGATTAGCTCAACAACCGTATCGTATCGGTGCGGCAGTTTTCGGTTTCGTTTTTGAACCAGATACAGCGTTTCCTCTACTTCTACCTTTGGCGGCACAACGTGTAGCTTGTCTCTATCTGGGAAGTGTTCAACCGCGCCAGCCGGTAATACGGTAAAACCTAATCCTTTTGATACGGGTAGCAAGATCTGGTGAAGCTGATTGATGTAGCCAGATCTTGGTATTTCATTAACGTTGATGTTCGCGAGATCCTTGTCTCCACACAGATCGAAATACAAAGACAGGTAGTGAGCAGAATCTGGATGCGCAATAAGGCCAATGTCGTGCAGTACTTGTGGTGTTATCTCTAAGTGAGCCAGACTGCTGTGAACGATGAGGCAGAGTGCTTCTTTACCAATGACTTGGCTTTGATAGTAACTGTCGTTTGGGGAGTGCCTAACAATGCCGATATCGGTGGTACCTTGGATTAGGTCGTTCAATATCTTTTTGTTTGGAGCCGCTTCTAAGTTAATGCTCAGATCTTGGTGTTGCTGCTGAAGTTCAAGAAACTTGGGATACAGACGTAAAGAGAGTGAACCCGAACAGGATAGATGACATTGCCCAGCATAAGGATTGTCAAAACTCAGAGATTCGAATAAATCTTCTTGGTCTTTTTCTAGCTTGAGCGCATAGCGATACATAATCCGACCCTGTTCGGTCAGCTCGAAGCTTTTATTTTCCCGAGAAAGCAGGTCACAATTGCAAGCTTGTTCAAGCTTCTTGATGTGCTGGCTCACTCCTGGTTGTGTCATGTACAACTTTTCTGCGGTTTGGGTGAAATGTCCAACTTCAACCAGAGTCTTAAATGTATTGAGCCAAAGTGGATTGATCATACTCACCTTCAAATACTAAAGCCTATAAATAACAAAGCCAATAAATAACAGAAAATTATTATTATCTTAAGTAATGATAATTTCAACTCTAGCGTCTTAAGTAACGCTAATCAAAGTCATATGTTGGTAACACTTTATATTGGTCTATTGGTCTATTGGTCTATTGGTCTATTGGTCGACTTGTAGAGTTGCTATGAGTAACAAAGTGTTGCGACTTTGTTGAATTTTTGGTCTATTGACCAACTGTGCTCATATTTAGGAACGAAGATGAATAGAAATGTTTGGCTGCTCTCACTGTGTCAGGCCTTGTTGATGACGGGTAACATATTACTGATCTCTGTGATTGGCTTGATCGGCAAGCAGATTGCGCCCAGTGTGAGCATGATTACCTTGCCGGTTGCACTGCAGTTTTTGGGTTTAATGGCAGCCACTATTCCTGCGTCTTTAATTTCAGGCAAGTTAGGGAGAAAGCGAGGATTTAGCATTGGTAATGTGGTTGGCATTACAGGAGCTAGCCTTGCCACATACGCACTGTCTCAACAACACTTCTATCTGTTTTGTTTCGCCACTTTCCTTCTTGGGATAGGCATAGGTTTTGGCACGCTTTATCGTTTTGCTGCAATCGAGGTGTGTGATGAAAATGCCCGTCATCGAGCGATATCTATCTCTATGGCTGGTGGCGTTCTAGCAGCGGTACTCGGGCCAAACTTGGCGATTATGTCTCAACAGTGGTCGCAAGATGGCTTGTACATTGGTGCTTTTGCTTCTTTGATTGGATTGAACATTCTTGCGTTACTCATCTTACAAACCATTCAGTTCCCCAAAGTCTCTTTTAATAGTCAGGCGCCTAAATCCGATCCTCTCAGTGTGATAGTAAAAGCGCCTAACTTTATTGGTGCCGTGTTTGCTGCCATGGTCGCTTATGCGGTGATGAATATCCTGATGACAGCAACGCCATTGGCAATGATTGGCTGTGGCTTTGACTTTACTAAAGCGGCGGGTGTGATTGAGTGGCACGTGTTGGGGATGTTTGTACCTGCATTCTTTACTGGTTCACTTATCGAGAAGTTTGGCTCAAGAATGATGATCTTGGCAGGCGGGGTTCTGTTCGTCGTCTGTATCGCGATTAACATTCATGGCGAATCTATCTGGCACTTCAGAGCAGCCTTGGTTGTGCTAGGTGTCGGTTGGAACTTTATGTTTATCGCGGCAACAGGTTTGTTTAGTCAGTCCTACCAATCGCAGAATAAAGCTAAGGCACAAGCGTTTAATGAATTTATTGTCTTTGGCTGTGTGACGATTACAGCGATGCTCTCTGGTTGGTTAGAATCGACAGCAGGATGGCAGAACCTCAATATCTACGTATTACCATTCGTGTTAGCTGTTATCTTGTTGTTCGCATTCAGTGCTCGTAAATCGCGTATTCAAAAGCAGCTTGTGTAATGGCTCATCGAATGGTGGTTCAGTAAATTTGTTACTGTGATTAAAACCCTAGTATCTCGAACTGCGACCAATAAAAAGCCCTACCAAATCGGTAGGGCCTTTGCTTACGGCTTAAATAATAACGTTTTCTTAAAACTGCTGTCGTGGCTTATATCCTGTGACAACAGTACTTAAGCTTGTGTTGTAAATACGCATGACAGAGCCAGCGGTGATTTACAGGTCGACCAAAATTGTCTTAGTGGTAATCCCACCTTGGTCATCGATTATCTTCAGTGTCACCTCGTGCTTTCCGTATGAAGGGAAGATTGACGTGAATGTGCGACCACGTTTGACCTTTCCATTTGGAAGTGTCCACTCGGTATCAACAATACGACCATCGCTGTCTGAACTTGTAGACCACATGGTTACCCAGCGGCCCAAGTGAATGTACTTCGCGCTCGCTTCTGGAAGGGCGTTTGGAGATTCAACACTCACTACAGATCTAAATGAATCGGTAGCGCCTTTGTCGTCGACAACAGTCAAGTTCACCGTGTATTCGCCCGCTTGCTCGTAAGACCAAGTTGGTGCCACTTCGTTACTTGTTGTGCCGTTCCCAAAGTCCCATAGGTAACGGGCGATCTCACCGTCTTGGTCTGAGCTGAAGTTGTTTGCAGAAACAGTCAGACCAGTCACATTAAGCTCGAAGTTCGCAGTAGGAACGATGTTGTGTTGGCTTACTTTAGATAAGCGAACCACACCGTATTCGTTGTTATCACTCTGATTCACAATATCGACCGCTAAACCAAACTCCGTCAGGATGCGTCCTGAATCTGGTGCTTGAGGCGATGTGTAATCTTGGTCATCCGAGAAGCTAGCATTGCCAACCAAACTGGTATCTTCGAGTACATCGTTGTCGCTGTTTACAAGACGCATTGGAGTATGATCTTTGAGTGAAAACGCTGCGTCTCGAACTTGGTAGCGTGTTTGAGCCGCTTCACCAGAGTTTGCCCACACCATGGCATTTTGGTCTGCATCGACCACGCCTAACCAACCTTCACCAGGGTGTTTACCTACCCAGTTGTCGGTTAGTGATTCGTCGACGTACCAAATGATCAAGCCAGGGTCGAATGACATCAGTTGTCCCATGCGTTTGATGTTCGCTAGGCCTTCATCAACATTCATGTGGCTGCGCCACTGCAATAGATAGTAGTGCTGCGCTTGATGGAATCCATTACTCAGCTTGTAACCATTAAGGGCGAAGGTGGAGTTGCTTTCACCATCGTCTATTGAGGTGACTTCACCATCAACGACAACACTGAGGTTATCCAGATAGAAGCCTTCCATTGCTAAGCCGCCATCGGTGATGTACTCAAATGAAAGTTCAACTTCTTGTCCTGCCCATTGTGAAACGTCGAACTCAGCGTTAACCCATCCGCCAGATTCGCCGCCAATAGCAGGAACGAGGTCCGTGTTGTATGGGTCGTCCATTGAGGTAATGTTGCCTGCAATGGCTTGTCCGTTGATTAGCACGCGAGCAAAGTCGTAGTCTTTTTCAATCTCATACCAAGTTTTGAAAGACAGCAGTGCAGAATCACCCGCTGGGATCATCAACTTGCGAGTCATACTGTTTTTTAGATCATCGCCTTTTTGAGAGTGGAATGAATACTCGCCCTCAAAGGGTTTCAGACTTTCAATCTGCTTTTCAGGAAGATCCACTTTGATCATGTTAGGACGACTGTTATCCGTTGTTTGGAACAGCGTATACACTTGTGGATTGTCTTCTAGGTCATCAATCGAGAGCTGATCATCGTTAACCCAGCGTCCGCCAATCGATTTCTGTAGGAAGTGTTTTGCCCAAGAGCTGAATGCCGTTGGTTGTGTACCACCAATTTGACCAGCCCAACTGCCCGAAGACATGATTGACCAGTAAGAAACCGGTTCGCCTCTGCCTGTGTATTGCGTGTCATACTCGTCTGGTAAGCCTAAATCATGACCATATTCGTGGGCACAAACACCTGCAGCCGCATCAATCGGTTGAATGGTGTAATCGAACGCCGCGTATTGGCCACCAAATCGATCTGGAAGCGAGCTAGAAGTACCTTCCAGTACATGAGTGCGACCAAGGTTGAATCGGTGAGACCAAATCGCATCAGGGCCTAACACGCCACCACCGGCTTCTTCGCCTACCGATGCATGAAACACCATCAGGTGGTCAATCACACCATCGGGTTCGCGGAAATTTCCGTCACCGTCGTAATCGTAACGATCTTCGATGTCGTAATCGGCAAGGTTGATACTCGGATCTTGAGCCAGTTGATTCAGCGCTTCACGAACCAGTTCTTGGGCGTTTAGGTCGTTGTCGGTGGTAGGGGAGTTGCCACCATAGAATGACGCAGGCTTAGAGGCGCGATACCAACCTGCCGCTTGACCTGAAACGCTGTAACTGTCGCCTGATTCGCTTTGGTAATATTGGCGCATCGAGATTAGGTTTTCGCCATTTGGCCCTGTGTAGCCAGAATTTGAAAACAACAACTCTTGATAATGTTCAGGGTTGTAGCTCTCGTAGAGCATCTGCGTGTGCTCTTCGGTCAACTTGTTGTCATCCCAGTTCAAATCAGGGAAATCGACCAATAGAGCGAGTACTTTATCGGTGCGCTTGGTGCCGACTTCTAAAGCAAAGACACTCGCTTTTTTAACGCCAGACCCTTTTTCTATGGCTTTGAGTATTTTTGCGCGTTGCTCAAGTGCTTTTTTTCCGAATTGAGCATCGCCTTTGAAACCGGAATTGATTTTATTTTTCAAGTAACGGTCAAGCGCATCGCGCTTTGCCGCATCGGTTGCATCTTGGTCGACTAAGCCTTGTCTAACTAGCATTTCAATGAGTTTGTCTTCATTAACTACGCCTAAATCAATAGGTGTTTTTGCATAACCACTGACGCTAAATAGAGTAAGCATTGCTGAAGCCAACAATGTTTTTCTCATCATTTTCATTATATTTCCTTTTTATATTTCCATGTCGATATCAGTATCAACTTGCCTTATTCGGATCTGTTGTCCGAGTTTGGCCTAATACACTCTTGTGGTGTCTTATTTAACTGACGTGTGTTTGTTGTATGTTTTTTACCTTCTATCTCTTTTGTATTGGTTGTCTCTTTTCTATTTTTTGAATCAAACGGAGTGCTCTTCACTTTTTTAGCGTTGAGATAGATACGCAAAGCTTCTTGATTTTCCTCATAGGTTAAGCCTGAACAGATAACACCTTGTTTTATCAATGACTTCAGCAATAGTTCGTCGTTCTCAATAGTGGAAGCCTGTGACAGTGAGGAAAAAATTAGAACCATTAAAGCCATTGTTTTGTGTGACATTATTATATCAAGCCATCAGTTTTGATTATGTAATAAAATATATTTATAAAATTTACCAATCAAATGGATAATTATTACAATTAATTATTCGTTCCGGTTTCAACATTTAGAGTTAATATAAAATAAGGAGTGTTATTTATTCTATTGTCAGTTATTTAATGGGTTTTGTTGAATGAATAGTTGATAGTTTGGATGTTTAATAACATTGATTAGGTCGTGGTTATTATTCTGGAGGGCGCTTTATACAAGGCGTTGGGTTCTAACTAATAAGATGATTTTTTATTATCGGTGTTTTAAAATACGCATGTAATAACTGAGTCATTAGTAAATACCCATGCTCAAATTATTTTTACTCAAAATATCAATAATTAGGGTATTGAGAGTAACTTTCAGTGTTTAAATGACGTGAAATTTAACAATAGCAGAGCTGGTCGGGTTGTCACCGCCTGCTTGCTTAAAGCGAGTGAAACGGCTGAGAGAAGAGGGCGTGATTGTCGGTGGTGTGTCCATCATTAATCCAGAACTGACCGGCAGTAAGATGACTTTGGTTGTGTCCGTGGAAATGGAGCGTGATCGAGGGGATATTTACCAAATCTTTCGCCATTCTATTTCAAAGGCAGAAGAGGTCACGCAGTGCTATCAGATATCAGGCAGCTTTGATTTCATGCTGATTGTGACGGTCAAAGACATTCAAGCCTACGAAGACTTTGTGGAGCGAGTACTACGCAAAGATCTGAATATTCGTAAATTCCATACCTCTGTCTCAATGAGAACCGTGAAATTTACCACTGCCGTAAACTTAGATGAGTCGTGACTGTTGGCATGAGAAGATAGTGAAGTTATTAGCTTTGTGAGGTACTTAGCTAATATTTGTATAAATAGCAGGCATTTACACAAAATGTGATGTTCACATTTTGTCATAACTTTAATAATTGTATATATTCCTCGCCTAAAATAATAATTAACCTAAGTTAATATAATGACTGTCAGCTCATCTACTCAATCTCGTGAAACGCTTCTCAGCGAAAACGAACAACTTGTCTCTACCACTGATTTAAAAGGCGTGATTACGTACAGTAATGATGCTTTTTGTCGCATAGCGGAATACAGCCAACAAGAATTGCTAGGGCAACACCACAATATCGTAAGGCATAACGATATGCCGAAAGCCGCTTTTGCTGATATGTGGGTTAACCTAAAGCAAGGTAAAGCTTGGCGTGGCATCGTAAAAAACAAAACCAAATCTGGTGGGTTTTACTGGGTCGATGCTTATGTAACTCCAATTTACGACAATGGTAAGGTGAGTGGCTACCAATCTGTTCGTGTTAAGCCAAAGAATGAATGGATACAAGTTGCAGATAAGGCTTACCAAGGCCTCTTGAAGGCTGAAAAGTCGGGTCGCCAATGGTCATTAAAGATCAGTGACAGTGTTCGTTACGCCGTGTTGCTAGGCTCTTTGGCTGCGCCGTTAATTTCAAATCTCATTGAAGTAGGGCAAGTATCACAATGGTTGTTGAGCCTACTTCCTGTTTCAGCATTAGCACTGCTTTTCCGACAAGAGCTGATTGATACTCCACTGCAGTTGAAAAAGCTGCAATCTAAATTCGATAGTGTTAGTCGTCTTGTTTATTCAGGTAATAGTCAGTTCTCTATTGCCGATTTTCACTTAAAACTATTGTCTGCAAGAATCCGCACCGTATTAGGTCGCATGACAGACTCAGCCAAGCCGTTACAAGATTTGGCTGACAACCTAAATGCGACGTCATTTGAAGTATCAGAAGCCTTAGATCAACAAACAAAAGACATTCTTCAAGTACGAGAGGCGACTGAAGAGGTTGAAGTCACCGCCAATGAGGTCTCTTCTCGCACAGAAGAAGCGCACCAGATTGTTGATGTGACTTTGCAAACCTGTGCTGGCGCTAAAGAAAGCATTAATCAAACTCATCAAAACTTAGAGAGCCTAGCTTCTCAGGCTGAAAAGGCGACTCAAACGACTTACCAACTGAGCGATCAAGCGCAGAGCGTAAGCAAGATAATGGAAGAGATTGGTGGAATCGCCGAACAAACCAACTTGTTGGCCCTGAACGCTGCGATTGAAGCGGCGAGAGCGGGCGAGCAAGGACGAGGCTTTGCCGTTGTTGCCGACGAAGTCCGTGCATTGTCGGGTCGAACCTCAAAGGCTACGGTTCAGATCAAAGAGAGCATCGATACCATGCTAACGACGATTGAAGGGTGGCAAAAAGATATTCTGGCGAACCGTAAGCAAACGGACGCATGTGGTGATGTTGCGAAGGTGAGTGCAGAGCGCTTGTCGGAAGTCGAAAACCTAATGCAATCCATGAATGAACTCATGCAGTCTGTTGAAAGTTCTGCTCATAAGCAACGTGAGCTGTCGAGTGAAGTCAATCTGCATATGCAGTCTATCGCCTCGACCGCAGAACAAAACTTAGTGGCAACGCATTCTGTGAAAGACCACTCCACAGAGCTAAAAGAACGAGTCAATGAGTTCTACCAACTGGCAAAGCGTTTCGAAGAAAAATAGCCGTTAGATTTAATCCGAATGAGAGAAAAGACAAAAAAAGCCCCGCATTTTCATGCGGGGCTTTCTGTATGCATCAACCCATTGAAGGGCGAGACAATGTATTCAAGATTAAGCTAGAAGCTCTTTCGCTGTGTTTACTACGTTTTCAGTAGTGAAACCGAACATCTTGAATAGCTCACCTGCAGGTGCAGATTCGCCAAACGTTGTCATACCGATGATCTTGCCACCGAAACCAACGTACTTGTACCAGAAGTCAGCGATGCCAGCTTCTACAGCGATACGTGCCGTTACGTCAGATGGAAGTACAGACTCACGGTACTGCGCGTCTTGTTTGTCGAACGCATCAGTAGCAGGCATAGAAACTACGCGTACTTTCTTACCTTCAGCCGTTAGCTCAGCAGCAGCGTTAACCGCTAGCTCAACTTCAGAACCCGTTGCGATAAGGATAAGCTCTGGCTTGCCTTCACAATCTTTCAGGATGTAACCACCCTTAGCGATGTTTGCTACTTGCTCAGCGTCACGATCTTGTTGTGCAAGGTTTTGACGAGAGAAGATAAGTGCAGAAGGACCATCTTTACGCTCGATTGCTAGTTTCCAAGCAACAGCAGACTCAACTTGGTCACATGGACGCCATGTGCTCATGTTTGGAGTTAGACGTAGAGAAGCGATCTGTTCAACCGGTTGGTGAGTAGGACCATCTTCGCCTAAGCCGATAGAGTCATGCGTGTAAACTTGGATGTTCTGAGTTTTCATCAGAGCAGCCATACGCATAGCGTTACGCGCGTATTCCATGAACATTAGGAACGTTGCGCCGTATGGTACGAAACCACCGTGCAGAGCGATACCGTTCATGATCGCCGTCATACCGAATTCACGTACACCGTAGTGGATGTAGTTACCAGAGAAGTCGTTTGCTTCAAGAGACTTAGAACCAGACCACATAGTCAGGTTAGAAGGCGCAAGGTCAGCCGAGCCGCCCATGAATTCAGGTAGCATAGCACCGAACGCTTCTAGAGCATTTTGAGATGCTTTACGTGATGCGATGTTTGCTGGGTTAGCTTGAAGATCAGCGATGATTGCCGATGCTTTCTCTTCCCACTCAGCTGGTAGGTCACCGTTTACGCGGCGTTTGAATTCAGCTGCCAGCTCAGGGTATGCTGCTTCATAAGCTGCAAGTTTCTCGTTCCACGCTGCTTCCTTAGCTGCGCCTGCTTCTTTCGCATCCCACTCTGAGTAAACTTCCGACGGAATTTCAAAAGGACCGTGCTCCCAACCTAATTCTTTACGTGTTGCTGCAATTTCTTCAGCGCCTAGTGGAGCACCGTGACAGTCGTGCGTACCTGCTTTGTTTGGAGAACCAAAGCCAATCACTGTTTTAGTACAGATTAGAGTAGGGCGAGGGTCTGCTTTAGCCGCTTCAATCGCTGCGTTGATAGCGTCAGAATCGTGACCATCTACCGCTGGGATTACGTGCCAGCCGTAAGCTTCGAAACGCTTAGGTGTATCGTCAGAGAACCAACCTTCAACTTCGCCATCGATAGAGATACCGTTGTCATCCCAGAAAGCAACCAGCTTACCAAGACCAAGCGTACCTGCTAGAGAACATGCTTCGTGAGAAATACCTTCCATCAGACAGCCATCACCCATGAATGCATAAGTGTAGTGGTCTACGATGTCGTGGCCTTCTTTGTTGAACTGTGCTGCTAGCGCTTTCTCTGCCATAGCCATACCAACAGCGTTAGTGATGCCTTGACCTAGAGGACCAGTCGTTGTTTCGATGCCTGGTGCGTAGCCGTACTCTGGGTGACCTGGAGTCTTAGAATGCAGTTGACGGAAGTTTTTAAGATCTTCAATTGAAAGCTCGTAACCTGCTAGGTGAAGCAGAGAGTAAATCAGCATTGAGCCGTGGCCGTTAGACAGGATAAAACGGTCGCGGTCAGCCCACTCTGGGTTTGCTGGGTTATGGTTTAGGTGAGAGCGCCAAAGTACTTCAGCGATGTCTGCCATACCCATAGGTGCGCCTGGGTGACCAGAGTTTGCTTGTTGTACGCCGTCCATGCTTAGAGCACGAATAGCGTTAGCTAGATGTTTGCGATTCATAAGAACTTCCGAATAAAAATTAAGAAAAACAAAATTGATAAAAGTAGGGGAACTGAACGTTCCCCTATTTGAATTTGGTAAGAGTGATTACAGCTTAGCTGCGATCATGTCTTCTAGTTTGCCTTGGTCAACGGCGAAGTTGCGGATGCCTTCAGCCAGTTTCTCAACAGCCATTGCATCTTGGTTGTGGTCCCATAGGAACTCAGCGTGAGTCATCGCTGCTGGACGCTCTTTAGTACCGTTAGAGTCGATAAGCTTCTCTACTACTTCGCCTTCTGCTGCTTCTAGGTCTGCTAGAAGTTGAGGAGCGATAGTTAGACGGTCACAACCAGCAAGTTCAAGGATCTCGCCGATGTTACGGAAGCTTGCGCCCATAACAACAGTTTTGTAGCCGTGGTCTTTGTAGTAGTTGTAGATATCTGAAACAGAGATTACGCCTGGATCTTCTGAAGCTTCGAAATCACGACCTTCTTTCGCTTTGTACCAGTCCATGATGCGACCAACGAAAGGAGAGATTAGGAATACGCCAGCTTCAGCACAAGCACGAGCTTGAGCGAAAGAGAATAGAAGCGTTAGGTTACAGTTGATGCCTTCTTTCTCTAGGATTTCAGCAGCACGGATGCCTTCCCAAGTAGAAGCCAGTTTGATAAGGATGCGGTCGTTAGTGATACCAGCGTCGTTGTACATTTTGATAAGTTGACGAGCTTTAGCAACGCTGCCTTCCATGTCGTAAGAAAGACGAGCATCGACTTCAGTAGAGATACGGCCAGGTACAACTTTTAGGATTTCTTTACCGATGTTCACGTTAAGCATGTCGCAAGTATCTTGAACTTGCTGTGCTTTATCACCGCTTTGCGCTTTTGCGTATTCGATAGAAGCATCGATTAGAGGAGCGTACTCAGCAATTTGAGCAGCTTTAAGAATTAGAGATGGGTTAGTTGTTGCATCTTCAGGAGTGTACTTGCTGATAGCTTCGATATCGCCAGTGTCAGCTACAACAGTTGTTAGTTTACGAAGTTGCTCTAATTTATTGCTCATTTTGATCATCCTATGTATCGCATAACACCTCATTAATGGGAGAGGTGTGGGCATTTGCAAGCTAACTAATGAAGTTCTCAATGGTTGTACCAGTGAGCCAAACTTACATTAATTTAAATTTTTCTCCGAACGAACATTTGCACAGAACATTTGATCGCTCGATGAGTAAATGATGTAGCCATATTTATCCGATCTAGCCCCAAAGTCAACGGTAAATAGTACTGTATGGTGACTTCAGTCAAATATATTTCGCTCTAGTAATCATGGGCTATGCAAGCAAACGTTTAACGAGCAAAGTGAGGTGAATTAATCAACAACAAAACCATGGTTATGACCATGAGCAAATGTACCTTGCTGTTACATATGTTCGGGGTGTAAACTTGTGTATCACTTGCTTAAGCATCGAACATTTGTTCTTCAAGCAGGTAAAATAATTGTTAAATATTGGTTGAGTGGTATATGAGTAAGAATATCCAAGATGTTTCCGAAGAAAACACTGATCTCCTCACTGAAGTAGCGGTTGCTTATTATCAAGATGGTGCCACGCAAGAAGAGATATCTAAAAAGTACTCTATCTCCCGTGCAAAGGTTGGTCGAATGCTCAAGCAAGCCCGAGATGAGGGCATTGTTGAGATCACCGTGAAATATCACCCCGTCTTTAGTGCGAAGATCGAGCAACGTTTGATCGAACGATTTGGTGTAAAGCGTGCTCTTGTAGCACTAGACCAACCAAATGAAGAGAAGCAGCGATTACAGGTTGCTGGTTTAGTGTCTAATTATCTTACCAGTACACTGAAAAACGGTATGGTGGTGACAGTAGGACAAGGGCGAAACGTATCGTCTGTTGCTCACCACACTGGCGTAATTACGCCACGAGACTGCAAATTCGTGTGTGGTATCGGCGGTATTCACCCAAGAGGCGGTATGTTTAATGCCGACCATATATGCAGGCAGCTAGCCAAAAAGTACGGTGGATCTTCTGAAACCTTATACGCGCCGGCTTATGCCGAGAATAAAGCGCAAAAAACCGCATTTATGGAAAACAGCACCGTTAAGCAGACACTCGATCTCGCTCGAAAAGCCGATGTTGCATTAGTCGGTATCGGTGATATGAGTGAAAACAGCTATATGGTCGACTTAGGTTGGTTTACCGCAGGTGAGGTCGTTCAATCTCGTTTATTGCAAGGAGTCGTCGGTGACTTTGCGGGTTATGACTTTTTCGATGTTCACGGTAAAACAGCAAACACAGTAATGAGTGACCGTGTGATTGGTTTGGCCTTGGAAGAATTCCGCCCAATTGCAGAAGTCATTGCCATTGCAGCCGAGAACAGTAAGCCATTAGCTCTATTAGGCGCACTAAGGACCGGTGTGGTCGATGTGATAGCGACCAGCGTAAGTAATGCTTTGACGGTACTTAACTTGGACGAACAACTTAGCGTGAATAAACCAAACGGCAGTGAATAGTAAGATATTTATGCTTCGTTGAATTCACTATTTGAGTAATCATGGAAATTCCCCCTAATGAAACCAGTGCAATAAGGGGGATAACTATTAGACATGACTCGAATAGTGAATTTGTTCAGCGGTTGAAAGAATTATCACTCTTTAATGTTAAGCCACACTAAAGGAGATAATTATGAAACTGTCATTTATCACACACGCTATTTCTAGCAACAGTGACCAATCAAGTTCTATCTTTAAATCTATTTCTATCTTTGGGCTTAGCTCAATAGCCACGGTTTGTATGCTCACACCTACAGTACATGCCGATGATAAAGTCGTCGCAGGGTATTTTGCGGATTGGCAATATCTGAATAAAGACAACCCTTATACCGTTGACGACATACCTGCAGACAAGCTCTCACATATTATTTACGCCTTCTTGAGCATGTGTGGTCCTCATAGCGGTGCTGGTGAGCCCGTCCAAAAACAAATTCAGCAGCAATGTGCAGACAAACAACCATATACCGCGATTATTGTGGATAAAGAAGCTGCGTTAGAAGTCGATTTCGGAGACGTGGGTGTTGATGTCGCCTATAAAGGTCACTTTGCCCAGTTAGCTCAACTGAAGGCCGACAATCAAAATATCAAAATTTTGCCCTCATTTGGAGGGTGGACAATGTCTGAACCTTTCCATGCGATGGCGAAAGATCCTCAAGCCATTGCGCACTTTTCAAAAACTGCTGTTGAATTGATCCAAAAATACGACTTCTTTGATGGTATTGATCTTGATTGGGAATACCCAGGAGGCGGCGGCTTAACCACTTCGCCTTGGAACCCAGAGACGAAACTAACGGATGAGCAAAAAGCGCTAGAGCGTGAAGCTTTTACTCTTTTAGTAAAAACAATCAGAAGTGATTTGGACGCTCTATCAAAGACGACTCAAAGTGATTACGAGCTTTCAACGGCTGTCGGTGTTGGTGCTAAGGCAGCTCAAATTGACTGGAACGCAGCTAGCCCATATCTGACGAACATGTTTGCGATGACGTATGACTTCCTCGGAGGCTGGGGAACTCAAACAGGTCACACAACAAACTTACATGCCACCGAGCGTAGTTGGTGGGGAATGGGAGCTGATGTCTTCATTAATCAGATGATAGAGCAAGGTATTCCTAGCGAGAAGCTCGTGATCGGGGCGGCTTTTTATGGTCGAGGTTGGCAAGGGACAAAAGACTTTGCTGGAGAGCTGCCTAAAGGTGACCTAGTTTCTGAACAAGGGGCGCAGTTTGGTACCGGTGAAAACGGTTACTTCATGTTTTGGGATCTTATGAATAACTACAGCAGTAAACAAGGTTATGAGTATAAGTATGATGAGCAAGCTCAAGCACCTTATTTGTGGAACCCAGATAAAAAAGTATTCATATCTTTTGAAGATCAGCGTTCTATTAAAGCAAAGGCAGAATGGGCGAAGAAATCAGACCTAGGCGGCATTTTTACTTGGGAATTATCAGGAGATCCTTCCGGGCAGTTGATCGATGTTATGCATAGTGAAATGAATAAAAAGTGAAATGAATAAATAACTGAACAGAAAATACCTAGAAAATAAGGTAGGTGTTTAGCCGCCTACCTTATTTAGCTCGTCTATTTAACTCACGTTCTTAAACAGAACATTCCGCGTGCTCGGTCACTTGCTTGTTTAGGTGAGTAGCCAGCTCATCGTAAGGAATAGGGCGAGAGAAGTAATAGCCTTGCATTAAGTCACATCCACATGCCTTTAGAATTGCGAAGTGTTCGTTTGATTCTACGCCTTCTGCTAATACCACCATGCCGAAGTTCTTACCGATTGCGATGATGTTTTGCACCATGGTGAGTGACTGCTGATCGACAGCAATGTTCTCAATAAAGCTCTTATCGATTTTAAGTTCATCGATAGGCAGTGCTTTCAACATACTTAGTGATGAATAACCTGTCCCGAAATCATCTAAAGAGATCTTTATATTCTTCTCTTTGAGGGCTTCAAAAGTCGGTTTCACCAAAGTCACATCTTCAATGAACAAGCTCTCGGTAATTTCTAGCGTTACACAGCTAGGAGAGAGTTGATACTTTTCTAGTGTCGCGAACAAGTGCTCAGAGAAGGATTGATGAGAAAACTGACGCACTGATATGTTGATCGACAGCCCGATTTTTTGTTCTGTTGTTCGGTGCAAGTGGGCGATCTGCATAATGCTGGACTCAATAATAAAAGTCCCCAGTTTTTGCATTAAACCCGTGTTCTCTGCTATCGGTATAAAGACATCTGGCGGAACAAAACCCAATTCCTCATCAATCCAGCGCACGAGTGCTTCTACACCATGAATACTTTCATTTGCACGAACCAGCGGTTGGAAAACCATGAACAGCGTTTGTTTCTCGATAGCGATGCGTAGCCTTTGTTCTACTTTCATTTTGTAGAGATGAGCATCTTGCATTTCCGTTGTGAAAATACTGTACGAGTTTTGCTGCTGTTTCGCTTTGTACATTGAAATATCGGCAGAACGTAACAGGCTATCCAGATCTTTTCCGTGTTCTGGGAAACGCGCTACGCCGATGCTGCAACCTAACAAAAACTGAGCGCTTTCAACTTCATAAGGTTGAGAAAGCACTTCAATAATGCGCTTGGCGAGTCGTTTAATTTCAGCTTCATTCGACAAGGGCGTCAAGAACAAAAACTCATCACTGGATTCACGTACCAATAGGCTGAGGCGAGATCGGAACCTCATCAAACGCAAAGCGATCTGTTTGAGAACCTTATCTCCAAAGTCATGCCCGTGGGTGTCATTGACGCATTTAAAGTTATCGATATCGATAAACAACAGCGAAAATGGCTCTGACTCATCGTCAATCCATTTACCAATGTTTCTACGCATGTACAAACGGTTTGGCAGAGAGGTTAAAGGGTCATGGTTCGCCTGATAAATGAGTTGGCTACGAGTCCGTTGTTCATTCTTGGCAATCGACTTAACCAAAAAGTAGAAACCAAACTGAAGAAAAATAAAGGCAACGAAAAGAATGCTGAACTCTTGTATGAATATACTATCGACGTGAGTTAGATCCGTACGTCCTACCACCCATAATTTGTAGTTTGGGATGTATTTCGCGCTCATCAAAGAGTGGTACTCTTCATCGTCGACGACAAAAGAATAGGTTTCTTGCCCATTCATCGCTTCTTGTACGCTAATTCCGAAGTGGTCGGTAAAGATACTTGCAATACGCTGTATGACATCTTTGCCGACTGGAGAGGAATAGGCACTCTCAGATTCAATATCACTTGAATAAAACTGGCGATAGCTGTCTTTTCTGATCAGGCTTAGTGTATTGAAACTTCCGGCGTGAGCATTATTTTCAAATACGATCGTTGCGTCTAATCGTAGCCCTGCGGTCATTACTGCATCGGTTTTCTTGCCATCGATTGAAATGGATTTTCTCAGCGGGATGACTAAGCTATTCAACGAATCTTGAAAATAGGTACGGCCAAGCACCATGCTACTGCTTGATAGGGCGTCTAGGAAGGAGCCTCTGGTTGGCGCGTATTGCAGCAAGTTCCTTTGATTCGCAAGTTCGAGATTTGAGCTAATCGAGAGGTAATCACCGTCGGTGTTCAACAAGCCAAACGCTGCTATCGCAGGGTGGGTCTCAAGTAGCTTGTCTAATATTGGCCTAATCTGGATAGATGCAGTACGTGTGAAATCAGACTGTTGAGCCAGTTGATGGCCAACCACTTCTAACAAGGCTTCTTGACTGGTCAGCAGCGAGTTGACGGAGCTAGAAAAAAGCTCAACCTGAATGTGTTGCTGCTCTATGAAGTCGTCTCTGTTTGCTTTCCAGTTTGTTATTCCCAACGCGGCGAAAAGTATCAGGGTCAGTAGTACGACAAACGCGTACAGCGACCAGATATTTTGCTTAAATAGAGCCATGAGATGCCTTTGTTGGTTACTACTTTTAACAGACTGCAAGTGACAAACTATTGGGTTGTCAGCGCGATTCATGCAACGAAAAATACAAACATCAATGATGAAAGTATTAATGATTAAATAGTGTAACGACTACGAGCAGAGATTCTTGAGTGAAAAATTAGTATTCATAACGTCGATAACGATTAGTTTATGATTAATCACGAATTATGGTTAGCAAGTTGATGTGGGTTACAAATCAAACGGCGTGAATCGAGTCTTGGTCTCAAATGAACATAGCGTTAACTGCGACATAGAGGCTTACTTCATGAGACGTGGGGCCATCATTATCAGTAAGCTCTTTATGCATGCGCAGTATATTCTAATAGTTGCATTAAGCGAAGTTGAATTACTTTTTAGTCACGGCGATAGGGAGTTTGTCGTTAGCACCCCATTCCGTCCATGAACCATCGTAAACACCCATTTCACCGTTATAGCCAGCGAGTTTAGCGGCTAATAATATGATGCAAGCTGTTACGCCAGAGCCACAGCTAAAGAACATAGGTTGAGAAGGCGTTAATTCTAGCGTTGAAAAGATATCAATAAGCTCTTCTTGGGACTTTAACTTGCCGTTTTTGAGTACTTGGGCAAATGGTAGGCAAATAGAATTCGGTATATGGCCACTACGCAAGCCTTCACGTGGTTCAGGAACTTCTGAATCGAAACGAGCTTGAGAACGAGCATCTACAATGTTTGCGCTCTTGTCAGTTGAGTAACCTTCAATCTGCTGAGCACTGACAAAGTAGTTGTCTTGAATATGGCCTTCAAAATTGCCCGCTTTTACTTCGGTGCGATAGTCAGTCTCGGTCGCGTAACCGGCTTCGATCCAAGCTGGCAAACCGCCATCTAAGATGAATACGTCGTTGTGTCCCATTGCCATAAACATCCACCACGCACGAGGAGAAGCGAAGGTTCCGGAGTTATCGTAAACCACAATCGTACTGTCTTGATTGATGCCAATTTCTTTTGCGCGAGTGTTGAAGTGTTTTTCGCTCGGAAACATGTGAGGAAGCAGAGTGTGCTTGTTACAAAAGTCTTTGTCGTAGTCAAAACGAATAGCACCAGGAATCATTTGTCCTTTGATCTTTTCTGACTCGCTTGGAATTTGAAACTCGATGCTGGCGTCGAGGATGATGATATTGTCTTCTGCTAGCAAACGTTGTTGAAGTTGTTGTGGTGAGATGAGTGGCTGATTCATTATTGTTATATCCATTCTTGTTGTTTTAGCGATTCTTACTGTTTTAGCGAATACAGTGGTAGAGCGATTACTGTTGCTTTTGCGAATACAGTTGCTTTACGAATACCGTTGTTGCATCGATGGCTACTGTGCAGCTCGACAGTGGATGAACTGATAACTGCTTTGTCCGGTTATTTGATTGTTTAATGTATCAAGCGCGACCACAGAATCAATAGGGCAGTCTGTGGTAGGAGCAATAGAGAGCCGAAATACGTCATTATCTTTTGTCTGAACCGTCAGATAACGCCTGTGCCCATCTAAGGATTGAGTAAGCGTGTTCGAAATTACTTTGGCTTGAATACGTTGCCCCGTCTCTGATGTTAGCGGGAAATAGGCAAGGGCAACTAACACGCCTACGCCACACATTAAGATAAATAGACCTATTTTTAACTGTTTCATGAGAGTAAGTCTTTGAAGGTTATGTTGAAAATATAAGTGAGGTTGGTGGTAAAGTGAATGCTACTCGCTAAGAAAGCTGAATTAACTGCTCTTCGACGAAAATAAAAAAGTGAGCATTTCTGCTCACTTCCTACTTACAAACAATCCATTTTGACTCTGTTTCGTCAGAGATCTCGCTAACGACAAGTTACCTGCTGTTAAACAATTTACTGCCAGACAATCTGAGAGTCGCCGCTAGAAACCACTTGTTGTAATGGAGGTTGACCATCGTAAAACCAAATCTCTATCAAGAGTGCGTCATGGTTTACTGGTGCTGCAAAGTTGGAGGCGAACACACCGTTATCTAGTGGGCCCGCAATGACCTTGCTGGAGTAATCCGGCTTCAAGGTTGAGTCATCTCTTGTACTAAAGCGGCTATAAACGGTCACAAAAGAACGGTCTGTCGAAATGCTGCTGATGTCAATGTTGAGATCAAACTGTTCAACAGAGTTGTAGTCAAATCCATCAGGTACCACCAAATCACTCATCGTATAGCTCTGCGCTGCTACCGCACTTGTCGCGGGAGACGGCGAAGGCGTTGCTGTTACCGGAGTCGTTGCTGTTACCGGATTCGACGGAGTTGCAGGTGTCGAGGGTGTAGATGGTGATGCCGTAGATGTACTTCCGCCCCCACCGCCGCCGCCTCCACAGCCGGCTAATACTAATGGCGCTGCAGCTAAAATAACGGCTAGTGACTTCTTGATGTTCCAAGTGCTTTGTACAGACATACGTTTTTCCTCAAAGAGATTGCGACTTGAATCAACGCAATGATTGTCTCGATATTGTTTAGTGTGAATAGTCATAACGTCTCTCCTTATGGTTCGTAACGTTGGTTGTCTGCAGGTGATTGGTACCATGTTTGGTTCGTTTCACCGCCGGATTCTGCGTATTCTTTAAACCCTGGGTAAGCGGTAACAATATCGACGTACTCTAAAGGCCACTCCCATTCGTCATCCGAAGTCACTATTAGTGCCCAAGGGTGGTTTTCTACTGTTTTGAAGTATTTACCTGTTGATGGATTACTGTCATCGACGCCTAAACCAGCTTCAAAGAGGTTAGTGGTATCAAATGCTTCGGTTGGAGCTTGGTCTGGCAAGTGAACCTCCCAGCTGCGTCCTGGATGTAGAGGTAGGTTTTCACCATGATAATACCCAGGCGTTGCGAAGATGAACGGGTCGTAAGGCATATCGGTCCAGCTGCCAGTACTCACACCGTCACCGGCTAAAGTAATACCAATTTGGAACGAGAACTGCTCATCTTCTTTACATCCATTACTGGTGCGGTAGAAGGTACAGCCAGTGCTGATTTTTTCTGTCAGGTCATTGGCGATAACAAAGATTGCTTCGCTACGTCCATCTTCTAGGTCAAGGTCAGTGAATACGCCGTTGTGTTTCATGTAAGAGCTACCACTACTCACCAAGCTCGGGTCTAGGTTAGGAAGTCGAACAGCAAAACCATTTCTGTACGATGCCCCGACAGCAGCTAAGCGTCCGTCGATGGTGGATTTAACGACCTTTCCATCTTTAAGGATCTCGGTAATGCGATACATAAGAACAGCATCGTTCATGTCGTAGTCGGCTTTATATGGCCAGTTATCTTCGTACGCGAGCGTTGCGTAACCAGAAGCACTTGGGAAGTAACGAGCGGTGGCACCATCGTTAAGGACATCGACTTGAATATCGACCACCTCACCAGAGGTTGAACCGCCAAAATAACTTAGGTTGGTTTGTTGGCTGAATCTAAATCTAGCCCACGTAGTACCGGTTAGTGCGTTGATATCAACATTAAGGAACAGATCGTTTTCACCAGCATCGAGCGCGTAATCTGTAAACACTTGCTCGTTGGCGCCATCGAAACTGCCATCTTGGTTCCAATCTATCCAAGCCGAAAGGTAACCGGTTGTTGAAGCCTCAATCACCACTTTTGAATCAAGACCAGCTTCAAGTGCGGTTACAAAACCGATACCACCGTTTGCCCATTCATCATCCACCCCGACAGTTTCATCTGATTGAGGTGTGACATAACCATCTAAATCCGCATCTGGAGGAGTTGTACCTAACCATGTGATGCCATCGAGTTCATGTCGAGGGCCATTGCTCGCCAGTAACGTTAGGTAGCTGTCTGGAGCATCACCGAAGTCGATGTTTGAGTCTTCATCAACAACAGGTGCATTAGCACAACGAGCACCATCGTTTTGACCAGAAGCTGGGCCATTCGAAACAAATTCAACGGCTGGAACAATACCTGCCGCGATATTGGCAGCGTTGTCTGGAGACAGATTGATACGGTAAATTTTACCGTCTTGGTTTCGAGATACGTAGTAGTAGCCGTTGACATCAAAATAGCCAGCACCGAACGTACCTAACTCGCCGGTGTCTCCGATGTAGGTTTCGGCACCAGTTGTAGGGTTGAAGCTGTATAAGCCACCAGAGTTATTATCGATACCATATAAAGAGCCATCACTTGGATGAAAGGCGAAATCAGTCAATTTTACAGTTGCTGGGCTGCCTGCGATTTTGTTGACCGTGACGGTCGCATTCGGATCAGAGTCTAAAGGAGAGAGGTCAACAGTAAATAGTCCCTTACCTGTACGATACAAGTAGTAAACATGGTCATAGACGTCGCCGACATAGAAAGTGTGATCGGTTGGTAAGCCACTGGTATTGATAACTTCAGCTTGGAAATCCTGTCCAAGGCGCACCAAGCGTTTGTTGGTGGTGTCATAGCCATAAATATATCTGTCTTGAAAGTCGAAACCAACACCATTGATATTGGCATTCATACCCGTATCGTCTTCTAACAGAGTGGTTGAGCCGGTCACTAGGTTTACACCCCAAACTTCAACGGGTTTCGACTGAAAGAGGTATGCTTGACTAGGGCAGGTATCGAATGGCGCTGCGTTGGCGACTAGAGGGGCACTTAATAGCAAACTTAACGTTGTAATTCTCATATCTACATCCTTGTGATGGAAGGTACAAATATAGTTACAAGTTATGTGCCAAATTTAACACGTTGATTTTTAACGATTATATTTTGTGGTGCTGATTTTTTTATTGTATTCTCAAAATGAGAACTCAAATGAAACTAATCTCTCATAGAGTATTTCAAATTGATAAAGCGAGTTGAGATGCTGACGTTGAGATATAAAAAAGCCCCAACATATAGTCAAGGCTTAAGTTTTCGATAAGAGGGGATATGATTTAGCTTATCCACACACCGAACAATTAGGCATCTTCATTAAATTCATTTCACGCCAGCTGTGAGACATGGCATCGAGAATCAAAAGCTTGCCTTGCTTTGGTTGTCCAAACCCGGCAATAACCTTGATAGCTTCCAAAGCCTGAGCCGCGCCAACCATGCCAACAACAGGTGCCATCACACCGGCTTCAACACAGCTTAGAGCAGCGTTGCCGAATAGAGCGCTCAAGCACTGGTAGCAAGGTGCATTTTCATCTTGATAAGTGAATACGCTAATCTGACCTTCCATGCGAATCGCAGCGCCCGATACTAGAGGCGTTTTTGATGCGTAACATAAGCGGTTCAACTGATTGCGCGTTTCGACGTTGTCACTGGCATCAAGAACAAGCGAGTGTGCTTCAATTAACTTGCCAAGTGCCTCGTCATCAAGCCTGTGTTCGACAGTTTCAATCGTCAGATGCGGGTTCAATACCTGCAAAGATTCAGCGGCAGAATCGACCTTCTTCTTACCAATATCAGTATCGGTGTGAAGTACTTGTCGCTGCAAATTTGAAAGCTCGACAACATCGTCGTCGATCAGCATTAGCTTACCAATGCCCGCAGTCGCAAGGTATTGAGCAGAGGCACAGCCTAAACCACCCGCACCTAACACTAAGATTGAACTCTGTTTCAGCGCTTCTTGACCTTCAAAATCAAACTGTTTGAGAATGATCTGGCGATTGTAACGAAGCATCTCTGCGTCAGACAGTATTTCCATCAGCAAGCCTCGTTAGTAAAGCGTGGAGTTAAACAGTTGAATCTGAACCGTTTCACCGACTTCAACACGGCCACGTTCGCGCTCTAGTACCACAAAGCAGTTTGCTAAGCTCATTGAGCGGAAAGCGCCAGAGCTTTGGTTACCTGTTGTTTCTACTACAAACTTACCGTTTTCAATCGAGTAAATACCACGTTGATAATCAGTACGGCCTGGGCCTTTTTTGAATGCAGATTTAGTGATCGCAGGAATCGATTCTGGTGCTGTCCACGCAGTGTGACCGGCAAGTTTAGCCAGCATAGGTTGAACTAACACGTACATGGTCATCATTGCAGACACTGGGTTACCCGGTAGGCCACAGAACCAAGCGTTGTCTAGCTCACCAAATGCGAATGGTTTACCTGGTTTGATTGCTAGTTTCCAAAAGCCGATTTCGCCAAGCTCTTCAAGAATGTCTTTGGTGTAATCAGCTTCGCCGACACTTACGCCACCAGAAGTGACAACTACGTCTGCCAGTTCTTGCGCTTTTACAAAGGTTTCTTTAAGCGTTGCAGGGCAATCAGGAATAATACCTAGGTCAATTGCTTCGCAACCAAACGCTTCAATCAGTGGTTTGATACCGTAGCGGTTGCTGTCGTAGATCTGACCATCTTCAAGAGGCTGACCTAATGGCTTGAGCTCATCGCCAGTAGAGAAGAAAGCGACTTTAGGTTTGTGTGCCACAGTTACATGACTCACACCGAGCGAAGCAATCATTGGAATGTCACGAGGTGTTAAACGTTCGCCACGGCTAAGAACGATATCGCCTTGCTTGATGTCGTCACCGGTAGGGCGAATGTTATTGTTCAGCTTGATGTCGTCTTGCTGAATCTCAATGCCAGCGTCAGTTTCAGCCGTGTTTTCTTGCATGATTACGACGTCACAACCTTCCGGGATCTTTGCGCCAGTCATAATGCGAATACAGGTGTTTGCTGGCCATTCACCTTCAAAAGGTTGACCTGCAAAGGACTTGCCCGCTAAAGGCAGCACTTTACTGTTCTCTAGGTCTGCTAAGCGCAGTGCATAGCCGTCCATTGCTGAGTTATCAAAAGGAGGTACGAAAATAGGGGATAGAATATCTTCAGCAAGTACGTAACCCAATGCTTCTGCCAATGGCAGTGATAAGGTCGTTCGAATAGGTTGAATTGGCGATAGCAGCTTATCTAGTGCTTCTTCAATTGGCATCAAGCCCGGAGCGTCGCAACAGCCCATAATTGAAATCCTTTGATCGTTATTATTTTGATTTTGTGGTTGGCAATGGTGGTTAAATAATGATCAGAGCACCTGATTCGCCAACGAAATTCTAGCCACTCTAGCACAGTTTAAGCCCCGTAAATAATGACCTCCCTTAAAATATGGGTGTATTTATTCAAAATTCCGAGTATCCTTGTTTGCCATCCAGAAGGGGTAATAAAAGAGGAAGTTCAATGTCAGGTCTTAGCGAATCAGCGAAGTTGGTTAAAGATGCGCTAGCAAGCCGTGGTTTAGAGACACCAATGAGTCCAAACCAGGTTAGCCGAGAAGAGAAAAAGGAACGAATCGAACACCATATGCGTGAGATTCTCACTCTCCTTGAACTTGATCTTACGGACGATAGTCTGGAAGAAACACCGCAACGTATTGCTAAAATGTACGTGGATGAAATTTTCTCTGGTTTGGATTACGCCAATTTCCCTAAAATTACGGTAATCGAAAACAAGATGGGCGTTCGTGAGATGGTACGAGTAAAAGACATTACCGTGACCAGTACTTGTGAGCACCACTTAGTGACGATTGATGGTAAGACTGCGGTCGCTTATATCCCGCGTGGAAAAATCATTGGTCTTTCAAAGATTAACCGTATTGTTCGATTCTTTGCTCAGCGCCCACAAGTTCAAGAGCGTATGACGCAGCAGATCCTTGTTGCACTGCAAACGCTACTCGAAACTGATGACGTTGCTGTCACCATGGATGCGGTTCATTACTGCGTGAAATCACGCGGTGTAATGGACGCGACTAGCGAAACGACAACAACAGCTCTGGGCGGTATCTTCAGATCAAACCCAGCAACGCGCCACGAGTTCTTACACGGCCTGCGTTGATTCACTGCATTATTAGATGAATTCAATTTAGCCTCTGTAAATTGATGTTCATTGAAATATATTCTAAGCCTCGCTTTATGCGGGGCTTTTTTACGCCTGCAATGAAGTCAACTGTAATGGCTGAGAATGCTGTTATTCCCTAAAGTGAAGAATGAGCGACTTATTCACTTTCGCCATTCCCTAAAGTGAGGAATGAACGTAATAGGGAATCTGTTGCGGCCAAGCAGAAAAAGCACGCTCTATATCTTAACGTTTGTTGAAAGCATATAGAGCGTAACTAGAATCAGTCGCTGGTGGAGTGCTTAAGAAAGGTTAAACAAACGCTTTAAGTGGTGAACAATACCGGATGGCTTGTTCTCGGCTTGATAGATGCTCAAACCATCGTAAAAACTCGCCATTAACTCTACGCGAATCTCATCATCACTGCTTCTCGATATACGAGACAGTAGCGTAGCGGCTACAGCTGCGTGATCATTGGCTAGGCTGTAATCCATTCCTAGTCGTCCTTGAATGAACAACCACAAATGCGTGACTAGTTTTAACTGTTGAGCGTTAGAGTTTTGTAACTTGTCGCTGTGCTCAGTTCCCACTGTATTATCGAATACATTTTGCATCGCCTCATTCGCTTCTTTATTGCTTTCAAAGCGATAGCTTGCATCGATATGTACCTTGGTTAGCAAGCCAAGCAACGTCTGACGTGCAGAGTTCTCCGGCTTGTTCTCGCAAGCGTGTTTAAACAAAGCGTGGTTTTCATCAATAAATGACGACAGCTCTTTCTCGTAGCCTGTCGAGAGCGCTTTGACTGAACCTAAACCTGCTTCTTTTAAACACTGGTGAAGCTTGGTTCTAGCTTGTTGTTTAGCTTTGATTTCTTGCTGCGCGTCGGCTTGTTGCTTGGCTTCTTCTAGCTGGCTAGCTGCTGTTTGCGAATTATTCGGGGTTGGACGCTCAGTCATTACTCTGTAGCTCTTCCCACGTTACTTCTGCCGATTGAGTATCGCTGTTAATGAAAGCAGAGTTACCCGTCAGCATGACTGAAAGATCCATCGTACGTTGTGTCATCGCCGCTAGCTGCTCAATACCATCGTTGTCTAGACGAACGATCTGAGCTTTTAGGTAGCCGAATTTACCTTTGTTCTGCTCCCACCAAACGTTTGATTTAGTGTTGAAGCTGAATACGCGTACTGATTTAGATAGGCGAGTTGCCTTCTTAACACGCTCTGGATCGGGTTCGCCCACATCGACCCATTCTAGGATTTGATCGTCTAACGACTTCTGCCATAAATCGGGTTCTTCAATGCTAGACAACCCTTTAGTGAACTCAAGTTCAGGAGACGCATTGATACAGAAAGCCATGATTCGAGCCATCATTCGCTGTTCTGTTTCAGAAGGGTGTTGTGCAACCGTTAGATTGAAAGAGTCGTAATAGTCGCGATTCATATCGGTTAAAGAGATACGAAACTTGTAGATTGTGGGTTTAAGAGCCATTGAGAGGGTGTCTTAGGTAGAAATAGTGAAGGGGAATATTACCTTAAATCTCTGAATAGCGGGTAAAAAAATAGCCAGCAGAGGCTGGCTATTTTTAGAAAGCTTTAAAATACTAAATTAAAGTACTTTGATGCTGTCAGCTTGTGGGCCTTTTTGACCTTGAGATACTACGAACTCAACTTTTTGGCCTTCAGCAAGAGTTTTGAAACCGTCGCCAGTGATAGCAGAGAAGTGTGCGAATACGTCTGGGCCGTTTTCTTGTTGAATGAAGCCGAAGCCTTTAGTTTCGTTGAACCATTTTACTGTACCAGTAACTGTGTTAGACATGATGATATCCTAAAATTAAATTTTTATTTTGAGCCAATTGTGGCACTGATAGCGCGGAAAAGTTTATTGCTATTGCGTACAACACAACGGGGTTACTAGTAATCCAACGAAATGTTTATATACAAAGAACTTTCTTTCTAGCCGGAAACGAGTCTAAATCAAATCAGGGGATAGTCAATCGAATACATAGGGAAAGGTTGCAGAAACTTGGGGGTAGTCAAACTTTGCATTCCTTAAATATCATGGAGTTACAGTTGTATGGTGATTTGTTGTAGTTTTTGTGAAAAAGGTGGTCGAAATTGATGACGAATTTGGAGTCAATGCACTGTTTTAGCGCATTCATTTTTGCAAATTTAAAGCCGCTAACTGGGCGTTGAGCCCACTTTTAACGGCTTATATTTATAAATGTCGTTGTAAGGTAAGTGCCTTTACTTGAACGAGGTCTCGGCTACTTTTTCAAGCGGTACAGGTTGCCATTATCAGTGCTGAAGAAGATGTCTCCGTTTGGTGAAGTTTCGATGTCTCTTATCCTTTCGCCCAAGTCCTCTAAAATGCGTTCTTCCTCGATTGCCTCACCTTGTTCATTGACTGTCACAATATTGATGTGAGTAAGTTTTAGTGCGCCAGCCAGCAGTTTGCCTTTCAGCTCTGGGTATTTGTCTCCTTGGTAAACAAGCAAACTGCCCGGAGCGATTGAAGGAACATAGACTTTTTTTGGCGCTTCAATACCATCTTTGGTTTCCGATTCGCCAACGCTGATAGGGCCCCAATACTCTTTTCCGTGTGAGGTGACAGGCCACCCATAGTTGGCACCCGCTTTTATTAGGTTAATTTCATCACCACCGCGAGGGCCGTGTTCAATCGACCAAAGCTTTTGAGTCGGGAAATCGTAATACAGACCTTGTGGATTACGATGGCCAAAGCTCCAAATTTCATTGAGCACTTTGTTGTTATCCGTGAATGGGTTATCGCTTGGTGTGCTTCCATCGGCATTCAGTCGTAATATTGATCCGGCGTGAGTCATGGTGTCTTGGCCGTTGTCTCGATCACCTCGATCACCGATTGAAAAATACAGGTGGCTATCATCAAAGGTGATACGGCTACCAAAGTGACGTCCTGTGTCCGTTCTGGATTTAGTTACAAACACGTCTGTCCAATTGATGACTTCATTATTGCTGTAATTAGCAGAAGCCAGTGTTGTTACGCCTTCATCATCGATGTCTTTACTGTAAGTGACGTAGAACTTTCCGTTTTCAAAAGGGGAAAGTGCGATATCTAATAATCCACCTTGGCCTTTCGCCGATACATTGGGCAGCCTGAAGAGTGTGTGTTGATCGCCAGTTTTTAAATCGACATGTTTAATGACGCCTGATTTTTCTGTGACTAGCATGGACTTATCGTTGACATAAGCCAGTCCCCAAGGGATCACGAGTCCGTCGGTGATCTTCTCTGCCTGCCAAGCAAAGGCTGACGTTACAGGACCTGAGGCAAGCAGCGCCAAAGCACATGAAAAAATACGGTGATGAGTGTTCATTGAAGTCCCTTGATTATGAGCATCTAGTGTTAGTCTAGCGCTTGTGGCCGATAGTCGGAAAGCCGAGGTTGCTGAAAAGTGACTATTCACATATTTAGTTGAACGCCTATTGTATGATTATACAAGCTCACGTATGTTTACTCTGCCTTTCTCTATTTGATCCTGTCGGAGCATTATGAACAACTCACCAGCAGCATTTTCGCTATTTTCTCAGTTTTTATGTTGTGAGTTAGATACGCACGATTTTTCTTCGAACGGACCTATTAAACGATGAGTCGTGGATTTGATTTTAAATCGATCTTACTTGCGTGCTTGGTCATCAGTATCGGTCAGCTCAGTATGGGACTGGTGTTTCCATCACTACCTTGGATCGCCAAAGACTTCGATGTATCACTAGAGCAAGCCCAGCTATTGGTAAGCGTGTACCTATTAGGTTTTGGGCCTTCCCAGTTTATTTATGGCCCTATTTCCGATGCTCTTGGGCGCAAGAAAGTGCTGCTGAGCGGATTATTAATCGCCATGCTGGGACTATTGATGATCATTTTCTTCAGCCACTCGTTTACCAATATGGTGATGGGGCGATTTCTACAAGGCCTAGGAACCGGCTGTTGCGCTGTACTTGCTCGTGCCTCGACGCGCGATAGATTCAACGGCGCAGACTTGCCTTTGGCTATGTCTTATATTGCGATGGTTGCCTCTATAACACCTTTGATCGCGCCTGTTATCGGTGGGTTTATTAACTTCCACTTTGGCTGGAGTATGGTGTTTATCTCACTACTTGGCTATGTCTCATTGGCTTGGGTGGTATTGGCGTTCAAGTTTAAGGAAACCGTCACTAAGGTTTCGGCTATCCCTTCACCGAAGAAAATGATTTCTCAATACAAAGAGCTACTCACTTCTCGTTATTTTATGAGCTTTGCGAGTATTGGCTGGCTTAACTTTAGCTTGATGATCACCACCGTATCAGTGATGCCATTTATCATGCAAAATCAGATTGGCATGACGTCAGATGAATACGCGATGTGGGCGGTGATTCCTGCATTAGGCATGCTCGGCGGAACAAGCTTATGTAACCGTATTCGCCCTATGCTGGGCAACAAGAAAACTCTGTTATGCACACCTGTATTACATGTGGCTGCGGCGTTGTGGCTTTTCTTTTGTCCACTTGAGCCACTTTATTTAATGCTTGGCCAGTTCTTGATGATTCTTGGCAATGGTATAGCGTTACCTTGTGCTCAGGCGTTGGTGATGTTGCCTTATAAGAAGAACGCTGGCGCGGCTGCTGCGATGTCTGGCGGAGGGCAGATGGTGGTGTCTTCAATGGTGAGCATGGGGCTGGTTCAGTTAGGACTAGGAGAAGCGTGGCATCTATCGCTTGTCATCATGTTGTTCACACTGATTACCCTGTTTAATATTTTACGTGGTTTCAGTAGTCAAGAAGCGAGAGAGTCCCAGCTTAGCTAGTTATTTAATTATTTAGCTAGCTAGCTAGCTAGTGAGTGAAAAACGAAAAGGCCATTGAAGTTTATGATTTCAATGGCCTTTATTATGCTTAGAGCTTAGAGCTTAGAGCTTAGACTGAAATGCCCGAACTATTCACAGACGACTGCAACCTTCTCACTTGCTGCAGTATTGGCTGGCACTGGATGATCGATCAGTCGGATAGGGGACTCATACAGTGCTGACAAAGCCTCTTCATCGAGTAACTTATCCGCGCTGCCTTCGAACGCAATCTGACCTTTTTTCAGGGCGACAATATGCGTCGCGTAACGAAGCGCTAGGTTCAAATCGTGTAAAATAACGATCACCCCAACATCTTCTTTTTTGTTGAGTTCAGACAGTAAGCCCATTAGCTGAAATTGATGATGAACATCCAGTGCAGAAGTCGGTTCATCAAGGATCAATACCGGTGACTGTTGAGCTAGTAACATAGAGACCCACGCTCGTTGACGTTCACCACCAGATAAGTCATCCGCTAATGCTTGTGAGAATTCAGTAACACCGGTTCTTTCCATTGCTTGCTGGATGATCGACTTATCTTCTGAATTCCAACGGCCTAGTGCGCCTCTCCATGGGAAACGCCCTAAACGAACCAGCTCTTCGACAGTTAAGCCAGCAGAAGCGGGGAGTTTTTGCGGTAAATAAGCAATCTGCTTGGCTAAGTCTTTGCTTTTGAATGAAGAGAGGGAAGCGCCGTCTAGTTCCACGCTGCCATGATCTGGTGACATCTGCCCTGAGAGTAAATTAACGAGTGTAGATTTACCCGAACCATTATGGCCAAGAACGACGGTCAGTTCGTTGGTCGGAATCGAGAGGTCTTCGATTGAGAGAATCGTTCGTTCATCACGAACAATTTTGATGTTTGAAAGCTGAAACATGTCAGTCCTGTGCCTAGACCAATAAAGCGCTTCAGTGAAATTAAACGAGCTTTATTGGCTTTTAAAAATAGAGGGTGTTATTGAGCTGTTTTTTTGTTGTCGGGATGTCTTGGGCAATCGTCGCAATACTTTCTAGAGTCGCACTTATAAACTAAGCAGCAGCTGATTCTGATCAGTTTTAGCATCCCCGAATCAGCGTCTATTTTAAGGCTGTTTAAATGATTTTCAGGTAACTGGCATGCTTCTAACCAAAGCTTAGCTTGTTCAGTGATATAATCGTTGGTTAGGCTCGGTTCGTGCTGCTGTAGTTTTATCAAGCTGCCTAATAATAGATCAGCAAGTAGATGATTGGTAAACCCCGGACGAATACGTGTCCACTCACTAATCTGGCTACGATAAAACTCTGTGAGTGCAAGAATAGCTTCGCCTGCTTGTGGAATCAGTTCTTCTGGTGAACCGTGTTGATGATCACCATTAAAGAAACGGTAGCCTGTGACAAATTCTTTGTACCTAAACTGGCCGATGTTCTTAATATCAGGCAGTGAGTGAAGGCCGTAGATAGATATAAAGGTCACGTAGATTGGTTGCCAGCAAACCAGATCCCACGTTCGGGTTAACCAATAGGCTTTGCCTGCTTCAGGGTGGCTCTGCGCAAGGCCATCGTAAACTCGTTTGATTTCTTTATGGCTATCATCATTCGTTATTGCAATGCTCTTGCTATGCAGAACACCAAAGCTTCCACTTAAATAAGGTGTCACTTGTTTTGAGTGAGCGAAGATTTTCTGATGTAGAGACGGGGCTCTCCGACGAGTGATAATATTGTGCAGCTGGGAAAGCATCATAAACCATTAAATGAGAATCAGTAGCGTTATCATAACGGACATAATCGAGGATAACCATACAAAATGGAGCATCTACTCGGTGCCTCTATCTTTTGGTCATTTTATAGAACACACATGAGCGCTTCTTTTTTTGAGTGATAAAAGCCGTTTTAAATGATAAAAGTATTGGTGAATCGAATATGTCGCTGTCAACTATAGAGAATATGAAAGCTTAAATATGAACACACCTGCATTTGGTCGTATCAGTCGCGTTTTAACCTATATCCATTCGAACCTTAGCTCCTCGCTATCGTTAGAAGATATTGCGACACAAAGCTGTTGGTCTCGTTGGCAGCTTCAGAGAGTGTTTCAAGCTGAAACAGGGCTTACTGTGGCTAACTATGTGAGAGAGCTAAAGTTAAGCCAAGCTGCAGAACACCTGCTTGATGGAAAAGATCGCGTGATAGATATTGCTCTTGGGCTCGGGTTCAATTCAGAAATAAGCTTTAGCCGCTCGTTTAAGCAGATGTTTGGGTCTAGCCCAAGTCAGTATAGAAAAGCAGGCAAAAGAGTCGGGCTAAGAAAGCCGATACAAGTATCTGAAACAGCGAGTACTTCTGAAAAAGGGGCGTTAAGCTTTGTGGAAGTGCGCATTGATGAAAGAGAGTCTTTCCTAGTGAAAGGCATGACATCAGAAATCAGTGGTCTGTTTTCACTCACGCAAGACTTCGCTCAGAAAGTCCCTCAGCTATGGTCACGTTTAGAAGGTGAAGTTGAGATCCCTGACGACAACGTGCTCCAGTTCATTGGCGTGGTTGACCTGACTCAGTCTTGCTTTGACGGGACTAATATTCACTATTGGGCAGGGGTAGAACTTCAGGAAGGAATTTCAATCCCGCAATTACCGAGTATTATCTCTGAAAGATTAGAGGTACTGACGGTTCCTAAGCAAACTTATGCTGTAGTGAAGCACTGTGGTCCAATTGAGAATTTACGACACACCTTGAGTTGGTTTGTGCTGAATTGGATGCCAAGTTCAGGTTATCGTGGCGTCGATGGATATGAGCTTGAAGTGTACCCGTTTGCCTATCAAGCACATGCCTCTGACGCTGAAATGGAGTACTGGGTTCCTATTATTAAATCGTAGTCATATTCCCGCTCACTCTCTTCTAGCAAAGCCTTCCTATCAATAGGGTCAATTGTCTTTTTAATCATCAATTGACCGTTTTCGACTAAAAATAGGTCAAGTTCTTTTTGAATTTGCACCAAATTGTTAATTATCCCACCTCTAGATACATACAATGCAAATGAGATTTATTATTATTTATATTAAGCATTGGTACCGAGGGAATTATGACCACTCACACTCGTTTTAAGTATTCATCATTGGCAGTAGCGTTGCTGACTGCGTTTTCAGCGCAAGCATTGGCGGAAGAAACCGTTACTGCGGCAGATTCGAATATAGAAACTGTCACTATTATGGGTAAAGCCTATCGTAATACAGCCACAAAATCGGCACTTGAGCCGGAAGAAACACCTCAAGGTATTACAGTCATTGATGAAGAACAGTTAGAGCAACGAGGTGTAAAGTCTCTTAACCAAGCGCTTAGATACGCGCCGGGTGTTGTGACTGAGCAAAAGGGCGCATCAGTAACCATGTACGATACGTTCTCGATTCGTGGGTTTAGTAACAATCAGAGTTACTACGATGGCTTGATTCTGCCGTTCCTGACTGGATGGAACCTGCAACCTCAGATCGACCCTATTGCGATTCAGCAAGTTGAAGTGTTTAAAGGCCCTACGTCTGTGTTGTATGGATCGATGCCGCCGGGTGGTATGGTCAACATGATCGCGAAGGCACCGCAAGAAGACGGGTCGACAAAAGTGGGTGTATCTACAGGCTCAAGAAACTTGATGGAAGCGTCAATTGATACTTCAGGTCAGTTAGGTGACAGTGACTTTTCATATCGTTTAGTTGCACTCGCTCGTAAACAAGACAGCCAAGTTGATAACGCTGAAGAAGAGCGTTATGTGATTGCTCCATCGCTAGATTGGCAGGTATCTGATCGAACACTTATTAACTTCAATCTTTACTATCAGAATGATCCGTCAATGGGTACTAACTCTGCAATGCCGCTCGAAGTATTGAAGGCAAGTGATCCATCTGTGTCGATGGGCGACAAGAACTGGAGTACTTTTGAACGTGAAGTCTTGATGTTAGGTTACAAAATTAACCACCAAATCAATGACAACTGGACTTTCCTTCAGAACGCTCGTTATTCCGATGCGTCGCTATATCAAGAAAACACCTACCATCGCGGTACGAATTTTAACGCCGCAACTGGTAGCTTAATTCGAAATGTGTATAGCACGGATGAAGACTCTCAAAGCTTTGTTATCGACAACCAAGTATCAGGTCGCGTCGAGGTTGCTGGGCTAGAGCATAACTTATTGTTTGGTCTCGATTACCTAAAACTGACGGGCGACTCTTTGTATCAAGAGTTCACCGCGAACGCTGGTTTCTACGGATTTAACGCATACAACCCAAATAATGACTTGCTTGATAAGAGTCAGCTACAAGAGAATTATCGTGAATCACATGACATCACGACCGAGCAACTGGGCTTGTATTTCCAAGATCAAGTTCGCTACGACGCGCTGGTTTTACTTGCTGGTGGACGTTACGACATGTTCAAAGCGAGTGACGAAAAAACGAGCATTTATCCAACAAGCGATGGCACAGAAAAAGCGGATCACAATCAGTTCTCTTACCGCGTAGGTGCTTTGTATGAGTTAGATAATGGCATCTCTCCATTTGTAAGTTACGCGACGAGTTTTGAACCAGCTGCTGGTACCGATATTAACGGTAACTCTTTAAAACCTCAGCTGGGTGAGCAAGTCGAACTAGGTGTGAAATACCTGTCTGCTGATATGGCACAGCAACTTACAGCATCATACTTTTACATTACTAAGAAAGATTCAATTGCTGCCGATCCATCGGATCCAACGTATCGCTCTAAGATTCAGTTAGGCGAAGTGCGTTCTCAAGGTGTCGAAGTCGAAGGCAGATGGTTTGTAACGGAAGATTGGGATGTGAACGCGAGCTATACATACGTCGATATGGAAGTAACGGAAGATGCAAACCCTGACCTTGAAGGAACGACACCAATCTATGTACCGACACATGCCGCTAATCTATGGAGCAATTACTATGTCTATGGTGGTGCTTTATCGGGAACTCGCTTCAGTGCAGGTGCTCGTTACATGGGTGAAATGGAGATGGATGCAACGAATACTCAAGGAAAAGTACCATCATATACGGTTGTCGATTTATCCGTAGGTTATGACCTAGGGGAAGCAAGTGAAACTCTGTCAGGTGCAACGGCTAACTTGCTGGTTAACAACCTGTTTAATGAAGAGTACTACACCTGCTACGACCAATCGAACTGTTGGTTCGGTGCAGAGCAGTCAGTAGAACTCAGCGTGAACTACGAGTTCTAATTCATTTGAATACATAAATCTAAGCAGCCTGTGTAGGCTGCTTTTGTCGTTAAATAAACAATTAAAAAGTGACAGTGATTATATGAAAGCCAACTATTTTACTTCTCGTTTTCCTAAAGTGAGTTCGTTCATTGTCTCATTGAGCTTGTTGTTATCAGCTCAAGCGATGGCCAACTTTCAAGTTGAAGACAGTGAGGGTGTTAAAACCCTTGAAGCTCAGCCTGTTAGAGTGGCTGCGCTGAACTGGGACATAGCCGAACAAGTGATTGAACTCGGTGTTACACCAGTAGCGGTACCTGATATTGCAGGTTATACCGATTGGGTTGTTCAGCCTGCGATTCCAGAAGGCGTGGCGGATATTGGCACTCGAACTGAACCTAACTTTTCGGCGCTTAAAAAGCTAAACCCTGATGTGATTCTTATCGCTTCTCCTCAGAAAGATCTTCAGGAACGACTTTCTGAAATTGCGCCCGTGCTTTACTACCAAACGTACAGCGAACAACACAGCAATGCAGCGGCTGCTATTGAGAATTTCAAGAAGATCGGCCAGTTGCTTGGTAAAGAAGAACAAGCGAACCAAAAGCTGGCCGCAATGGATGAGCGTATCGCTGTTCTAAAAGCTGAGTTAGATAAAGCGTATCCGGGCGACAAACCGAAAGTCACTTCTTTCCGTTTTGCGAGTACTACATCGGTGTTCATTTATGGCGATAACTCGATTCCACAATACGCACTTGAGCAGCTTGGCGTTGATAATGCGATGGATCTTCCTGCAAGTCAGTGGGGCATCAGTCAAAAACGCATGACCGAGCTTAAGAACGTGAAGAACGGCATTGCGCTTTACTTTGAACCTTGCCCATATCAAGACAAGCTAAACCGTTCTCCGGTTTGGAAGAGCATGCCCTTTGTTCGCAATGGTCAATTTAGCCCAGTAGCGGCAAGTTGGAGCTACGGCGGTGCTATGTCGATCTTGTATAACGCAGAAGCCATGGCGCAATCGTTGTTGACGCTAGCGGAGCAGTAATGAAATCCAGTGGTTTTATGATGGGGGCTGCGCTGCTTTGTGCTGCCCTTGTTCATTTATGGTTAGGGCAGTCGGAATTTGGTCCTATTGGTGAGTTGCTTCAGCAAGTCTCACAGATCAGTGACATCGCGACATTCAACTCAATGGTTGATGATTCATTTGAGTTGATGGCGTTAGCCTATGTCAACTTACCTCGCTTGGTGATGGCGATCTTGGTTGGCGCAACACTTGGCACCATCGGCAGCTTGTTTCAACAACTGACACAGAATCGCATGATGTCCCCGTTAACCTTAGGTACATCGTCAGGTGCATGGCTTGGTCTGGTTATTCTGAATGTGGTGGCGCCGATGTTGGTCGCTCAGTATTCAGTTTGGTTTGCTTTGGTCGGTGCGCTGCTTGCGATGGGGCTGATTGTTTCGATTGTCGGAATCAAAAACATGAGCGGCTTGCCAATTGTATTGGCGGGTATGGCGGTCAACTTGTTATTAGGGGCATTTGCAACGGCGATTATTCTGCTCAACGATCAGTACGCACAAAATCTGTTTGTATGGGGAGCGGGCGATCTAGGGCAAAATGGCTGGGAACAAGTGCTTTGGTTGATGCCTAAGCTGTTGCCGATTTTTGCCATATTCTTCTTAGCTCCGCGAGTTCTGACTTTGCTTTCCATCGGCACTGAAGGGGCTGCGGCGCGCGGGCTCAATATTGGCACGACCTTCTTTGTGCTAATGGCAATCGGCGTTTGGTTGGTTTCAGTGTCGATTACCTCAGTGGGCGTGATCAGCTTTATCGGCTTGATTGCTCCGAACATCGCTAGGCATCTAGGTTTTCTAAAGGCTAAATCTGAACTCATCGCGAGTTGTGTATTAGGTGCGCTATTACTTTGTGTCACCGACAGCTTGGCGATCTTCTTGGCGCAATGGTCTTTGGACATGATTCCAACAGGGACGGCAACCGCAGTGATTGGTGCTCCTGCGTTGATCATTATTGCGAGAAAGCAAATGTCTGCTCAAGATCAGTTGTTTTTCTCAATGCCTAAAGGTCCGAAGTCTATTTCATCTTTGGCTTACTTCTTGTTGGGCTTGATGATCTTCGGGTTGTTCGCGTTGAGCGCATTGTCACAGCCTTCTTCTGATATGGGCTACTTTGTTATCCCAGATGCATTTGAATGGTCTATTCGTTGGCCGAGAATGTTAACCGCGATATTCGCTGGTGGTGGCTTAGCGGTGGCTGGGGTGATTTTACAAAGGTTGGTCTACAATCCGCTCGCAAGCCCAGACATTCTTGGTGTGTCGGCGGGTGCGGTTCTAGCTTTGATTTTCAGCAGCTTGTTTATGGGATATTCGATTCACTCATTGAGCCCTTGGATTGCTTTCTTAGGCAGTGCGATTGCACTCTGTCTATTATTGTTCCTTGGCAAGAAGCATCAGTTTGCGCCATCGATTTTGATCCTTACCGGTATTTCGCTGACCGCAGTCTTGGAAGCTTTGGTGCAATTCTCTTTAACGCGAGTGGGTGAGGGGAAATACACATTATTGGCTTGGTTAGCCGGCTCTACTTACCGTGTGGAGCCTGAATCAGCCACTATAATGGCAGTAGTGATAACGGCTTGTATTGGTGTTGCTCTGTTACTGAGCCGTTGGGTGACCTTAATTGCGACTGGACGACAGTTCGCGAGTGCCAGAGGGTTGAATATCAATATCGCATACGTGGCACTGTTGTGTATTGTTGCGATCTTATGCTCGGTCGTGACAACAACCATGGGGCCTGTCGCGTTTGTCGGCTTGTTAGCTCCGCATATCGCTGCAATGGTGGGGGCTCGTTTGGTTCGAGAGCAGATCATCTTGTCGTTTTTAATTGGTGCAGCATTGATGCTATTCGCCGATTGGCTAGGGCAAGTGGTGGTGTTCCCAGCGCAGCTTGCGGCAGGGACGTTAGTTTCCATTATTGGTGGTAGCTACTTCATCTTCTTGTTATTGAAATCTCGAAGAACATAGGTTCTACCAAAACTGAGAATCCTTGATTATCAAAGCTATTGGTATTCAAAACTACTGGCAAAAGCTATTGGTAATAAAAGATACGAATGAAAAGCAGTGAATGGAGCGAGCCATCACTGCTTTTTTATTGATGTCGTTTGTGTAAGGGAGCGGTGTTAAGCAACACAGGTCTCGCTTCTTAATGTGCAAGTTTGGCATATGTTAATAAAATGTATAACCTAAAGGTCTGACCACTTGTAAGGTAGCCACCATGCCAAACCTCGATCGTATTACTTGTTCTATCGATGAAAACCAAATTGCGACGGTTGTGTTGAATCGACCCGATAAGCTCAATGCTATTGATATGGCGATGTTTGAAGCCGTTAATGACATGATAAGTGAGCTCAAGAAGAACAGAGATATTCGAGCTGTTATTGTTAAAGGCAGTGGTTCAGATTTTTGTTCTGGTTTAGATGTTAAATCGTTATTGAACAGTAAAGTAGGGGCGATGAAGCTCTTGTTCAAATGGTTACCGACATTACCCAATGCTGCGCAGCGCTTTTCGCTTGGTTGGCGAGAGATCCCATGTCCTGTCATTTTTGCGATTCATGGTCGTTGTTGGGGAGGCGGCCTTCAATTAGCCAGTGGTGGTGATTTTAGGATGGCCAGTCCAGACGCGACCTTCTCGATATTGGAAGCGAAATGGGGTTTGATTCCAGATATGGGAGGCGCCATCGCATTTCGAGAGTTAATGCGTAAAGATCACACCTTAGAAATGGCGATGACCGCTAAAGAGATCGACTGTGAAAAAGCGAAAGACTATGGGTTGGTAACCAAGATTGCCGAAGACCCTTATGCTGAAGCTTATGCATTGGCACTTGAGTGTGCGAATCGGTCGCCAGATGTTGTCGCTGCTAATAAGAAACTCTACAACAAGACTTGGTGGTCAAGCCCTGGCATGGCCGTATTTTATGAGACCTGGTATCAGATAAAGGTAGGGTTAGGTAAGAATAGAGCAATCGCTGCTCAACGTGAAATTCATCGAGACAAGCCACGTCCATACGTCGCGAGAAAGTTCAAATAGCGTTTGTACAGGAATAACGGATATTCCATTTGTTTATGGGGCTTTGCGGTAACCTTAGAGCAATTTAATGTCTAAGGCTAAATGAGCAATCTAATGAACAAAACTTTTACTTACTCGCTAGCTGCCACCGCAATTTTTACAAGTTTAAATGCTTTCGCAAGTGGTTTGTTTTTACAAGAAGCTGTCGTCGCCAATGCCGGTACTACCGGCGCCGGTGATGGTGTTTACACTCGCTCTGCCGCGGCGATGTGGACTAACCCAGCAACCATGTCTCACATGGGTGAAAGCAAAACCACGATCAATACCATGGCGTTCGATCTTGAGATGAAATATCAAGATAACCAAGATTCTAGCGATGATGGAAAAGGGCACTCAGTTCTTCCCTCATTTGGTGCCTTTCATGCTCATCAAGTCACAGACAAATTGCACCTTGGTATTGCACTTGGTGCTGTTGGCGGTTCAAGCCTCGATTATGGCAGTGATTGGGCGGGTGCTGCACTTCTAGAAGATATCACTCTCACAGCAATGCAAGTGAATCCATCACTGAGTTATAAGCTGAATGACCAGTGGTCAGTAGGCGCGGGTGTGCAATTCAGCTGGGCAGCATTTGAGCAGTCAACTTCTGGGTTTACAGCTAAACAAGATACCGATTGGACCTATGGATATAACCTTGGTGTGATGTATACACCAACGGATAAACTTAAGTTGGGTGCCAGCTACCGCTCGAAACTAGAACATGAGTTTAAGAATGATGTAAATGGCGTTATTAACCAAGGCGTATTGAATTCATTATCAACTGATATTGCTTTACCTGAAATCATCGATGTCAGTGCGAGCTATGCTTTGAACTCTCAACTTGACCTGCTTGCTAGTATTCAGTTCCACCGTTGGAGTGAATGGGATACAACCGTTCTTGATTTTGGAATAGCAGGAAGTCCAATTAATGGTGTTCCGATTGAACGTGACTGGGATGACGTTTGGAAATTTGCGGTAGGTGCGGATTATCAATTGAATTCAGACTGGCGTTTGAAAGCTGGCTTCTCTTACGAAACTTCTCCGCAAGACGATCCGTCAATGCAATGGGTTGACCTTCCTGTGGGTGAACAGTACCGCTACTCAGTTGGCGCATCTACCTACTGGGACGACATCTTAATTGATGTGTTCTATGAATACGCTGATTTGGGTTCAGTTGAGATGGATCGATATGGTCGATTTGGTCAAGTTAATCTGTTGAATGGTTCGTTCGATGGCCGTATCCACTTTGTTGGTGTTAGCGCGACCTTCTAATGACATTACGTAATCTACTAATCATTACTTTAGTGTCTTTATTTTCAACGGGTGCTTTTGCTGAAGAGAAGCACCCTGATGATCCGACTAAAATCGTAACCAAAGCTGGCGTTGCTTATAACGAAGATCTGCAGTTCTCTGGGTCTATTGGGCTTGATGAAGCGCGAATGATCAATGCTCGTGTCAATGCAGACGGCGAAGAGTGGCGATTAGGCGGTTCATGGCTGTTGCCTATGGGTATTGTTAACTTCAACTTTAGCCGTTCTGAATATGACAACGATGCTTATAAGAACAACTACAGTATTGGTACGTTTATCCCACTGAGTTATTTCGACATTGAGCCGTTCGGTTGGCAAATCTTCCCTATGGCTGGGTACAGCTATAATGACGGCGAAGTAGCGGTTTTCGATGATGATAACGTTGGCTCTGACTATGTATTGATGCCGAGTGCAACACACGGTGGTTACATTGGCGCGTTTGGCTTAAAAACGATTACGGATGAATGGTCTATCATGGGCTTCGGTGGTGGTTCAATGGGCTCTGATGATTATTCAGGGTATTGGGCAGGCGGCGGTGCTAGCTACAAGTTGAGTGACGCTCAATCATTCAACTTCTTCACTATTTTTGCTGAGGACGATTTCGGTGAAAATAACAGTGTTGGCGCGTCTTACACCTATGAGTTCAAATAACTGTTAGCAGGCAGAAATTCGCAGGTGGACACCTCTCGTAAGAACCATTGACTTAGTCCAGATTAAATTGAACAAAGTCGCTTATTAAAACTTAGCGACTTTCTTTTGTTACCATTTCTCCAATCTTTTTTATCTCTTTTTGATGCTTTCTATATCTTTCTCACATGAGAGTGCCGCTCTCTTAATCTAGATTAAGTTTTCGCTGCCTTATTCTCTGTAGTATCCGCCTGAATCAGTGCCCATGCTTAATGGGTAACTTGCGTAACACGATTTTGAGAGGAAGACACTTGAGCACTTTGTTTACAGAAACCCACATTGGCAAGATGACACTAAAGAATCGCTTCATGAGAAGTGCAACGTGGGAAAATATGGCCACCGAAGATGGGCATATGACAGATAAACTGTACGCTATCTATGAAGAGTTGGCTCAAGGTGAAGTCGGCCTGATCGTGACGGGCTACGCGAACATTGTTGAAGAAGAAAAGCCGAATGCAGGCATGATGGGTATGTATAACGACTCATTCATTGAAGAGTATCAAAAGCTGACTCAACTGGTGCACGACAACGACTCTAAAATCGTGATGCAGTTGGCTTATGGTGGCACCAAAACCACGCATGACCTTGGCGAGCGAGTAATCTACGCACCAAGTGAGGTTCCAGAAAAAGGAACTCAAACTCTAGGCAAAGCGATGACCAAAGACGAGATCGACTACATTGTTGATGCGTTTGCTCAAGCGTCTTTGAGAGCACAGAAGTCAGGCTTTGATGGCGTTGAAATTCATGCCGCTCACACTTACCTGATTAACCAATTTCTAAGCCCTTATTACAACCAACGTGAAGATGAATACGGCGGTAGCTTAGAAAACCGCATGAGATTTTTGTTAGAGATCTATACCGCGACACGTAAGCTGGTGGGTGATGATTTCCCTATCTTGGTTAAGCTCACGGCATCCGAGTTTTTTGAAGGTGGCGTCACCTTTGAGGAAACACGTATTGTCTGTAAAAAGCTTGAACAAGTGGGTGTGGATGGCATTGTCGTGTCAGGCAATATTCATGGCAAAGCAGACACTATGATTGGCGAGTCGCACGATGGTTTTACCATTCAAGCTGAAGGCTACTTCCATGAGTATGGTCACGCGATTAGCCAAGACGTTAATATCCCAGTGATCACGGTTGGTGGTCTAACGGATTTTGATGCTATCGAAGCGATTGCAAACAACACGGGCATTGAGTACTTCGCGCTTTCAAGACCGCTGCTTTCTGAACCCCATTTAGTGAAGCGTTGGAAGGAAGGGGATAGAAGCCCTGTTGAATGCGAACGATGCTCTAAGTGTCGTACTAAGCGCGGTAACTTCTGCGTGGTGAATAAAGACAGAAAAGTACAGCTTGCACGCATGTAGTCGCTGAGCCCAGCTCCAAGCGAGCTCCGAAGTTTATAGCTGAGTCTAAGTTTGAGCCTGTGTAATCGCGCAGGCTCTTGTTCATTCCGTATTCCACGAAACGAAATTTGAAACCTTATTAATCACATCTTCCTGTCAAATTGGCGCGACTAAACAGTTACACTACGCCTGTAAATTATCCAACCAAGTTATCGATAAAAACTGAGCAAACTTTGAAACTACTTCCTCTTCTTAAGCAACCTCGAATCCACTGACGTCTCTTTAGTTTTAGCGATATTGCTATGATTTAAGCGTGATACTCACTATTCATCCCAGTGAACCCTGTATTTATAGGGCGTTAGTTTGTACACCTTGGATTTGCATCGTCGAACATTTTGATAGTTAACGAATAAAACTTAATAGATCATTCAGAGGTAAAAATGCAAAAGAAGCATTGGTCCAAATTCGAGTTGCTGCATGAAGTCGTAACCAACCCCAATATTCACGTAAAAGGTCAACACAGTTATTACAGCGATTGCTGGGATAATGGGTTCGAGCAATCTGTCGTCCGTTATTTACATGGCGACGAAGTCAGCCGCCAGTGGGAGCCTCGATGGGAAATCGACGAACTCCATATCGGCGATTATGTCTGCATTGGCGCAGAGGTTGTGATTTTAATGGGTGGCAACCATACCCACAGAGTTGATTGGTTTTCGCTGTATCCATTTATGGATGTAATCGACGATGCCTACATTGGCAAAGGTGACACTCACATTGAAGATGGGGTGTGGTTAGGCATGCGAGCGATGGTGATGCCCGGTGTGACGATTGGCGAAGGCGCTGTGGTTGCAGCGAATAGTGTGGTGACTAAAGACGTCGCTCCATACAGCATTGTCGGTGGTTCTCCAGCTAAAGTCGTCAAATACCGCTTTGATGAGTCCGTTATTGATGAACTCATGTCATTCAAAATATACGAGTGGCCCTCAGATAAATTTGAAGCGCTGAAACCGTATTTATGTAACTCAGACTTTTCAAAGTTAAAGCAGGCGATAACGGATTACGACAATTGTTTGTAAGGAGCACTTGTAACGAGCGTTTGTAAGGTACAGGTATAGCCACAGATTTGTATAGAAAGATCTGTGTCATATTTATATTGAAAAACACGTTAAATCAGTCCGTTACCTTGCAATACTCAACATGGTGTACCAATCTTATTTCATAAGCATGGATAAGGATTGTGTATGCCCGCAAGTTCAATGAAAAACAAAGGGGTGGTGGGGAAAGTCCTACTGCCTTCTTTACTCATAAATCTTCTCTCTCTCGCCGTTCCGTTAACGGTTTTGCAAATTTACGATCGTATTTTACCTAACCAAAGTTACGGTACTGCCACTTTGTTGTTGGCGGGTGCAGCGTTGGCTGTTGCCATGGAAGCATTGATCCGGTTTGTGCGTACTTGGCTTTTGTCAGCCGCGGCCAGCAATACCGAGAAAGCGACCTATCAAACCTTGGTTGAAAGAGTAACAAAGGCTTCATCAGGCCATCTTCGCCACATTGGTGTTGGTGGCGTGGAAGAGGGGCTGGGCTCAGTATCAAAAGTCAAAGATTGGTATTCCGGTGGTGTGATTGCAGGCTTTATTGATTTGCCTTTTGCATTGATCTTCTTGGGCTTGGTGGCTTACATCGGCGGTGAGCTGGTGGCGATACCTTTGGCAGTTTGGCTGATTACTCTCGGAATCGTTTGGTTATCTTCTATTCGCGTTAAAAGCTTAAGTGAAGAAGCTTCCCAAGATGAGCAGGAGCGAAAAGCGTTCTTGATTTTACTGAGCCAAACCATTCAGGGAATCAAACGCCAGGCTGTTGAGTCTCGAATCTTCAATCAGTTTAAATCCCTCAATAATGTTCGCTCTCAGTCTAAAGCGAGAGAAGAAGAACAGAATGCCTTCGCCCAAGAATGTATTCAGCTTGCTGCATTAGCCACGTCAGTTTTACTTGTGATTACGGGGAGCTTGTGGGTGTTGGATGGCCAGTTAACCACTGGTGGATTGGCGGCATGTTCTATCTTATCGGGCAGAGCCGTCGCACCTTTAAGTGCTTTGGTGGGAGTTCGAATTAAGCTTAATTCAATACACAGTGCTAATCAGGCAATAGAAAAATTGAGTGACTTATCACTATCGGATTCTTCAGATTCTGAGCAAGCCGAGAACCACTTATCTGACTTTGAGACGTTGGAAATTCAGCAAGCGACCGTTGAAAGATACGGTGAACTCTCTCATGCAGATATCACCTTGAATAAAGGTGAGTTGGTATTGTTAGAGAGTGAAGATCGCCACACCAACAGTCATTTATTGTCGTCGATTGCAGGTATTGATGATCTAAAAGCGGGTGAGTGCTTCATTAACGGAGCTGCAGTTTCAATCGCATCCGTAACCAATATTGCTGCCTACTGTGGCGTTAAAGGACAACTGGTGTCGGGGACCATTCTTGACAACTTGTGTGGCTTTGACCCTGAGAAAACACAAAGCGCCAGTGACTATGCAAAGCGTTTGGGTTTAACCAAAGAGATTACTCGATTACCCGATGGACTAGAGACACAAATTGGCCATACGAGTGCTTCTTTGTTGAGTATGGGTAACGTGAAAATGCTCAATATCGCGGCTCAATTGGCAAGTGATAAACCCATAATCATGTTGGAAAGGCCGGATTCTTCACTTGATTTAGACGCCCTTGGGAATCTAGCTAAGGTGTTGGAAGAAGAAGTAACGGCAGGGCGCACGATACTGATGGTGAGCTACCATTCGAAGCTTCGCGAATTTGCTAATCGAATCATTACAGTGGAAAGTCGAGCTATTACGGTCGACAGCGAGAGCAATCAGGAGGCCGTCGTATGAATCGTTTAGATATTGGTAACCCTTCAGGTACGAACAACCGTGCAGATACCAGCGGTCGACAAGAGGTGATGAACCATTTAGAAACCGAGAGCCTTTCCGTTCTTAAGCAGTTGGAAGTTAATGCTAATATCCAGTTGTTCGCACATCAATGGGTCGATGAAAATGGCATTGAATCAATCGACGATATGTTTGCCTTGTTCGACAGGCTTGCACTGCCTTATCGCTTGGTTGCCAACCTAGATGAAGTTGGTGAACATAAATTGGTCTTACTGGTACTTGGTGAACATGAGCTGGTCTCTGGTCATTTAGAATCCAAGCAATTTGTTGCCTTTAATGCCAATGACGACATCACCGATGTCCCTCAGTTTTGTATTGTTATCGAAGGGCCACCATTAGAGAAGGCCTCTCCTGATTGGGTTGGCGAAAGGTTACATGCGTTTCGTCCCATCATTCCTAAATTGTTATTGGTCAGCTTTATCACTAACTTATTTGCGCTTGCCGTTCCTTTCATCACGATGTCGATTTATGACCATGTGATTGGCGGTGATGCAGGGCATGAGCTGCAAGGTATCGCCATTGGCGCGGCGTTGTTGTTTGTGATGATGGGTTGGTTGAGAACATTACGTAGCCGAGTGTTTGCTTCAGTTTCCAACCGAGTAAGTCGTGAGATTTCTCAATCCCTCGTGCAGCGTCTGCTTCGTAATAGCTATGCTCAAAATCAGCAAACAGCTTCTTCTAGTCAGCAAAACCAAGTGATGCTGTCAGAGCGTATTTCAGGTGTGCTATCGGGGCCATTAGGAAATGCGCTGTTTGATCTGCCATTCATTCTTATTTTTGTACTTGCGATAGGTGTTTTAGGCGGGTGGTTGGTACTGGTTCCAGTCGTCTCTTTAATCCTTTATTACTTGCTAGCAAAACGCTCGATACGCTCTAGCAGCAAGCGCTCTATGCAATCGACAGTGGCAGGTACGAATCGTCAAAACATGACCAATGAACTGTCATCCAAGCTTGCCTTTATTCGCAGTGCTGGATTCTCAGAGCACTGGATTCAACGTTTCAAAAAAGCCAATCTTCTTGCTTCAACAGTGACCTTTAATCAATCGGTTCTCCAGAGTCGGTACACCTCGATTTACTATTTCATTGGTGTGGGCTCGACACTCGCCGTGATGGGGTTAGGCATAGGACTTATTTTTGAACAAGTGATGACCCCTGGTGGTTTGATTGCTTCAATGATGTTGATATCTAAGGTGACGGGTCCAGCTCAGGTGTTGGCAAACAGTGCGATGCGTTTTAATAGCTTTAATCAATCCAAGCTGCAAGTGAACCGTATTTTGTCTCAGCCGTCTGAGCGTGAATTCAGTTACCAGCATCACCCGTTACCTGTGGTAGCGCCTAACTTGAAATTAGAGCAAGTGACACTGCGCTATCCCAAACAGAGTCGCCCGGCCTTGAATGGTGTGAGTTTTGATATTGAAGCCGGTGAAATTGTCGCGATTACCGGCCCTTCTGGGAGCGGTAAATCAACATTAATTGAAGTGCTGTCTGGCTTGCAGCCTATCCAAAACGGCATGGTCGAGCTTGAAGGCGTTAACCTCGTTCAATACGATCCGCAGCTTTATCGCCACTGGTGTTTCATTCGAGCCGCATATCCTGATTTGCTCACGCTGAGTATTCGAGAGTGGCTAAACGACGGTCACAAAGTCGAAGATCAGAAAATGATCTCTGCAATTGAAATGGTCGGTGGAAAGCGTTGGTTCGAGACATTATCAGGTGGGCTCGATACTTCCATCAGCAGTATTCAGCCGGACAGCCTTTTTGACATGTTGTCTGGCAGCGTCGCGCAGATCCTCATTGACGCGAAAGCGCTGGTTTATGACTACCCAATGTTCTTAATGGATAATCCTGTGCCTGATGCTCACCCAAATGCTAAACGTATGTTTGGTGAGTTTGTGCAATCGAAAAAAGGAAAAGCAACGGTGATTTACACGTCCCACGATCCGGATTTAATCAAGCTTGCCGATAAAGTGGTGGTATTAAATGAAGGTGCAGTGGTTTATGCCGGTCCATTAGAGCCGGAGCAGTCTTCGAAGCAGGAACAGCCTTCAGAGCCTCAAGCTTCTCAAGAACCGCAGTTATCTGAGCAACCGTTATCTCAAGAGCTACAGCCGTCAACTCAAGAGGCGTCTGCTCAACAAAATGCAGCCCAACAAGAACAATCAGAGTCTAAGCAAGGAGTCGCTAATGACTAAACAATCTATCGAGAAGGGCAAGCGCTACGGTGAGCTTGTTGAATCACAAAATACGGCTCGTACATTAGCGCTGGCCACATGGTCGGTTGCCTTATGTGTTATTGCTTTTGCCACTTGGTCTGTAGTCACTCAAGTTGATGAAATCGCCAAAGCCAAAGGTGCTGTGATTCCGGAAGGCGAGAAGCAAGTATTACAAAGTGCGATTGGCGGTAAGTTAAAGCAAATTCTTGTTAAAGAAGGCCAGTTGGTAGAGAAAGGCCAGCCGCTTGTTGAGTTTGATGCCACTTTCCAGCGTACCGCCCTTGAAGAGCTAAAGTCCCAACAAGTGACGCTTCTAGCCAGTGTGGAACGTATGAATGCGTTGCTTGAGCAACGTGAGCCTAACCTTGCTGAGTTTGAGGTCGATTACCCAGAGATCGTCAGCCAGCAAAAAGCGCAGCTGAACGCGCAAAAAGCCCTCTACTTCCAAAAGCGTGTGGTGCTTGAGAAAGAGAGCGAGCAAATTGCAGAGCAGCTTCGTAGCGTAGAAAAGGCCTTGCCGAGTTATGAGAAAGAGTTAAATGCGACTAAGCAAGAGTTGAACATACTGGAGAAGGGTTATAAAGCGGGTAACATTTCACGTTTACGTGTGCTTGAAATGCGACAAAAATTGGCCAGTATCGAACAGAAAATCGAAGAAGCTCGTGGCAAGAAGTCGGTATTGATTAGACAAGCTGACAGTAATGACCAAAAAATCATACAGCTTCTGGCGGAAGCGAAAGCTAAAGTGAGCGATGATCGTTCTAAAGCCGTATCTGACTTATCAGCATTGAATGCTAGAGTTCGTTCAAGCCAAGCTAAATTGACGAACACTATGTTAGTGTCACCGCTACAAGGCTTGGTGCAAAGCATACCAAGCACGCAGGATGGTGGTGTTATTCAGCCGGGTGGCACGGTAGTTGAAATTGTGCCTGTCGGAGGGAACGCTGACTTCAAAGCACGTTTGTCCCCAAGAGATATTGGTTTTGTGAGTGTTGGGCAGCCCACTCGAGTCAAGATTGATGCGTTTGATTACAGCCGCTTTGGGGCTTTAAAAGGGGCGGTAGAGAGTATTTCACCGACCACAAGTCAAAGCGAACGTGGCGAGATCTATTATGAAGTTGTAGTGTCGGTTGATACGCCTTACTTCCGTGATAACCCTGAAAGCTTTTCCATACTGCCGGGTATGACGGGTGAAGTAGACATCACAACTGGCGAGAAGTCGGTGTTCCAATACTTATGGAAACCGATTTATACCAATGTTAGCGTGGCGTTTGGAGAGAGGTAAAGTCCTCCACTCTGGCTTGCATAAAAAAGGAGCACATGCCGTGCTCCTTTTTTTATCTAACCGAAGGGGTGATGTTCTAGTTATTTGGGTCTATGTCAGGCAGTCCGTCAACGTCATTATGATGGTGTAAAGAATCATCAATAGATGGGTTATCGGTATGGTGAGACAGCCCATCACTCATACCATCGTCAGTTTGCTCAGCCCCATAAGCACTCTCGGCATCACTGAAAATGATATCGATATCATGCGCTACTGGTACATTGTGTGACGGTGAATCTATAGACGGCGAGTCAGCATTAATACCCAGAGCGTCTAGGTAAGCATGGGCACCAGAACGCTGTTCGTGTTCGCCTATCGCTGTATGTTCTAGGTTTGCCGTCACCTCATCAAAATTAAGAGTAACTTCATCAGGGGTGCTGAAAGAGGCATCCGGTTCATCCGCTTGGCTCATGCCGGGTGCTGGAGGAGGTGGTGGAGCGATTGGCGATAAATCCATGCCAGTTAGTGTGGTTTGGTCAATGTGATGTCCGCTGTTTCCATGGACGGATTGCGAGTGCAAATGTAGGTGCACCGCGACTTGTGAGTTTTGATCGCCTCCTAGGGTTAAAACAAACGAGTCGGTTTCGTCTGTACCACTACCGTAAGAGCCTCCTGTATGTGTCTTAACGACGCCTGATGAAGTTTGTTGGTAATCGTAACTCAACTCTCCGGTTGCAGGATTGACATGCAAAGTACCAAATTGACCGTGTAATGCAGTGAGAGAGTGTCCGTGGTGATCTGATATTCCCCAGCCTGTCATTGGCGTAGGCGTTCCTTGGTGAATAATTGGAGGAATTCCGATTGAGGCATGCAGGTCCTGATTGCCTGCACTGCCGGTAATTTTTGCAGGGGCAACTAGGGTTGGCATTGGTGGAACATCGCTGTGTCCATCAATGTGCATTTCAACTTCTTGAGTTGTAATGCCCCCGTGTCCATCATCGACTAATAGAGAAAACTTATCGGTCAATTGTTCACCATTATTTAAAGCATTAACATGGCTATTGCTGTTATTAAGTGTGTAGACCCAAGTTTGTGTATTGCTATTATAGGTAACAGAACCATACTGTGGCTGATGTTGGCTATCAATACTGACAGAATGTTGATCGCTATGATCAACATCGCTGATAATAATTTGCCCAGAGGTCGCATTTGCAGCATCTTCATCAATGTTATGTGCACCTGCGATAACTTCAGAAACTGTTGGTTTATCATTAGTGCCATGCACATTGATGGTAATAATTTGTTTATCACCACCAGCGGTCGTTACTTCATATTGAACCTGCTCGACTTGCCCTGCCGCTAAGTGCTGAATATTGGCATTGGGAACCGAATAAGCCCAATCACCGGCTTTTCCAATGGTCAGATGACCGCCATAGGGATCACTGACCGCATGGGCATTACGAGTGGCGTAAAAATGATCTTCACTGGCATCAGGATCGATAACATTCAACACGCCAGTGACAAATATCGTATGTTGAGCATCACCTTGTACATGGCGATCTTCTGTAATTTGACCGCTTTTATCTCCGGTGAAGATCGCAGCATCGCCAGCTGCCGAGAGCGTCGTTGATGCGCCCGTGTGGGTCACACCACCGTGAGCATCTTTAACATCATAGCTAAAATGCACTTGGCCGTTATAGTCTTTATCTGGGGTAAACGTGAAGGTGCCATCGGCATTTAATACAATAGCACCGTGGTCAGCCTGTAGGTTTTCAATGGATAATTTGCCAATATCGTTGTCGTCAACATCGCTAGAATTGGCCAGTAGCTGTGCAGGGGTGAGGACTATCTGGGTATCTTCTAAGCCATTCGCTAAACGTACTTCAGCTGATGCAACTGGCGCATCATTGGTGCCATGAACGGTCACTGTAATATCTTTTTTAGCACTGCCATCGATAGATTCAACGGTAAAGGTTTGCTGGAAGCTTTCCCCTGCGCCTAAATGTTGGACTTTATCATTGTCAATATCGTATGACCATTGGCCCTGTGCGTTGATATTGAACCGACCACCTTCGGCGGTAGTGATGGTTTGTGCGATAAAACCGGCTTGATCGTGATC